>JAZOPP010000108.1:0-7564 GCA_045655625.1 Acutalibacteraceae bacterium
GAGCGTGGTTGCACGCGACGAGAAAAGCATCGCGGCACTGATGCGCGCACTCGTTATCGTTGGAATCGCAATGGCTTATATGGGAAATTCCCGCCCCGCATCGGGAAGCGAGCATCACCTTTCGCATTTTTTTGAAGTAACCGGTCTTCTTCATAACGAGCCATATTTTTGTCACGGTATTGACGTGGCGTATTCCACCTACTTAACAGCAATACTTCGTCAAGAGCTTCAAACCATAGAAATGCCCGAAGCGAAGAAATTCGATAAGGATGAATGGGAAGCGAGTGTCCGGCGGGTATACGGAGCGATAGGCAATATGACTACCGCCGAGGGGATTATTGCGTTGCAGAAAAAGCTTGGCTGGATCTATGAGAACAAGCTCCCCGATTACATAGAAAAATGGTCGGAGATCCGCAAGCTCCTTGCCGACTCTCCGACACCGGAGCAAGTGCTCAAAATGCTTGGAACCGTCGGACTTAATATAAAAGAATTCGAAAAAATGTATGGAGAAAAAAAGCTAACCGACGGCATCAGGTATGCAAAGGACCTTAAGGATCGGTATACTGTTCTTTGGATGTATGAACAGGTAAAATAATGTTTTGAGCGCATTCATTAATGACAGCATCCATTCTGTCAAGATAACACAAAAAGAAACACACCCATTCGGGTGTGTTTTTCTTTTTGGTTATGGATATGAATTAATTTTTCGGTTCCGGGGTATGAGCCCGAGGGCGAATAATCCGGGGTGAGGTCGCGAGCGCGCCCGGTGGGCGAAGCAGCGAGCGAAACGAAGCGCAGCGGTCGAAGAAAAACGACGCTCCAAGGAAGTTTTTCTTCGGGCACCGCAAGAGGGACTCAGCTAAGTTTAGATAAGCGTTTAAAGATATGTGCGCCGCGGTCGAAACTTTTCGGCGCTCCAAGCCGTAAAAAGTTTCGGGCACGTGCCGAGAGGGCTTCAGTTTAGCAAAGATAAACATTAATTTATTTAATCCCTCCACCGCAAGCGGTCCCCCTCCCTAAAGGCTTGGGAGGCTTATGCCGGGCACGTGCTAAGAGGGCATCAGCTAAGCTTAGATGAACATTTTTGGACGGAGAGATTTTTCTCGTTATGAGATTTTCACTCCCCTGTTGCTTTTTCCACGCGCGTGGTTTATAATTGTTTTGTTGAATTTTTACTTTCGGAGGGTGCTATGTTCGGAGAGGTTGGGTATTACATAGGGCAAGCCTTTGGTATCGTGGCGGTGGTTACGGGATTTTTATCGCTGCAGATGAAGACCCCTAAGGGAATTTTGTTTTTTCAGATTCTCACCGGCTTTGTTTTTACGGTGCACTATTTCCTGCTCGGCGCGATGACCGCAACCGCTTTGAACCTTGTGGCTTCGGCTAAATGCATTTGCTACTATATCCGCGATAAGATGGGCAGCAACAATATTTACGTGCCCGCGTTTTTCGCAGTGCTGATGATTGTGACCGGCATTTTAACCTGGGACGCGTGGTATTCCGTTTTTATTACGGCGGGTCTTTTTATAAACGCCATAAGCTTTGCGCTCAAAAATCCGCAGAACACACGCAAGCTCACCCTCATAAAATCGCCGCTTTGCCTTACCTATAACGTATTCGTTTTATCCACGGGCGGTATTATTTTTGAGGCGGCAATGCTCTCCTCTGCCGTGCTCGGTCTTATAAAAAACCAAAAGGCCGCACCTGCCGCGCAATAACTGCCGCGGGCGGTTTTGAAAGGGCTAAATCAAATAATAAAACCCCACCTATCAAATAGGTGGGGTTTCTTTTTTAAAGCTCTATATCATAAACTGCGCCCATGTTTTCGTTGGAGCCGACGGCTATGTGGGTGCCGTCCTCATTTACTGCAATAGAGGACAACTCACAGTTGAGATAAAGTCCGCTCTCGATATTAAAGTGGGTTCTGCCGAGGTAGCGAACGCCCTGCTTTTCATCGAACGAGAAGACGATGGAAATATCGTTATAGGAGCCTATGATGCCATAGGCGGTGCGGGTTTTATCACAATAGCAGATTTCTCTGACCTCGCCCGAGGTGTTGGGGCAGGCGCCGAAGCAAACCGCGTTTTCGCCATCCCAGGTGAAGAGCAGACCATCCTTGGTGCCGACCAGATACTTACCGTCCCAAATCGCCGCCGATGCGGTGGGAACGGCGCGGAAATATCTGCCGACCGCCTTGGGCACTGCCGTTTGTGCGAGTGCGACGGGTTCTGCTTTTTTCGAAAAATCGGCAACGACCTTTACGCAATCGCCCTGAAGCATAAATTTCTTTTCGCCGCCAAACTCGGCACAAACCCTATCGCCCTCAAACCAGACACGCTGCACGGCAGAGTTTTTATAGCCGTATTCGCGCCAAAGCGGATAAGGCGTTATATGCTTGTGGGGAATTTCCATTGGGTTTTCGGACATAAAGATGCCAAACTCGCGGCAGTAATCAACATATTTTTGAACATTGACAAACTGTCTCTCCCACTCCTCATCGCCATAAGGATAATATTTGCGCGGCTCGGCTAAGTGGAGATAATTTATAACATCGCGCGAGAGGGGTGTTTCTTCGTTTTCCTCATCGAGGTTATAGTCCATCGCTTCAAGCTTGCGCTTATCAACAGCAAACATACCAGGAACATCAAAATGATGATTACCGTTGGTGAAATAAAGCGTGCCATCATGATAATGCATTTCAGCCATAACATTAATAGAGCGCTCGGGAACACCGACAAGACCCATATTTCGGGGCTTTTCGCCGCGCAATATATCCCAACGTATGAGATAAGCGGTTGTCCAATCGAAGGTATTGGTTACGGTTGAGAGGGTGTACCACAAAACGCCGTTTTCATCCGATAAAAGACCATAATGCTGATTGGGGTCACAGAGCTCGAGGTCATCGGGGCGACCGCTGCCAACGCTCTCTAACTTGTTTTCCTTTATATTATAACGATAAAGGTTATAACCAAAGATATAATGCAAATAAAGGTTGCCATCTGCGCCATCGCATATATAGTCAAGCTGGACATGCTTTTGTGTTGAATAAGGTTCATAATCCTTGGGGAAGAAAACGCCAAGCTCCTCTATCTGCTGAGTTTCGGTGTTGATGCGATAAAAATATCCCGTGCGGTTTGCGCTATAGATGTTTCCGTCGATTTTGGATAGGAACAAACGGAAGGTTCCAAATTCGGTTACCTTGCCGTAATCGGTGAGTTTTCCACTCTCGATATCATAGCGATAAAGATGTCCTCGAAGATAGCCTGTGAAATAAAAGGCGTTTTTCTTGGGTTCATAAACGCCACCATAAATCGATTCATGCGGCACGGGGATTCCGCGGTTTTCAAGAATGCCCGTGTTAGGGTCGTAGATTAAAATATTTGAGCCCTGATAACCCTCAAACACATGGTTATAAAACGGTTCGGGATACCAATAGGGGTGTTTTGAAGACTGAGAGGTGGTATGGGTGGTCATAATGATGCGACCATCCTCCATCTCGCTCATAGAGGTATGAATTTTGCTTGGCATTATAGCATCGGGAGCGCACAAAACCGCCTCATCCAGTTCAAAGCAGCAACGCATCTCGCCGGTTTCTTTTATAAACTCATAAAGGCCTGCCGATTCATGAACATAAAGTTCGGCGCAAACCGAAAAAAAACAGCGACCTTTCTTGGTTACTAACATATCCCAAATAGCGTTGCGCTGGTCGTTTTCGTTAATAAAACCGAACTTAACGCAGCTTTGAGGAAGAAGCTTTAAATTGCGGGGACTAATAGTTTTCAGAGTTTTGCAACCTTTCATTTAAATACCTCCAAACGCTCTTTTCAAGCGCATTATAGCAAAGCAAATAACATAAGTCAACACTATTTTTCCAAAAATTTTACCTGCTTCTTTAACCCTCAAAATAAACCACTCGTGATGCACAAATTTGTTGATTAGTTTTGAAAACGGTGATATAATAATTAAAACAGATATGGAGGTTTTTATTATGGATAAAAAAGTTCGCGACCTGCTTAATCAGCAGATAAACAAAGAGTTCTATTCGGCATATCTTTATCTTGATTTTTCTAATTATTTTGAAGACCGCGGTCTTGATGGCTTTGCAAACTGGTATATGATTCAGGCACAGGAAGAGCGTGACCACGCAATGCTGTTCTACACCTATTTGCAGAACGAGAGCGAGAAGGTTACCCTCGAGGCTATTGATAAGCCCGATAAGGTTTTCTCTTGCGATATGGACGTACTGAAGGCAGGCCTTGAGCATGAAAAATACGTTACCTCGCTTATCAACGATATTTATGCTGCTGCTTATGACGTTCGCGATTTCCGCACCATGCAGTTCCTCGATTGGTTCGTTAAGGAGCAGGGCGAGGAGGAAACCAACGCCAATGACCTCATAACCAAGATGGAGCTTTTCGGCAGCGACCCAAAGAGCCTTTACATGCTCAATCAGGAGCTTGCCGCACGCGTTTACAGCGCACCCTCGTTAGTTCTTTAATTTTTAAAGGCTCCCGCTTTTGCAGGAGCCTTTGCTTTTAGGTGATATTATGGAAGTTGTTTTGCTCACGGCACTGGGGGTTGGCGGCGCAACCGTTTTCGGCTCGCTGCTCGGCTTCGCCTTTAAAAAAATATCGCACCGTTTTTCGGATATTGTGCTTTCCTTTGCGGCGGGTGTTATGCTCGCGGCGGCGGTGCTGGGGCTTATTCTCCCCTCGCTGGAATACGGCGGCGGAAAAAGCGGCCTGCTTATTACCATCGCCGGCATTTTTACGGGTGCTTTATGCCTTAACCTTATTGATAAGCTGGTGCCCCACCTGCACAGAATAATGGGCAACGATATTGAAGCCCACCCAAACGCGAATTTAAGCCGCGTGCTGCTTTTTGTTACCGCCATTGCTATTCACAACCTGCCCGAGGGAATCGCGGCGGGCGTTGGTTTCGGCTCGGGTAACACGAATCAGGCGCTCATAATTGCAGGCGGCATTGCGCTGCAGAACGTGCCTGAGGGAATGGTTATTATAGGGCCTATGCTGGCGGCAGGCGTTTCTCCCAAGAAGACCTTTATCTGCGCTATGATAACCGGTCTTGTTGAGGTTGCGGGAACGCTTATAGGCTATTTTGCCGTGAGCATTGCCTCGGCAATTCTTCCCTTTGCGCTCGCATTCGCAGGCGGAACGATGCTCTACGTTATAAGCGATGAGATGATTCCCGAAACCCATCACGACGGTGCTCGCGGTGCAACCTATGCCCTGCTTATCGGCTTTTGCGTTATGCTGGCAACCGACTTTTTGCTGGGATGATATTATAAATTAAAGACCTCTCGATTTTTATCGAGAGGTCTTTAATTTAGGAAACCTTTATGTATTCGAAGGTTTTATCGGATCCTTCGCGGGTGAGATAAAGCACGTGATCCTTTACCTTATATTTGAATTTGTGGACCTCGCTCTCCCCTGCTGTTAGCGTGAGGGTATTACCGCTGGTTTTCCAGTTAAAGGAAATTACCACCGTCTCACCAAATTCGGGCAGCGACATATTACCCGTGCCGGAAGCGGAAAACTCGAAAAGCTGAACATCCTCAGCGGGAATTTCAATTACCTCGCCGTTTTCATCCACCTGCGGACGGGTCTTCCAAGAGCCCTTGATATTTCCGCCGCCACCGCAGCCGATGAGCGACAGAGCCATTATTAAACATAAGCAAACTGCTATGATAGAGGTTAGTTTTTTCATTGCTTTTGTTCCTTTCGAAGATACTGTTTATAGTTTATTATAAATCATATTAAAAGTCAACATTTCGCATAAAGTTCGGCTTGACTTTTGGGGTGGCTGTGATATAGTTTACTTGTATTAAATTCCTGTGAGGCGAAAAAATGAACGAAGCGTTACACGTTCCAAAAAACAAAACCGCGCTACGAAATGCCATAATGCTCGGCAGCATGTGCTCGATTGCATATCTCGCGGTTTACGTTGCTAAATACATATTAAGTCAGATCTCGCCGCAAATGACCGCAGAGGGCGTGCTGAGCGAATCGCAGATAGGCACCCTCTCCTCCCTTTATTTTATTGTTTACGCGGTGGGTCAGCTCATAAACGGAATGATAGGCGACCGTATTAAGGCTAAATATATGATTAGCTTTGGCCTTGCTTTCGGCGGTTGCTGCCTGCTTATCTTCTCGCAGACAACGGCAACCTTCGGCGTTGCCAAAACTGCCTATGCCGCAATGGGATTTTTCCTCTCGATGATATATGCCCCGCTCTCCAAGCTTGTGGCGGAAAACACCGAGCCTATTTATACCACGCGCTGCAGCTTAGGTTATACCTTTGCCTCGCTGCTCGGGTCCCCCTCGGCAGGCGTGCTTGCAATGTTCCTCACCTGGCAGTGGGTGCTGCGCGTTGGCAGCTCAATACTCATTGTTATGGGTGTTATCTGCTTTTTAGTGCTCTCTGTTTTCGAGCGCAAAAAGATAATTCAGTATGGCAAATATAAGATTCAAAAAACGAGCGAAAACAACAAAGGCGGCATAAAGTTGCTGATAGAGCACAGCATTGTTAAATTTTCCTTTGTTTCGATTCTCACAGGCGTTGTTCGCACCACCGTTGTTTTCTGGATGCCGATTTACTTTAACCAGTATCTCAAATTCAGCCCCAAAACGGCAACCCTTATTGCCTCGGTTTCGACCATCGCGCTCTCTCTTTCGGCATTTCTTGCCGTTTTTGCCTATGAGAAGATTTTCAAGTTCAGCCTTGATAGAATGGTGCTTGTTGGTTTTTCCAGCTCGGCAATATTCTTCCTTTTGCTGTGGATAGTGAAAATTCCCGTCCTCAACGTTGGCATTATGATTATTGCGGTGCTGCTGTGCAAATGCGTTGATAACATTATGTGGAGCCGCTATTGCCCGAGCCTGCGCGATACGGGCATGGTTTCGACTGCAACGGGATACCTCGACTTTTTAAGCTACATAGCAGCCTCGGTTTCAACCAAGCTTTTTGCGGGAGCTTCAACCTCCATAGGCTGGGACGGACTCATTCTCGTTTGGCTCGCGCTTATGATAGGCGGCGTTATCACCTGCCTGCCCTTTAAAAAGATTTTAAGAAAAGCATAAAAAAAGCCTTTGGAGTTTTCTCCAAAGGCTTTTTATTATTTCCTTATGGTTACCTTTGTGCCGTTTCCGATGCCTGCTGCGTTGGCATCATCGGTATCAACGTGCATCTCAAGGCGGAACGCCTTGTTCACGCGAACCTGAACGTCATAGAAGGTGGTTCTGCGCTCGCCGTTTACGTCCACGGTTACGTAATCGCCATCGTGGATACCGAACGCGGCTCCCTCCTCCTCGCTCATATGGATATGGCGGTTGGCTATTATGCAGCCCTCCTTGAGCTCAACAATGCCCTTGGGACCGATAATGGTGATGGGGGCGCTGCCTGCGATATCACCCGATTCGCGAACGGGCGGCTTTACCTTGAGCACGAAGGAATCGGTGGGCGAGACTTCAACCTGTGAAGCCTTGCGAACGGGACCCAGCACTCCCACCTTTTCGATGGGGCGAAGCGAGGGACCTACGATGGT
>JAZOPP010000109.1:0-18147 GCA_045655625.1 Acutalibacteraceae bacterium
ATTATTCTGCAGCTTCTTCTGCTACTGCTTCTTCAGCAGCCTCTTCTTCAGCTACTGCAACCTGCTCGCCCTGTCTGGCTTCGATAACTGCTGCTGCAATTGTTGAAGCGATGAGCTTAACAGCGCGGATAGCATCATCATTACCGGGGATAACTGCATCGATCTCATCAGGATCGCAGTTGGTATCAACGATAGCGATGATCGGAATACCAAGCTTCTTTGCTTCCTGAACAGCGATTCTTTCCTTGCGGGGGTCAACGATGAACATAGCACCCGGCAGCTTCTGCATATTTTCAATACCGCCGAGGAACTTCTCGAGCTTTTCAATCTCGAGGTTGAGCTTGATTACTTCCTTCTTGGGAAGGAGCTCGAAGGTGCCGTCATCACGCATGGTGCGGAGCTGGGCAAGACGATTGATTCTGCGACGGATGGTGCGGAAGTTGGTGAGCATACCGCCGAGCCAACGAGCGTTAACATAGGGCATCTCGCAGTGGATAGCCTCTTCCTTTACAGAATCCTGAGCCTGCTTCTTGGTGCCAACGAAAAGAATATCCTTGCCTTCTGCGGAAATGTCGCGAGCGAAGAGATAAGCCTCGTTAAGCTTCTTAACGGTCTTCTGCAAGTCAATAATGTAGATACCGTTACGTTCGGTGAAAATGTACTCAGCCATTTTCGGGTTCCAGCGACGAGTCTGATGTCCGAAATGAACACCGGCCTCGAGCAGCTGTTTCATAGATACTACTGCCATTTTATTTACCTCCAAGGTTTTTCCTCCACTTTGCGCTCAGTATTACCGGTTTAACCCGTGATGGGCACCCTGCACCGTGTCGCAAAGTGTGTGTTATTTTTGCTGCCGGGCATATTTCGGCAGCCTAACGATTATATCACAGCCATTGTAGAAATGCAAGCATTATTTATGATTCTCGCAAATTTTTTCGGCGGCTGTGCGAATGCGCTCGCGAAGCGACTCGGGAGCAAGCACCTCAAACGCATCTCCAAACTGCATTATAAAGCCCACAAGGCCCTCGCTTACCAGCGCATCGGTTTTGAATTCGAAGTGGGTTTCCGTACAGTTGCGGATGGATATTTTATCGCCGAAGCGGTCTATCGCCTGCTCAAGCTTATCGCGCTTACAACGCAGCGTGATGCTCATAAGCTCGCCGCCATACATATTGAATGCTTTCTGGGCATAATCGGCAACGTCGAAATGGTTTTTATATTCGCTTACCTCGCAAAAATCGCGCGCCGGAGCATCGTCTACCGCGGCTCTTTTTATGCGGTCAAGGCGAAGATGCATAAGGTTATCGTATTTCTCATAGTTGCAAACGAGATAATAATGGTCGTCCGCCCACACAAGTGCATAGGGGCTTACGGTGCGCTGCTTGGCATCCTCCACTATCTTGCCCTCGGCGCTTAGAACTCTTTTGCAGTATTTCAAGGTAAGTTTTTTCTTATTGGATATTGCACGCGAAGCAGCATCTATATTGCGGAATATATCCTCGTTTTCGCATTTGGCGCGATTATCGATATATACCCTGCTGCGAACCTCAAGTGCCTCGTTTTCGGAGAGCATTCCCTCAAGCTTAGAAATAAGCTCGCGACTTTTGCGGCGCGATATGAAATCGGCAGCCTGCACTGCATCGGCAAGTAAGAAAATTTCGGGCAGCTCGAATTCGCGGCTGGCAAGATAATATCCTGCCTTTGGGGTGCGGGTTTTCAGAATATCCATTCCCGCCTCGCAAAGCAGCGAAATATCACCATATATTGCCTTACGCTCAATCGGAACGCCCTTTTCGGCAAGCAGTTCTATGAGCTCTGACGCGCTGAGCGGATGGTTTTCATCGGTGTGCTTTAAGAAAATCTCTGCCAGATATAAAAGATGGATTCGCTGACCCTTGATTTTTGCCATCACTTTATCTCCTTTGCGATAGAAATAAATTCATCGTATGAATAGAGGATATTAACCGCATCAAGCAGCGCCTTTGCCGAAAGTGATGATGGAAACGAAAGTCGCTCCTTTAGTGCTGCACGCCTTTTAGCGCTGCCATCGCCCGAAAGACCGAGTGTGTAAAAATCGGTTTTGGTTATTTTTCTGCCCTCTCCCTGCGATGGAGCGGCAAACTGCCTGAGCGCTTTAATAATCAGCTCGTTATCGGTGCCTTCAACACCTAAAAGACCCTCTGCCGACGGATGCGTTTTGCGGCGTTCCTTGCCCTTTATTGGCGGCAGATACACGTTTTTTATATACTTGGAATCGATAAAACCCTTTAGGCGGTTGCGAATAAACTGACCTGCGCTATCGCTATCGGTTATTACTATAATGCCCTTCTTTTCGGCGACCGCACGCAGAAAATCGATTTTCTCCTTATCACGAAAAAGCGAGAATCCATCGGTCGTTATTATGGGGGCATCGATTATGCCCGATAGCTTTATTTTATCGTATTTTCCCTCGGTTACAACAACACCATCAAGCTTTATCAATGCATTCGCCCTCCGACATTATGTAAACCAATTTTACCATCAATTCCTCGAGCAGAGTTCTGCCGTCGGTTGCGGTGCTTTTGAGTCGCTCATCGGCTGCGAGCAGCTCCTTTAAGCAAAGACCTATCTGCGCCTCGCTCATTCTGCGGGAATTATCGAGCGCGCGGGTTATTACGAAATCTCTGCCCTTATAGCCAAACTGTGCCGCTGCTTCGGCAGGCTTAACCCCTGCGTTTTGGGCGGTTTTGGCTATATACATTTCGGTAAACGCCGACGATAAAACGGCAAGCACCACGTGGGGCTTGACCTTTAAAAACAGAAGTTCATCTAAAAGCTTAATACTTTTGCCTATATTCTTGGCGGTGAGCTCGCGCGAGATATTATAAATAGAAGCCTCCACCGAGCGAACACACACGGTATCGATTATTTCACGCGTGATGATACCGCTTTTTAGAAATGCGCAAAGCTTTTCGAGCTCGTTTTTTAATATGTTATAATCCGCGGAGCAAACCTCGATAAGATAACGGGCAGTGGAGCCCTCGAGCTTGCAACCGCGACGGTCAGCACCTGCGCACAACATTCTCACAAGGTCGCTCGTTGTGCGGTGGTCGAGCTTAACTAACGCGCCTCCCACCTTTTCGACAGCGGCAGCCAGCTTTTTGAATTTATCAGATTTTTTCTCATCAATTTCCACGGTATCGAACCACATGATAATTGTGGAGGTATCGGGAATTTCCTCAATGATAGATAAAAGCCTTGAATGATCGCGCTCGCCGCATTTTTCGAAATCGAAATCCGAGAGGATGATGCACTTGCGCTCCGCCATCATCGGAAACTGCATAACCGAATCATAAACCTGCTGAAGGTCGCAATCGTGCACGAAGCGTTGCAGATTAAACGGGTCGTCCTCGGGGATTATTTTGTTTTGGATTTTGGAAATATAAAGCTTTTTAAGCCCATCATCGTTTCCATAGATAAAATAGGCGGGCAAAATTCGTCCGCTATCGATGCTTCTTTTTAATTCCTGCTCGGTGATTGCAGCCATTCTTCCGCCGCCCTTTCATCTCTTATTTTTATGATCTTTTCGTATCGTTTTATATAATAGATTGCCGCCAAAACCGCCACAGCGGTTGATAAAACTGTTGGTACTGCACGGTTTTCGAAAGTTAAAGTTGCAAACGGCAACCGACTTAATCTTTCTGTTATAAAAATTATCAGCTCTGCGCACGCGGCTGCCACGATTGTTATAACGTGGGAAAGCTGCGGCAAGAAAAATGCTATTACCGCAAAGAAACTTAGCACTAATGCCGTGTTTGCAAGCGGAATAACAAACATATTTGATAAAAACACAATCGGCACAAAGCTGCCGAAGTGATATATCAAAAACGGCATGGTCATAAGCGAGGCCGAGAGTGTAAACGCAAACCCTCGCTTTATAGCCATAAGGGCATAATAAAGCGGTGTTGACACTTCCCTTTCCGATTCATACATTCCCGGAGCGACCATAAGCACACCAAACGTGGCGGCCGATGACAGCTGAAACGACACGCTTAAAAACGCAAACGGGTTTTCGAGCAAAATAATCGTTATCGCGAGGAAAAGTGAGTTGAGCGGGTCGGGTTTACGGTTAAGCAAAACACCTATAAACATTATGATATAGGCAAGTCCTGCCCTTAAAACCGAAACGGTAAAACCCGTTACCGCCATAAGCAATGCGACAAGCAGAATTCCCAACACACCTGTTTTACGGTTGCTGATTTTCAATTTTCGCAAAAACGAGTATATGCCGCCTGCCAAAACCGCAACGTGCAAGCCGGATACCACAATAATATGGCTTACACCTGCACCGCTGAACGCCGCTTTAATATCGGATGATATGACACTCTTATCTCCCAGCACTATGCCTTTGAGCAGGCCTGAGCTATGCGCGCCGATACTGCGCGATAATATATCTCTTATATTCTCTCGGAGACTATAAATTATCGGTTTATCGTGGTGAACCGAATGCACCTTATGAAGATAGCCGACAAAATAGATGCCATCTGCCCTCTCACGCACTTCGGTGAGGTTATTTTCCGAAAAGGAAACGCTAATACTCAGCCTATCGCCAACAGCTAACTGCGCGCCTTCCTTATCCATAACGATAATGCGGCAGTTTTCTCTTATATTGCCGACGCGATCGGCATCGATAACGTAGCCCACCGTGGTATCATAGCCGATAATTTCGCTCACCGTTCCGCGAACGGTGCGGACGCCTTTAAGGCTTGAATGCTGAGATATTATCCACATTTTGTGAGTAGCATTAAGTGCCACCAAAAGAATAATGATTATAATGGGAATAAGGAATGTAAATCGCGGAGCGCCTCCCGAAAGTGCGAATAAAAACAATGCGACTATTAAAACCGCGATAATAGTTATAGCGAGTTTGCAAGGAGCCAAAAAACAGACCGCAGATACAAACATTGCTCCAAAGCCGCATAAAATCATGGGTCTTTTCATAGAGTGCACTTTTTAAAAAATCCCCGTCGAGCGGGGATTTTTTATTACTTGAAGAATAGGGGTAATTTTTCGAGGAAAATGATATCGGTGCGGTCTGCGGCGTCACCCTCTGCAAGATATGCACAAGATGCAGCCTCTTTAGCACCTGCAGCCTCAATAAGATTGCGAACGGCGGTTAAGGATTCGCCGGTGCTTATTACGTCATCAACTATCAGCACGCGCTTATCCTTTATCATATTAACCTCAGACTCACCAAGATAGAGGTGCTGCTGAGATGCGGTGGTTATAGAGTTTACCGAAACCTCAAGCGGGCTCTTCATATAAACCTTAACACCCTTGCGAGCAACTATGTAGGGCTTGCCCGACTGACGCGACATTTCATATGCTATCGGAATGCTCTTTGCCTCGGGAGTGAGAATAACGTCAAACTCGGGGACCTTTTTAAGCAGAGCCTCGCATCCCTTTATGGTGAGCTCAACGTCACCAAAAATAATGAATGCTGCGATTTCTAAATTTTCGTTAACGGGGAAAAGCGGCAATTCGCGCTCGCAACCCGCAATAGTCATCTTATAGCTTTCTGCCATTTTCTATCTCTCCTTTTTGGTTTAGCCCGGAGGCCAAGCAAGGTTGCGGCGGGCGAGCAGATGGAAATGAATATGACCTACAGTTTGACCGCCATGCTCACCGCAGTTATTTACAACGCGGAAGCCTTGCTCTAAATTTTGATTTTTTGCAATCTCGGCTACTGCCTCAAAAACTTTAGCAACCAAAAAGCTGTTATCGGCATTTATATCGGCAGCAGAAGCGATATGCTCCTTGGGAATTACTATTGCATGAAAAGGCGCCTGCGGATCAATATCCAGGAAGGCATAAACCCATTCGTTTTCATAAATTTTGGTTGAAGGAATTTCTCCCTTTGCTATTGAGCAAAATAAGCAATCCATCTTTAACCTCCGATTTGGGCAGCGAGCAGACCCTCGGCAGCTGCGATAGCTGCGGAAGCCTTATCTGCCTCCTTGCCGCCTGCCATTGCGAAATCGGGGCGACCACCACCGTTACCGCCTGCAAGACGAGCTACCTCACGAACGAGGTTGCCTGCATGAGCGCCGCTCTTAACGGCATCGGCACCGCAGGCTACGCAGAAGGTGAGTTTTTCGCCGTTTTTGGCAGCGAATACGGAAACCGATTCGGGCAGCTTTGCCTTAACCTGTTCGCACATATTCTTAACGTCATCGCTTGTTGCGCCATCCATAACGGCGGCAACCAACTTTAAGTTTCCTACTTCCTTAGCGCCCGAGAGCAGAGAATCTATCTTGCCGGCGGCAAGCTGAGATTCGAGCTTCTGAACTGCCTTTTCTTTTTCTTTGAGCTCTGCGGAGAGCTGACGGGCACGCTCTGCAATTCCCCAAAGGTTACCAACCTTTAGGGCTGCTGCGGTTTCCTCAGCCAGAGCAGAATACTTGCTAATTATATCGAGAACTGCGAAGCCTGTGTGACCCTCGATACGGCGAACACCCGAAGCTACCGAGCTTTCAGATACTATTTTGAACAGACCTATTTTTGCGGTGTTATCAACGTGGGTACCGCCGCAGAGTTCGGTAGAACGGTCGCCCGCTTTTACAACGCGGACAACGTCGCCATACTTTTCACCGAAGAGTGCCATTGCGCCCATTGCCTTGGCCTCTTCAATCGGCATCTCGCGGTTATCAACAACGATGCCTGCTAAGATAGCATCGTTAACGTACTGTTCAACTGCTGCAATTTCCTCAGCGGAGAGTGCAGAGAAATGAGTGAAATCGAAGCGGACGGCGCGCTCGTTTACGAGCTGACCTGCCTGCTCAACGTGGTTGCCGAGCACTGCACGGAGGCCTGCCTGAAGCAGGTGTGCTGCGGTGTGGTTACGGCGGGTTGCGTTTCTGCGAGCGGAATCAATGGTGGCGGTTACCTTATCGCCTACCGAGATAGCGCCGCCTGCAAGACTGCCGGCGTGGGTGAATATTCCACCGCCGGTTTTCTCGGTGTTCTGAACAGAGAAAACGGCGTTGCCCGAAACTATTTCGCCTATATCGCCAACCTGACCGCCGCCCTCGCCGTAGAACACGGTTTTATCGAGAACGAGAACTCCGCTTTGACCCTCGCCGATAAGCTCAGCCTTTTCGCCGTTTGCAACGATGGCAACAACGGTTGCCTCGCAGGTATCGGCAGTATAGCCTAAGAATTTGGTTGCGGCAACGTCATCAAACGAGATACCATCGCTCTTCCAGCTCTCGCCATCGCTCGCCTTGCGTGCGTTACGGGAGCGGGAACGCTGCTCATCCATAAGACGGTTGAAGCCATCTTCATCAACGGTCATTCCGTTTTCCTCAAGAATATCCTTGGTTAAATCGAAGGGGAAACCATAGGTATCATAAAGACGGAAAGCATCCTCAGCGGCAAGCATTCCACCCTCCTTGCAAAGGGTTCCAAGCAGCGACAGACCCTGATCGATGGTCTTGCTGAAGGCATCCTCTTCAAAGGAGATAACCTTTTTGATAAGATCCTGCTTATCGATAAGCTCGGGATAAGCGGATTTGTTTTCGGCAATTACGGTATCGCAAAGCTCGCAGAGGAATGCACGCTTGATGCCAAGCAGCTTTCCGTGGCGTGCAGCGCGACGAAGCAGGCGGCGAAGAACATAGCCTCTGCCCTCGTTGGAGGGGATAACGCCATCGCAGATCATAAAGGTCGATGCACGGATATGGTCGGTTACTGCGCGGACCGAAACATCGGTCTTTTCATCCTTGCCATATTCACAGCCTGCGATTTCGAGAACCTTATTTAAAATGTTACGAACGGTATCAACCTCGAACATATTGTCAACACCCTGCATAACGCAAGCGAGACGCTCAAGGCCCATGCCGGTATCGATGTTTTTGTGCTCAAGCTCGGTATAGGTGCCGTCGCCCATATTATTGAACTGGGTGAAAACGTTGTTCCAGATTTCCATATAACGGTCGCAATCGCAGCCGGGCTTGCAATCGGGAGAGCCGCAGCCGTATTTCTCGCCGCGGTCGAAATAAATCTCCGAGCAGGGGCCGCAGGGACCTGTTCCGTGCTCCCAGAAGTTATCGGCCTTGCCGAGCTTTACGATATGCTCAGCGGGAACGCCGATTTCATTGAGCCAGATATTATAGGCTTCATCATCGCTCTCGTAAACCGAGGGCCAGAGAAGCTCTTTCGGGATTTCGAGGGTTTCGGTTAAGAATTCCCAAGCCCACGGAATAGCCTCGTTCTTAAAGTAATCGCCGAACGAGAAGTTACCGAGCATTTCGAAATAGGTGCCGTGACGTGCGGTTTTACCAACACGCTCAAGGTCGGGCGTGCGGATGCACTTCTGGCAGGTAGTAACACGATTGCGCGGAGGAGTTACCTCGCCGGTGAAATATTTTTTCATGGGAGCCATTCCCGAGTTGATAAGCAAAAGCGACTTATCGTTCTGGGGAACGAGCGGGAAGCTTTTAAGTCTTAAATGACCCTTAGATTCGAAAAAAGAAAGATATTTTTCTCTAAGATCGTTTAGTGATGTCCATTCCATTTTTATCTGCCTCGCTATTCGCATAAATATACATATTATAGTATATATCTACAAGTTTATTTTGTCAACTTAAATTAAGGCTCCAGATAGCATCACATATTGCCGAAAAAACGGGTCCGCAGGGGGTTCCGCCGCCGCTTGTGTTCTCGCTTATGATAACCACTGTGTATTTCGGGTTATCGGCAGGAAAAAAACCGCAAAGCCACGAATGGTCCACCGCTTTGCCGTTATCCAGCCAGCCCGTTTGCGCCGTGGCGGTTTTGCCTGCGGCGGTGCAAAGATGGGGCTTCGCCGAGGTGCCCGTGCCGCTCTCGATAACCTCGAAAAGCGCCTCCTTGAGCGTTTGCGCGGTCTGCTCGCTCATAACCCGAGTGGGATAGGCGGGCTTTCCTTCCTCGGGCACTCCGTTTATAACAGCTCCCTCCACCAAGGTGGGTCTATGATAAACTCCACCGCAGGCTATTGCCTCATAAAGCGGCAAAAGTGATACGGGGGTGAGCATTAAGGAGCCCTGCCCTATCGAAATATTGGCAAGCGTTTGCTCGCTCTGTGAGGCATCGCCAACATCGGGCAAAAAGCCTTTTTCCGTGCGGAAATTATCGGCAAATGCATAGCTCGTGCCAAACCCTAAAGAGGATGCCATATCGTATATTTTTTGGTAGCCGAGTTTTATGGCGAGGGTATAAAAATAGGTGTTGCAGGATTCGCGGATGGCATCCTTAATATCCACGATGCCGTGACCCGATGCGCGATGGCAGGCAAAGCGTTTCCCCGCTATTTCGCGTGCGCCGCGGCACTCATACATCATGCTGCCAAACCCACTTTCCTCCAGCGCGGCAGCAGCAACGCAGGGTTTAAATACCGAACCTACGTTATAAGCACAAAAGGCGCGGTTGATAAGCGGCGATGAGGCATCGTTCAGATAGGCGCTGAGATTTTTAATATCGTAATTGGGAAAGCTTGCAAGCGCGCGTATCTTCCCTGTTCCAACCTCGCTTACGATAACAGCGCCCGATTTGAAGTGCGCAGCCGAAGCCTCAACCGCCTGCTGAATACGGCTATCTATGGTCAGCCGCACACCACTCAGCTCCACGGATGACTCACCCGTGACATTCACGGGCATATCCTCGATTATATCCCCTGCCGCACTCTCAGAATAGATAAAATCAACCGAGCTTTGGCTAAAAAGCAGCTCATCAAACGCCGCCTGCACACCGCAAACGCCGTGACCGCTGCTATCACTATAGCCTATGAGATGGGTGGCAAGCGTGCCGCTATCTTTATAGACTGTAACGCTTTTAACGTGCCTGCCGTTCACTTCTTTTTTCAGTCTCACGAGCACAGGCTTGCCGTCTGCCAAACGATGAGCAAGCGAGGCAGGGGTTTCATCATATAGGTAATCTCTCACCTCATCTATTGCGCCAAAGGCAGGGCTTACGGTGGCGATAATTTGCGCTTCATCGTTGGTGAGCGAGACCATATTGGTATCAAAAATGGTGCCGCGTTGGTGGTTTGCACTCAGTTTATACGTTCCCTGCCGTGTTGCAGCGGTTTTATAGCTGCTATCGAGCGATACGCTCATTACCCGCAATATCGAAATAAAGAGCAGTATAAAAAGCACCGCCATGCAAATTGCGGCGCGCCGCTTTAGAATAATTCTTTTTTTCATTTAATCACCCAAAATAGTATTGACTGATTAGGACAATAAAAAACGACCGAGAGAAGTTTCTCGGTCGTTTTGAAATTTTATTCTTCTTTGGCTGCCATTCTAAGCAGTGAGCCCTTTTCTATCGGGCGGCCGAAGGGGATTTTAACCTTCATCATCGGGTGGGGTGCGGAATCGATTTCGTTGCCTGCCTCATCAAACATACGCTCTGCCGTTAGCATAAACGGCGGCTGCTTGGGTGCTAAGCAATCGAACTCCTGACCCTTTAAAAATTTGTTTTTAAGGGTAAGCACAACGCAGCCATCCTCATATCCGTCAACAACACCCGCAACGGTATAATCGCGGATATAGCCTGCCGATGCATAGGTTTGCGAATTCTCGGGACGGCCAAAATAAAAGCCTGTTGAATAGGTGCGGTGGCTGATTTTATTAAGCTCCTCCGATACCCATTGCGGCAGCTGCCAGTTTTCATCCTTTAGACTATCAAGAGCGCCGCGATATGCGTTGGCGGTTACCGCAACGTAATAGTGCGATTTTGCCCTGCCCTCGATTTTAAGACTATCGATGCCTGCCGCCACCATTTTATCGAGGTGCTCGGCCATGCAAAGGTCGTTGGAATTTAAAATATAGGTTCCCTTTTCGGTTTCGGTTATATCGAAATACTGACCGGGACGCTTCTCCTCCATGAGTGAATAGCTCCAGCGGCAGGGCTGCGCGCAATCGCCACGGTTGGCATCGCGCCCCGTCATATAGCTGGAGAGCAGGCAGCGCGCCGAAAAGGATACGCACATAGCACCATGAACGAAACTCTCAAGCATTAGACTATTTGGAGTTTTGGCGCGGATTTCGGCTATTTCATCGAGCGATAATTCACGCGCTAAAACAACGCGGTCGGCACCCATATCGGCAAATGCACGCGCCGACATATAGTTAACGATGCCCGACTGCACCGAAGCGTGCAGCTCGACGTGGGGCGCATATTTTTTAACAAGCCCAATAGTTCCGATATCGGATGCGATAACCGCATCAGCTCCCAGAGAATCGACAGCCTCCAAAAACGCAGGAATTCGCTCGATTTCATCGTTGTGCGGAACGGTATTGCAGGTTACGTGAACCTTAACTCCGCGGCTGTGGGCATAGGCTATGCCCTCCTCTAAATCGAGGAGAGAAAAGTTTTTTGCCGCGGTTCTCATGCCAAACTCCTCGCCTGCGAGATAAACGGCATCGGCGCCAAAATCCACAGCCGCCTTAAGGCGCGTGATATCCCCTGCAGGACAGAGCAGTTCGGGTAGTTTAATACGTTTCATATATCCAGTTATTTTCTGCCTTTAATTTATTTATAATTTTATGATGCTCCTGGAGCGAATAGGTGTAATAGAAATTCATCGAAGCATCGGTTACGAAATAGGTTGCGGTGCATTCGGTGTTGGGTGCGAGCGCGGCGCGGATAGCGTTGCGGCTCGGCGAGCAATAGGGTCCGGGCGGAAGTCCGGGGTTGGTGTTGGTGTTATAACGACCGCTGCCGTATTTATATTTTGCGGTGGGAGATGAGCCGAGAAGCGGATTTTCCCATTTTTCAAGGCGATTATAGAACACCTGTGCCACGCTTGCCATTTCCTCGGGCTGACCGCTTGCCTCAAGCTCCACTATAGATGCCATTGTGAGCACCTCGTGAAGAGTGTAGCCAAGCTCTTTTGCTTTCTCGTAGGCATTTTCCTCAAGCAGCACCTTTTCGGTCTGCGCGAGCATTTTTTCTACCGCGAGATATGCACATTCCTCGGAATCGTAGCAATAGAAATCATAGGTATCGGGAAAAAGATAACCCTCATAAAGATAATAAACCTTAGACTCGGGTATCTCCCCTACAAAGCCGTATTCATAACTTTTTTTATCAAGCGCTTTATAAAAATCGCTTTTTGTGCAAACAAAATTCTCCTCTGATGAGAGGATTTCCGCTATTTTGTCAACCGATGCGCGTTCGGGAATGGTTACGCGAACTCTATCCGTAGATTCACCCGGGTTGAGCAATCGAGCAGCGATGGCAGAATAACCATCGTCCTTACTGAAGGTGTAAACTCCGCTTTGATAGCGACCGTCATAGCCCTTTATTTTGGAATAAACGCGGAAAAACAGCGGATGGCTGATAACGCCTTCATCATCAAGGCGCTCGGCGATGGTTGAGGTTGCGACGCCGCGGGGGATTTCAACTGTGATATCCCTTGCCTTTGAACCTGAAATGCCGAGATAATCGGTGAGGAACATAATTCCCGTTACGGCAAGCGTTATGCCGATGGCAAACACTAGGATAAGGGTTACCGCTATTTTGGCGGCGTTTTTCTTATCCCTTTTCTTGCGGCGCTTTTTTTGAGGACCTGCTTTCTCATCATTTTGGATGGTGAAGCCCTCGTCTATCACAAAGCTATCCTTCTCAAATTCTACCGTATTTTCGGTTTTGTTTTCGTTATCCATTTAAAACACCTCCGTGGTGCAGGATTATTTTTTGCAGGTTCTGATATAACGGTCGGTCACTATTATATCAACCGGCTTATCATATCTGCCGTGGTACATATGGCGGCGCAGCTCCTCGCAGTAGCAAAGACCTGCCGAAACGCCTGTAAACCGCGACATATAGCGGTCGTAATATCCCTTGCCATAGCCCAAACGGTAGCCCGAAACATCAAACTGCATTGCAGGCACTATCATAAGGCAACCGCTGAAATCCTGAACGGTTGGCAGGGTCTCACTCGGCTCTAGCACGCCGAAGGTGCCAGAGTTTAAATCATCAAACGAGGTGATATAGTGAAACTCCATCAAACGGGTTTCGGGGATGCAACGTGGAACTGCAACCCGCTTGCCATCCTCCCATGCGTTTGAGATTATTTTTTTAGTATCTATTTCGATGGGGGTTGAAACGTATATAAGCAGCGTGCTCGCAGGTGCATACTGATGCAGTCGGCGCACGTTATCGGCGATTCTTCCATCCCTTGAGGCACGAAGCGCGGGGTCCATTTCGGTGCGGCGACGGCGGCTCTCCTCGCGGATTTGCTGCTTATACTGTCTTATATCTATTGGACGCATTGCATTGTCTCCTCAAGCTGCTCAGAGAGCGAGAAATCCCCAAACGGCGTTTTGCCCGAATGCCATGCGATAAGGTCCACGAGGGCAAAAGAAAACTCAAACACAGCGCCTGCACCTTTGGCGGTTACAATGTTATCGCTTATGCAACAGGGTGCCTTTTCAACAGTCGCACCCAAAAGCTCATCCTCAAAGCCGGGATAGCAGGTTGCAACTCTGCCGCGCAAAAGTCCCATAGCGCCGAGCACCGAGGGTGCGGCACAAATAGCGCCTATCACCTTTTTGCGCTCATATGCAAAGCGGATAAATTCCGCTACCTTTTCGCTACCCTTAAGGCCAAGGGTGCCGGGCATTCCGCCGGGGAGCACCACTGCCTCAAGTGCATCGGTGGGTGTGAGAGCGTCGGCGAGGGTATCTGCCTTTACGGTTATGCCGTGGCTGCCCGTGATATATTCACCCTCAACGCCCGCGGTTATGACCTCATAGCCTGCGCGGCGCAGCACGTCAACCGTGACGAGTGCTTCGGTTTCCTCAAAGCCGTTTGCTAAAAATACGTATACCAAAAAGTATCAATCCTTTAAAATTAGTCAGCTAAAACTTCCATGGCTGCAGCAAGCACGTCGGCTGCTATTTCCTCAACCGAACGGATACGGTCTCCCTCGGCGCAGGAGATAACCCTCCAACCTGCATGTTGCACGTTATAAAGTGCGGCCTTGCGGCAGTTTTGCTGATATATAATATCCTTTTCGTGGATATCCTTTTTATCCTCATCGCCGCCGTAGCGCTTTTCAAGCAGGCGCTTTGAAAGCTCGGCAGGCATATCGAGGAATATTACGAGATCGGGCTTAGGAATACCAACCTTGCCGTATTCCAAGGAATAAAGCCAGGAGAGGTATTCATCCCATTCGTTTTCGGGGAGCTTGGCGGTTTGATGAACGGCATTCGAGGTTACGTATCTGCCCGAAATCACCGCTCCGCCGCCGAGATAATAATCCTTCCAGTGCTTGGCATAGGATGCAAAACGGTCAACCGCATAGAAAAGTGATGCAGCATAGGCGTTTACGTCGCCCGCCTGCTTGCCGAACTCACCCGCTAAATACATTTTAACCAGCGCGCTGGAGTTTTCGTTATAATCGGGGAAAGAAACCGTGCGGTTATCGATGCCCGCGGCGGTGAGGTTTTTGCAGAGCAGCTCAAGCTGGGTAGATTTTCCGCTACCGTCGAGCCCCTCTATTACTATAAGTTTTCCCATATCAGTTACCCTTGAGAGCCTTGAAATACTCGCGCATTTCGGCAGCCTTTCCGCAGGTCATTTTGCCCTCAGGACAGGCTCCGCGAACGCAGGAGGCACCTGCCTTTTTGAAAATATTGGGCGCTACTGCGCTTACCTGACGAAGCATTTCATCCGCTACCTCGCGAATCTCCCACTGAGCGCGATTGCAGCAACGATGACGGAAGAAATTGAGCAGGCTGCGAGCGTTCATGGTTACAACTATTTTGGTCTCGCAGGCGTTGGGCAGCACGAAACGAGCATCCTCTATCGCCTTTTTCTCAGCGGCGCGGGAGGCTGCTTTTTCATCCATGCCCTCAGCCAGCATAGCGGCTAAATGCTTCTCCTTTAAAACTGCGGTTATTTTTTCATAATATTCCTGGTCTTCAGCCATGGCCTTTTTATAAAGCTCGAGTGCTTCGGGCACCGCTGCCACCTCGGGCGGAACGATATACTCAAAGCCGCCCTCGCTTACGTAGCGCTGGCTTTTCTGGGAATAGGATGCTATTCTGTGGCGCACGAGCTGATGGGTGCAGGCGCGCGAAACACCCTCGATACCAAAGGTGAACGAGATATGCTCGAGTGGGCTCTCGTGACCGATGGATGCCAGCATATCTACAAACGATGCTGTGTTTTCATCGGTCAGTCCCTCGCGAATATCATCGATCGAGGAGGGAGAATAACATAATTTTGCGGCCGCCGCTACGGCACGCTCCGGGTCCGGTGTGTGGGTTATAAGTGTTACTTTAGCCATTTTTACCACCCTTTTTCATACTTTAGTTTCCATTATACCAAACCGTGCTATTATTATCAATTAAAATATTTTTATAAAAAAATGAAAAATGTCGTTTTTTCTATTTGCATTAAACGAAAAGTATGTTATTATAATAACATAACAACATTTGGAGGACGATTACATGGCCAGTATTGACTTTACACACGCTCCTTTCGGTGAGCTTGCTGTTATAAGCATGCGCGGCTGCGAGGATATTGCAGCAAGCGTGGATTATTATCTCTCTCAGTGGAGAGAAACTCCCGAAGAAGAAACCTTTGTAGTTCAGGCGAACTGCCCCCGTTTCGGCACTGGCGAAGGCAAGGGCGTTTTGCACCATTCGGCTCGCGGACTTGATGCTTACATTCTCTGCGACTGCTTTAACTACAGCGTTACCTATAAAATGTACGGTCAGACTGTTCCTATGTCCCCCGATGACCATTATCAGGATTTAAAGCGCGTTATCGCTGCGCTCGGCGGTAAGGCAAGAAGAATCACCGTTATTATGCCGATGCTCTACGAGGGCAGACAGCACAGAAGAACCTCGCGCGAATCGCTCGACTGCGCACTTATGCTGCAGGAGCTCGTTCAGATGGGCGTTAGCAACATTATCACCTTTGATGCGCACGATCCCCGCGTTCAGAACGCTATTCCGCTTGATGGCTTTGATAACGTACAAGCCGCTTATCAGATGATTAAGGCTCTGCTTAAATCCACCCCTGACCTCAAAATCGACCGCGATAAGCTTATGATCGTTTCTCCCGATGAGGGCGGTATGGGTCGCTGCATTTATTATTCCTCCGTTTTGGGTCTCGACCTCGGTATGTTCTATAAGCGCCGCAACTATTCCGTGGTTGTTAACGGCAAGAACCCCATCGTTGCTCACGAATTCTTGGGCAGCGATATCGCAGGCAAGGACCTCATCATCGTTGACGATATGATCTCCTCGGGCGAATCGATGCTCGATATTGCCAAGAAGCTCAAAGAGATGGGCGCAAACCGCATCTTCATGTTCTCGACCTTCGGTCTGTTCGTTGACGGACTTGAGAAGTTCGATGAATACTATAAGAACGGCTATATCACCAAGGTGTTCACCACCAACCTCATCTACCAGACCCCCGAGCTTTTAAAGCGCGACTGGTACTGCAGCGTTAACATGAGTAAGTATATCGCTCTCCTTATCGATACACTTAACTGTGATAACTCCATCAGCAAGCTCTTAGACCCTGCCGACCGCATCCAGAAGGTTGTTGCCAAGTTCGAAGAAGAGCATAAATAATCCAAAAGAAAAACCCGATGGCTTTTACCATCGGGTTTTATTTTTTTATTAAATTTAATCTGTGCGGTTAATTCTTTTCTTCGATATCTATTTTTTTGCCGAGGTATACAAACAAAAGCGAAATTGCCAAGCCGATAAAGAGCATGATTATTCCCGCCAAATTCGAACCGTTGTGGGGCAGGGTGTGGAAAATTCCGCCGATAGAGCCTACAAGGAAGCCCATAACCATAAAATGCGCCATACCGCTGAATTTCGTGAAAACGAATTTAATCAGTCGTGAGGAGGCTACCATCGCGAGCACGAAAGACACGCTGACAACGACTATGATAACTATATCGAGCGATTTTGCCACTGCGATAAGATAATCATAAACGCCCATAACTATCAGTATCATAGAAACGCTCATGCCCGGCACAAGGCTTGCAAAGCCTGCCAAAGCACCGCTCAAAGCAAGGTACGGGAGGTTGGCGCTTTCGCGAACTATCTGCGCTGCGCCTTCCTTTTCGCTCATTACGCCTACAATAAGAGCGATGGCAAATGCCACGATGGCGCCCAAGACGTAATACCACTTAAAGCTGCTCTTTCTCGCCTCTTTATAGACCATGGGCAGGTTTCCGGCTATAAGTCCGATAAATAGCATAAATACCGCTTTTTCATAGGTTTCAAAGAGGTAACTGAATGCCAGAATAAACAAGACCAGACTTATTACGGCGCCTATTCCTA
This sequence comes from Acutalibacteraceae bacterium, assembly GCA_045655625.1. Lineage (GTDB taxonomy): Bacteria > Bacillota > Clostridia > Oscillospirales > Acutalibacteraceae > SIG589. Next base: position 17,340 of record JAZOPP010000109.1, read on the forward strand.
AGGGAAAAAGAAATTTCAGGTTGCTTTTAAATTTTTTAAAGGGGTTTGAAGTTATATCGATAAGCTTATCGTATATACCCATGATAATAGCCATTATACTTCCGCTGATGCCGGGCGCAAACACACTTATTCCCAGGCAAAAACCGCAGAGAATACGATAAAAGAATGACCTCATAGTACACCTCACATTATTTGTCAGTTAAATATTATACAAGATGGCCTCTGAAAATTCAAGTATCTGCCATTTTTTATCCCGAATTTCACAAAAACAAACCCGATGGTGGGAGCCATCGGGTTGTTTTATTACTGATTTGCGGCTTTTGCCTTTTTCTTATGAGTTATGACGGGGTCGGCGCCGTCAACGGTTTGGGCGGTGATAAGCACCTTTTCAACCGTTTTATCAGAGGGAATCTCAAACATGATTTTCTGGAGTACTCCCTCGATTACCGAGCGCAGTCCTCGGGCGCCTGTTTTGCGCTCGATGGTTATATCTGCGATGCGGCAGAGTGCCTCATCCTCAAACTCAAGCTCAACGCCATCCATAGCGAACAGCGCCTTATACTGCTTGATTACCGAGTTCTTAGGCTCGGTCATTATACGCAGAAGCGACTCGCGGTCCATCTTCTCAAGTGCGGTTATCACCGGCAGACGGCCTACAAGCTCGGGTATCATACCGAACTTTACGAGGTCCTTATGGGTGGGGGTTTCGGCCTCGATAAGTTTTTCCTTATCGGTTTCGGATTTAACGTCGGCTCCGAAGCCGAGGCTACTTCCGCCCACGCGCTTCTCGATAACCTTATCGATACCG
>JAZOPP010000110.1:0-17319 GCA_045655625.1 Acutalibacteraceae bacterium
GTTTGGCGCATATCCCGAAGGTGTTTCATATGCAATTTTATTTATGAACGTACTCACACCTTATATCGAAAAATGGACCGTAAGAAAACCGCTCGGAGGTGCTAAGTAATGAATAAATACGCAAAAAGCATCACCGTATTATTTTCTATTTGTCTTGTTATATCCGTGCTTTTAGCACTCGTAAATTTTATAACCGCACCCGTAATTGAGGAATCAAAAAAGAAAGCAATAAGAGAATCACTCATAACCGTTCTGCCCGATGCAGGCGATTTTGAGGAATTAGAACTTAATGCCGAGGTTCCCGAAACCGTTACCGCAATATATGAGGACACTGCAGGCACCGGCTATGCTATAACCCTCTCCACAAGATCTCAATATAGCGAAGATAATATGCTGATAACCGTAGGTATTAGTGTGGATCGCGTTATAAAAAATATCAAAATAACAAACTACACCGAAAGTAAAGAACTTCCTGCAAGTTATCCCGCTTCTTATATTGGAAAAGATTCAAAACTTGAAAATGTTGATCTTTATTCGGGAGTTACCTATTCCTCGAGAGCCTTTAAAGAGGCTATTCTGGATGCATTTGCAGGACTTGATACTGTCCTTGAAACCGAAAAGGAGGCCGAATAATGAAAAAAGGATATTTATCTGTTTTAATAAACGGTCTTCTTAAAGAAAACCCGGTTTTTGTTTTGGTTCTCGGCACCTGCCCCACCCTCGCGATGACCGATTCTGCCACCAAGGCTTTTGGCATGGGAATTGCCGCCGCAGTTGTTCTTATTTGCTCAAATATAGCTATATCAGCTCTGCGCAAAATCATCCCCGATACCGTTCGCATTCCCTGCTATATTGTTGTAATCGCAGGCTTTGTTACAATGGTTCAAATGATTATGCAGGCATATATGCCCGGAATGTATGATTCGTTGGGAACTTATTTGGCGCTGATAGTTGTTAACTGCATCATCTTAGGTCGTGCAGAAATGTTCGCTCGTGAAAACGGTATCGTGCGTTCTGCGCTTGATGGTGTTGGAATGGGACTCGGCTTTACTATTGCGTTGCTCTCAATGGCTACCGTTCGCGAAGTTTTAGGCGCAGGTAGCTTCTTCGGAATGGTTATTCCATTTATGAAAGACCACACTATTCCATTCTTCATCCAGGCCCCCGGCGGATTCTTTGTTTTCGGTTGCCTTATTGCGCTTGTAAACGCTTTAACGAGCGGCAAAGCTATAAAGAAAAAGGAATTCGGTTGTGAGGGTTGCCCTTCGTATGCTGTTTGCCACGTTGAAAAAATAGCAAAGGAGGAGCAATAACATGGAATACGTTAAGAGCCTTATAATTATTCTTATGACCAGCGTTTTGGTCAATAACTACGTTCTGAGCAAATTCCTTGGAATATGCCCCTTCTTAGGTGTTTCCAAAAAATTAAACCAGGCCACAGGCATGGGCATTGCCGTTATTTTCGTTATGCTCGTTGCCACCGCCGTAACCTGGCCCATACAGATATTTGTTCTGAATCGTTTTGGTCTTGAATATATGCAGACCATCGTGTTCATTTTAGTTATCGCAGCCCTCGTTCAGTTTGTTGAAATCGTTCTTAAAAAGTATATCCCTGCGCTGCATAAATCGTTAGGCGTATATCTGCCACTCATCACAACAAACTGTGCCGTTTTGGGTGTAACTATCAACAACATAAACGATAATTATGATTTCGTTCAGTCAATGGTTAGCTCGCTTGGTTGCGGTCTTGGTTTTTTGCTTGCTATGGTTCTCTTTTCGGGCGTTCGCACACGTCTTGAAAGTGAAAACATCCCCAAATGCTTCCAGGGTCTCCCCATAACACTTTTGGCTGCATCAATTGTTTCGCTTGCCTTCTTCGGATTCGGTGGAATAGTTGACAATATGTTTAAATAAACAAAGGAGGAACTGAATATGCCAGATATCGTTATTGCTATTCTGTTAGCTGTTGCCGTTGTTGCAGGCATCGGTCTCCTTTGCGGAATTCTTCTGTCTGTTTCTTCAAAGTTTATGGCGGTTAAGGTTGATGAGCGCGTTGAAAAAATACGCGGATGTCTGCCCGGCGCCAATTGTGGCGCTTGCGGCTTTGCAGGATGCGATGGCTATGCTGCCGCTCTTATTGAAAATGAAGGCACCAAGACTAACCTTTGTATTCCCGGAGGCGATTCGGTATCGCAAAACATTTCGGGTATACTTGGTGTGGATTTTGAAGACGTTGTTGAAATGGTTGCATTTGTACAATGCAACGGCAACTGTGCTGCAACCTCTAAAAAAGCCGAATACCAAGGTATTAAAACCTGCGCTGCCGCCAGTCTTTTATACGGCGGCGATGGCAAATGCACCTATGGCTGCATGGGTTATGGTGATTGCGCAAGCATCTGCCCCACCAACAGCATCTGCATAGAAAACGGAATATCACACGTTGACCCGCGAACCTGCATCGGTTGCGGAATGTGTGTGGATCGTTGTCCCAAGCATATAATTGCACTCAAGCCTACAGTTATGCCGACCTATGTTGCCTGCAGCAATAAAGATAAAGGTGCTGTTGCACGCAAGAAGTGCAAAAACGCCTGCATCGGCTGCAAAAAATGCGAAATGACCTGCCCCACCAACGCAATAACTGTTAAGGATAATTTATCCCACATTGATTATGAAAAATGCATCGGCTGCAAGAAGTGTGCTGAGGTTTGTCCTACTGGCTGCATAGCTTTGTGTGAATAAAATGAAAAAGATAAGAAATGATATAATTCTTGTCGCTTCCCTGCTGGTTATATCTCTTGCCGCCTTGCTGATACTTTTTATTACTCGCAAGGACGGAGCACTCGTTCGGGTTGAGCAAAACGGAAGCCTTTATTGCGAATTCTCTTTAGAAAATGATAAGGAGATAAAGCTAGACGGTGCGATTCTTGTAATTCAAGATGGGCACGCTCATATAAAGGATGCCACATGCCCCGATAAGCTTTGTGAAATGCAGGGGAAAATTAATAAAACGGGCGAAACTATTGTTTGTCTCCCAAACAGAATAGTTATAACCGTTTATACCAAATGATAATGAGAGGAGATTGTTATGCCGAAAAAAGTTACCTTGCTTGGTTTTTGTTTGGCGGCGGCAATGCTCCTCTCTTATATTGAAACGCTAATTCCGCCGCTCGTTTCTATCCCCGGCGTTAAGGTTGGTCTTGCTAATATTATCGTTATTTTTGCGCTCTGGCAAATTGGAATTAAAGAGGCCTATCTTATCTCCTTATCGCGAATAATCCTTTGTGCCCTGCTTTTCGGCAGTTTGCTTGGGTTTGTTTATAGTCTGTGCGGTGCAGTGCTTAGCCTCACGGTTATGGTGATACTGAAAAAGACTGATTTGTTCTCTATAATCGGCGTTAGTATTGCTGGCGGAGTTTTGCATAATTTCGGTCAGATAATTGCGGCGATATTTATTCTCGGAACCGAAGCCGTTTTAGCTTTTCTCCCCGTTTTAATAATAACGGGCGTTTTGGCAGGTGCCGCTATAGGCATTATATCTGCTTTAATTATCAAGCGTTTTTCATTATTTAAGTTTATTTAAAAAGGAGCGGTATCAAATGAGGCGTTTTTTTGCGTTCTGTTGCGTTTTTGCCCTTGTTCTAAGCTTATCGGGCTGTGGGCAAAAGAAACGTTTTCAGAAAACATATATCGATTATTTTGATACTGCCATAACAATTATCGGCTATGAAAAAAGCGAAACTGATTTTTCCTCTGTATGCCAAGAGATAGAAACACTTCTCAACAAATATCATAAATATTTTGATATTTATAATTCATATGAAAATGTTGTGAACGTTTACAATATCAACCAAGCAGCTGGTAAATCCCCTCTAATGGTAGATAAAGAGCTTTTGGATTTTATTAATTATTCTAAAGAAATCCACGATCTTACAAATGCCCAAACAAACATAGCTCTCGGCAGTGTTTTGAAAATATGGCATGAACACCGTGAAAAGGCGACGGAATATCCCAAAAACGCCACTCTACCTGATATATCCATATTAAATCAAGCGGCATTGCATTGCGATATAAACGATATTGTTATTGATGAATCCGCTTCGACCGTATATTTAAGAGATCCTGATATGTTGCTTGACGTTGGAGCCGTAGCAAAGGGCTACGCAATGCAAAAAATCTATGAATATCTCGAAGAGAAAAACATAACAGGATATGCACTGAATTTTGGCGGAATGGTTAGAATGCTTGGCAAACGTGGAGACGGCAAAGAATGGACTGTTGCTATAGAAAATCCCATAAGCCACAACAGCTACGTGCCTGTTATTTCCCTCAAAGGACTTGCAATATCCACCAGCGGTTCATACCAACGTTTTTTCGAAGTGGATGGTGTTAGATACCACCACATAATCGATCCAGACACCCTTATGCCTGAAAACCGTTTCCTTGCGGTTTCGGTTTTAACCGAGAATTGCACTTTAGCAGACGTGCTTTCTACCGCACTGTTTAATATGACCTTGGAGGAAGGACAAAATCTTATAAGCGATACTAACGGCGCTATAGGAGCCATGTGGGTTCTTCCAAATGGAGACAGAGAGTTCTTCGGTGATTTTAAGAAATATTTAGTGGAATAGAAAAAGGCAGGAGCAACTCCTGCCTTTTATTATTCTGCATAGTTAATAGCCTTATATACCGCGTGCATAAAATCATCAATCGCTATAGTACAGCCAGCCCTTAAAATATTATCCTCGGGTCTCTTATCATCGGTCAGCATTATGCTGTTCACGCCCGTAGCATCAAGCCCCACAACGTATTTCTCGAACGCATCCGCCTGTTCATACCATTCAAGTCCTATCTTGGAAGCCTTTTTCATACCGTAATCATCACCCAATGACTTTTTGGTTTTTGCTGCTTCTCCCAAGTTGGTTACGACGCCCGAGTTATTAAATTTAATAACAGGTTCCATTGTATCTACCAACACAGCCATTGTCTCTCCCTGCTTGTTTACCACAGCAGAACTAACAGTTACCTTCATTTTTATTGAATCCTCGGTTATATCCTCGTTTGATATTTTCGAATAAACGCCCAAGCCTAATTTGAAATCAGATGATTTAAACGATTTTTTATATTCATCGTTGCAAGCGAGGACAATTGCCTTTACGAAATCGGATATATCTATAGTACAGCCCGAAAGAATAATTTGGTCGGTTTTGGTTTCGGAGTCTGTTCCGATAGCACCCACCTGCTCCACAGTAAGACCCTCAACGTAATTTGCAAAATGATCCGCCTGCTCATACCATTCGCGGCCAATTGAAGAGGCTTCTTTCATGCCATAGTCTATGCCCTGTTCCTGTTTAGTTTCAAACTCTTCCCGTATATCGTCAAGGTCAATTGTTCCGTCATCAATATCAACCTTATTTTCAATAGCATCAAGACGACATTCGACTATTTCACCCTCACCATCCATTACCACAGAAGCAACTGTTCCGCTTAAAACTACCTCACCATCTTCACCTTTAATCTCCGCCACTAATCCTGTTCCCATCTCATATTCAGCGGAAGACTTTTTGCCGCAAGCACTAAAAGTGAACATTATAATAGCACAAAATGCGATAGAAAAAATTCGTTTCATAATATACCTCTTTTCTTTTTTCTTGAATATATATTTCCTTAATATAAATGACGTTATGCATTTGTTTTCCACGAAAAAATTTGAAAAACAGCATATATTTACCTTTAATAAAAATGCATTCAAGGCAAAAGATAATATTGCAAACGCGAAAAAAGAAATAAGGAGTGAAACACAATGGCTAAGAACGTAGTACCTGAGGCAAAGGATGCTCTCAATCGTTTTAAGATGGAGGCTGCTAACGAAGTTGGCGTTAACCTCAAGCAGGGTTACAACGGCGATCTTACCTCTAAGCAGGCCGGTTCTATCGGCGGACAGATGGTAAAGAAAATGATCGAGTCTTATGAGAACAGCATTAAGTAAGTATAGACAATAAAAAAGAACGGTCCCAATAGGGGCCGTTCTTTTGATTACAGAATCTTTTTATAATCTTCGCAGCTGAGTGCCCATTTTTCGGTATCCTGCGGCAGGAAGGTTTTAATGTCAGTGCTGTTGATGATAATATCCTTAGTTTGCTCTTCGTTCTCGATAAGACCGAAAGCGTTAAAGAGGGTTACGATATTACCGGTTACGGTTGCCTCAACAGGACCTGCCATAACCTTGATACCGCAAGCATCAGCAGTAAGCTGGCAGAGGAGCTTATCCTTAATGCCACCACCGATCATATAGATGCACTCGTATTTCTTGCCTGTGATTTTCTGCATTTCCTCAATGGCAAGACGATATTTCATGGCAAGACTCTGATAAATACAGCGCAGCACTTCGCCCATGCTTTCGGGAACAAACTGACCCGTACGGCGGCAGAATTCTGTTACGCGCTTGGGCATATTTCCGGGAGCAACGAAATCAACTGCATCGGGATTTACAAAGCACTTGAAAGGCTCAGCAGCGCGGGCGCTGTTTTCCATTTCATCAAACGAAACGTTAAGGCCTTGGCGCTTCCATTCACCTCTCGATTGCTGAATGAGCCACAGACCCATTATGTTACGGAGATAGCGAATCTTGCCATCGTATGCGCCCTCATTGGTGAAGCCGATTTTTCTAGATTCCTCGGAAAGAATAGGCTCATCAACTACGGTGCCGAAAAGCGACCAAGTTCCACAGCTTATGTATGCATAATCCTTTTCTTTGGTGGGAACAGCATAGACAGCCGAAGCGGTATCATGCGTGGGAACGGCAATAACCGGAACACTCTCACAATGCAGTTCATCACAAATTTCAGGCAAAAGATTTCCATAGGTCTCTCCGGGGAAAATCATCTCCGGGAATATATCACTCTTAATACCAAGGCGCTCGAGCAGCTCCTTATTTATTGTCTTGGATTTTGCATCGAGAATATTTGTGGTAGAAGCATTTGTGTATTCAAGGCGCTTTTTGCCGGTGAGGAAATAGGCAAAAAGATCAGGAATCATTAAGAAGGTTTCGGCTTCGTTTAGTGCCTCGGGGCGATACTTTGCAAGATAGTATAACTGATAGAGGGTATTGAAGTTCATCTTCTGAATTCCTGCAGTAGAATAAATCTCCTGTTCAGAAACGATTTTATAAACCTCCTCAGGCATTCCCTCAGTTCTGGTATCGCGGTAGTTGGCAGGGTTGCCGATCAGCTCGCCATGACGATTGATAAGTCCGAAATCAACACCCCAAGTGTCAATGCCGATAGCGTCAAAGCCGCCGTCCTGAACAGCAAGCACTATTCCCTGCTTTATCTCGTGATAAAGACGCAGAATATCCCATGAAAGACGCTTACCAACTAAAACGGGATCGTTTGCAAAACGATGAATTTCTTTCATTTCGATCTTTCCGTTTTTAAGTGTTGCGATCATTGCGCGACCACTGGAAGCGCCAAAATCAAATGCCAAAACTCTTTTTGTTTCCATAAAAAATCCTCCAAACAATTTTGCTGTGTATAAAAATTTAAAATTTGTGAAAACTATTTAATGCAATATAAAAAGGAGTGAAAAAAATGTTCGATAAAATCTGCTTATTACTGATTATAATCGGAGCGCTAAACTGGGGCAGCGTTGGTCTATTTCAGTTTGACCTTGTTGCATGGCTGTTCGGCGGCAGCGATGCCCTCATCAGCAGAATCATCTACACCGTTATCGCTTTAGCAGGCGTTTGGTGTATTTCTCTGTTGTTCCGCAGTAATGAGGAAAGCATGACCGATGTCAGCAGAGAATAGCGAGCTTGATAAATGCAGTCGCAAGGCTGCATTTATTTTTTTGTGTAAATTTTTATATCGCTTGTGTTAAAGGTTATATCGCCATCCAAATACGTAGCATAAAGGATAATATCACGGTCATGTATACGACTTAAAAACGTTTCGGATGGAAAACCATAAAGATTATCATCACTACAGCTCACTACGCAATAAGTAGGTCTCGCCTTATCGAGAAATTCCTCACTCGTGGACCAAGCACTACCATGGTGAGCTGCTTTGAGAATATCACACTTAACGTCAATACCACTTTCAATCATACGCTTTTCGACCGTTGAATTTATATCACCGCCGAAAAAGAATATCTTACCATCAAGCGTCACCCTTGTTACAAGGCTGCGATTATTATCGGATTGTGTCTGTTCATCGATCCACAAGAATTTAAACTCGGCATCGCCAAAGAAAAGCTTATCCCCAGCTTTTGCGTTTAAAATCTCAGTGTTTCTTCGCTCGGCAATATCGAGCACTTTATACATATTCGATTCTTTATCAATAAAAGAATACTTACTACATACAACTGCCTCAACATCAAAATCTTCGATTATCTTATAAACGCCGCCAGCATGGTCGTCATCATCGTGGCTAACTATAATACAGTCAATACGTTTAACGTCATAATCCCTGAGTTTTTCAGATAAACGCAAACCGTTATCATCATTGCAGCCGGCATCTATAAGCACGTATTTATCATTTGAATGTATCAGCGTGCAGTCACCTTGACCGACGTCGATAAACCTTACGTAATTATACGGACATTTATCGGAAACGCCAAAGTAAGCGGCAAAATCATCAAGCTTATCGGTTGAATAAAGGATGGCTGCCAGTATACAGGCAACGGCTAATCCAAAAGAAATGAGAGCGGTTTTTATATTTTTACTCATCGTTTCGAGCTTGCATCTCCATAAGCTGTTCCTTAGAAATCAGCACCTGACGCGGCTTAGCTCCCTCGAAAGGACCGATGATTCCGCGCTCAGACATCTCATCAATGATGCGTGCAGCTCTGGCATATCCAAGCTTTAACTTGCGCTGTAAAAGCGAAGTGGAAGCTTGACCTGCTTCAACAACAACTGCAATGGCATTCTGCAGCATGGGGTCATCAGAAGGACCATCCTCGGGAAGTCCCGTCTTCTGCTTTTTCTCAATAGCAGCCTGACGCTCTATCTCATGCATTACATCCTCATCGTATTCACTTGTGTGATCAGCCTTGACGTACTCCACAACGGCTTCCACCTCTTCGTCGCTAACGAAGCAGCCCTGAACTCGGTTTGCCTTAGTAGCACCTACGGGGCTAAAAAGCATATCGCCGCGACCCAAAAGCTTTTCGGCGCCGCCAACGTCAAGAATGGTGCGGCTATCAACCTGAGAAGAAACAGTGAAAGCAATTCTTGAAGGAACGTTAGCCTTTATAAGACCCGTAACAACGTCGACAGACGGACGCTGAGTTGCAATAAGCAAATGCATACCTGCTGCGCGAGCCTTTTGAGCAATTCGGCAGATAGATTCTTCAACCTCGCGCGGAGCGGTCATCATCAAATCGGCAAGCTCATCGATGATTATTACTATCTGCGGCATCTTGGCAAGATCATCGCTCTGTTCTGCAAGCTTATTATAACCCGAGAGATCACGAACGTTATTATCTGCAAAGATCTTATAGCGTTTTTCCATTTCGCTAACTGCCCAGCCGAGAGCACCAGAAGCCTTTCTCGGGTCGGTCACTACGGGCACGAGCAGGTGTGGAATGCCATTATAAATACCAAGCTCAACAACCTTGGGATCGATAAGCAGAAGCTTAACGTCATCAGGGCTGGATTTATAAAGCAGGCTGACAATAATAGAGTTAATGCAAACAGATTTACCGGAACCGGTTGCACCCGCGATAAGTCCGTGAGGCATTTTTGCAATATCGGTAACGACAACGTTTCCTGCAATATCTCTACCAAGCGCAACGGTGAGGTTGCTCTTGGAATTTGCAAATGCGGGAGATTCAATAACCTCGCGAACGGTAACGCCGCAGGTCTGCTTGTTGGGAACCTCGATTCCGACAGCAGCTTTATTGGGTATAGGAGCCTCAATACGAACTCCTGCAACGGCGAGGTTTAAAGCAATATCGTTTGCAAGATTTGTTATCTTGCTGATCTTAACACCTGCGCTGGGCTGCAGCTCGTATCTTGTAACGGCAGGACCGCGGCTGATATCAACTATGCGTGTTTCAACGCCAAAACTGCGCAGAGTGTCAACCAGATGAGCAGCGGTGGCATCAAGGTCGGAGCTTGCTGTTTTTGAATCCTCAAAGCGAGGCTCGTTAAGCAATGATAACGGCGGGAAACGATAACCCTCATCGGTAATCGAAATTCCGCTACTGTTCTTAATAGCCTCATCCTTTTCCTCTAAAACAGGTTCTTCTGTGGCGGCAGCTTTAGTTTCGGGTTCGGCAGTAACAACGTTCTCAACGGGCGCAGCGGCACTTTTTTCAACGTCGTGGTAGGTTTCAACGACTTTTCGCTGCATATCGTTCATATCAGGCTTAACGCGCTCACGTTCAACCGGAATATCATCAACGGGGATATCAACAAAGCGAGTATCCTTTTTGCGCTTACCTGCTTTCTTCTCATTCGGCTCTTCGGCGATTTCCTCTTCTTCAGGATAGAGTTCTTCTGCATGCTCGCCAATCTTTTCAACCGGCCTCATAATTGCCTTAAAAAGAGCGATTAAGGTGGTACCCGTTATAAGCATAAGGAAAACGAGCGCCAAAAGAACAATGGTGATTCCTGCACCGGTGGTGCCGAAAGCGTTGAGAATCGGTCTGCCTATAAGTGCGCCCAACCAGCCGCCTCCCTTCATACCTGAAGCGAATGCAGACTTGAGGTGGATACCAAAAGTAAGAGCAGGGCGAGCCATAAATATTTCCACAGCTGCGCCAACCAGCATTACGAATATTGCAGATTCAATAATTTTTGCAGTTATGGTTCCATGCAGTTTGTCCATCGCATACATAACGGCAACAAAGCCAATTATAACAGGCAGGAAAATGGCACAGAAACCAAACACGCCATATAAAAAGTTATGTAACTGAAGCCAAAGGTTTTCGCCCTTTATGCATATAACAAAAAGCAAGAACAGCGCAATAGCAAACCATACTATCGAAGATACCTGACGGTGACCGTTCTTTATCTTCTTTTGCGCTGATTTTTTCTCGATTTTTGTCGCAGTTGAACTTTTCTTAGGTCTTCCTTTAGTTTTAGAAGCCATTTTCACATCTCCTTTAATATGTATCGTGCACCGAGGCGCACGCAGATTATTTATTTTCTTCAATCATATCATCCAAGCATTTAACAACATCGGATAAAGTTCCAAGCTTATCAATAAGACCGAGCGATACGGCTTTTTCGCCCTCAATAACGGTACCCATATCCGTTACCAGCTCTCCCGTGTTCATCAAAAGCTCCGTGAAGGCATCCTTGGATATGTTAGAATTTTCGGTAACGAATTTTGTGATGCGGTTCTGCATTCGCTCGAAATAATTCAGCGTTTGCGGAACGCCCAGCACCAAGCCCGTTGTCCTCACAGGATGAATGGTCATGGTTGCGGAACTAACAATAAAGGATTTTTTAGCAGCCACGGCGAGCGGAACACCTATTGAATGACCACCGCCTAAAACCAAAGAAACGGTGGGTTTCTTCATTCCGGCAATAAGCTCGGCAATGGCTAGTCCCGCTTCAACATCGCCACCAACCGTATTGAGTATAATCAAAAGTCCCTCTATCTCACTATCTTGCTCAATGCTTACAAGCTGAGGAATTATATGCTCATACTTAGTGGTTTTGCTTTGCGGCGGCAAAACCGAATGCCCTTCAATTTCACCGATTATAGTAAGACAATGTATGCGATGCTTACCGCTACAAGTGGTTACAGAGCCTGTATCCTTAATGTGTTCATAAAGCGAATTTTGCTCTTCATTTTCATTATTTTCCGTTTGATTTTTAATGTTCATAAGTTTAAACCTCCGTTAGAATTATTATTCTAAAAAAACTTATGAACATACACATAATTTATTATACTATTATATTATAATTATTTCAAGCAATAAAAACAGCACAAACCGTTTTGTTTGTGCTGTTTTTTGTTATTCTATGGTATAAATGCCATTATCAATTCCACAAATGACTTTCTGGCCTGCTTTTATGCTGCCATCGAGCATCTTCTCGCTAAGCATATCCTCTATATTTGTTTGTATTGCACGGCGAAGCGGTCGAGCACCGTAGACGTCATCAAAGCCTGCATCTGCAATCGAAGAAATGGCTTCTTCTGTGAATTCAACCTCGATATCCAGTTCTGCAAGTCTTACCTTTAAAACCGCAAGCATTCTGCGTGCAATCTCGGTAATATCTTCGTGGGACAGCTTGCGGAAAACGATAATATCATCGATTCGGTTGAGCATTTCAGGACGGAATTCTTTTTTAAGTTCACCTAAAACCTCTTCCCTTATCATTTCATCGGTTTTGGAAACCTCGCCCGAGGTTCCAAAGCCGAATGCAGTTCTTTTTTCGGTTATAAGCCGCGCGCCGATATTGGAAGTCATTATAACAACGGTATTTTTAAAGCTTACCTTTCGGCCTTGAGAATCGGTGAGAATGCCATCATCCAGTATCTGCAGAAGTATATTGAATACATCAGGATGGGCTTTTTCGATTTCATCAAAAAGCACTACGGAATATGGAGAACGACGTACCTTTTCGGTCAGTTGTCCCCCCTCTTCAAAGCCTACGTATCCGGGAGGAGAACCGATAAGTCGAGAAACGGTATGCTTCTCCATATACTCAGACATATCGAGTCTTATCATAGCATTTTCGCTGCCGAACATTGCTTCGGCCAGCGTTTTGCAAAGCTCGGTTTTACCAACACCCGTTGGACCCAAGAATATAAATGAGCCAATCGGGCGTTTGGGGTCCTTAAGACCCACTCTGCCTCGGCGAATAGCGCGCGCGATTGCGGTTACAGCTTCATTTTGACCGACAATACGCTCATGCATAACGTCCTCAAGTTTTAATAAGCGATCGCTTTCCTCCTCGGTAAGCTGAGCAAGTGGAATACCGGTCCATCCAGATACGATATCGGCTATTTCTTCCCCTCTTACCTCGCCGGCGATTTTTTGCTTATCCTCGCCCCAGCGTTCCTTTTTATCAGCAAGCTCCGCACGCAGCTTTTTCTCATCATCACGCAAGAGTGCTGCCTTTTCAAAGTCCTGCGCATTCACTGCAGAAACCTTTTCTGCCTCAAGCTCGGCACACTTTGCTTCTAATTCTTTAAGCTCGGAAGGCTCTGCGAAAACGCGCAATCTAACACGTGACGCAGCCTCATCAATAAGGTCAATGGCCTTATCAGGCAAGAATCTATCGGCAATATAGCGTGATGACAACTTAACCGCCTGTTCTATCGCCTCATCGGTTATTTTTATGCCGTGATGAGCTTCATATTTATCTCGAAGTCCTTTTAGAATCAAAACTGAATCCTGCTCGCTGGGTTCCGCAACATTTACAGGCTGGAAGCGACGTTCAAGTGCCGCATCCTTTTCAATATTTTTGCGATATTCAGCTATGGTGGTAGCGCCGATAACCTGAAGTTCTCCGCGTGCCAGGGAGGGTTTTAAAATGTTGGCAGCATCGGTCGAACCCTCGGAAGAACCTGCACCAATAATTGTGTGCACCTCATCAATAAAGAGAATTATATCCTTATTCTCGCAAGCCTCATTGATAACAGATTTAATTCTTTCTTCAAAATCACCGCGATATTTCGTTCCTGCCACCATTCCGGTGAGATCAAGCGAAATTACACGTTTATTATTTAAAACGTCAGGTGCCTCTTTGTTGGCAATTTTAAGCGCCAATCCTTCGGCGATCGCCGTTTTACCAACACCCGGCTCACCTATAAGGCACGGATTATTTTTAGTGCGTCGGCAAAGAATTTGTATCACACGATCAATCTCTTCCGCTCGACCTATAACGGGATCCAGATTACCCTTTTTTGCTTCAGCAGTAAGGTCACGACCAAATTTATCAACAGTAGGTGTTTTTTTTCCACTGCGTTTTTCCTGTGATGCAGAGCCCTCAATATCATCCGTCTTTATACCAACTGCTCTCATCACCTCATCAGTCATCTGAGCAACGTCTACGCCCATTTCGCCCAAAAAGCGAACGGCAAAGTTATCACCCTCACTGAGTATTCCCAAGAGAACGTGCTCAGTGCCAACAAAGCTTTTGCCATTGCTCTTAGCCGCAGAAACTGCGGTTTCAAGCACGCGCTTTGCTCGAGGGGTAAAGTATTCGGGGGTCAAAGAAACGGGTGTACCCTCGCCGATTTCCTGCTTTAAAACAGCCTCCACCTTATCTTCAGTTACTCCCTTGGAACTAAGAATATCGGATGCGGTTCCGCTACCTACGCGCAAAAGCCCTAAAAGCAGATGCTCGCTGCCAACGTAGGTATGACCGAGTATTTGTGCGCCCTTAATCGCCAGGTTAAGCGCCGTGTTAGCCTTTTCTGTAAAACCATTAAAACTGTATTTCATCAATCATCACTCCAGTTGTTCCCTAACTAATTTTCCGCGACAGATATCGCGGTCATCGGGGGTCATTAATCCATATGATTTTTGCAGCATATATGGCTGGCATTCGATAAGAAGCTTAATCGGCAAGGTGTTATCTATATCGATAACGCCCAAAGCACAGCCAAGCTTGATTTTGGAAATATGCTGCATAAATTCTTCGCTTGAAAGAATGCGCTGATATTTTAGCACACCAAAAGCGCGCATAACACTATCCTCAAGCACTATCTTATTTATAAGCGCTCTGTCCTCACGCTCTTTTGCTATTATCTGCATAGCAATTGATTTGAGGTTTTCAAGCGCAGAACGCTCGGAAATACCAAGCGTTATCTGGTTTGAGAGCTGGTAAAGCGAAGCCGCAGATTTGGTTCCCTCGCCATACATACCTCTAACCGTAAGACCAAATTTTGAAACTGAATCGGCAATAGAAGATAAAGCCCCATTCCCCTCTATTATAGGCAAATGAAGCATCAAAGAGGCTCGTAATCCGGTGCCGAGATTTGTCGGACATTGGGTTAAATAGCCGAACTGATCATCATAAGCAAACCGGAGTTCTTTAGATAACATATCATCAAGCTTATCAGCTATGGCATAAGCTTCATCAAGCGCAAGACCCGCCTTAATAACCTGAACTCTGATATGATCTTCCTCACAAACCATAATGCTTACGCACTCATCGGGCGAGATAACAAAAATCTTATCCTTGCGGTTTACTGCAAAATCAGGGCTTATGATATGACGTTCGACCATTGCGCATGCCTCTTCATCGGATATGCAATTCATATCGATAACTTTCAGCTCACCGCAAATAGTATTATCAATCTTTGCCACGGCTGCTTTTACTGCTTCGTTAACGCTTTTAAGCTGAGTGGCATTGATGCGTGCGGGAAAAGGAATTCCCGATAAATTACGTGCAATACGAATTCGTGTGCTTACTGCAATATCGCTCTCGGCACCAAGAGTTTTATACCATTGACTCATTTTGCTTCACTCTCCTCAAGTTTTCGTATTTCATCGCGTAAAACTGCAGCTTTTTCAAATTCTTCTGCCTTTATGGCGTCGAGCAATTGCGCTCTCAGGTTATCAATTTTAGATTCCTCTGAAACTGCCACTAATTCTGCAGTTTTACCGCCTAAACGTTTACCGATATGCTCGGTCGTTCCATGAACGCGGCGAAGATAAGGAATAAGCTTACTATTAAACGTTTCATAGCACTTTGAACAGCCCATTTTCCCCGTTTCGGCTATATCGGAAAAGGCAGTTCCGCAGCAATCGCATCTAATTTCTTTTATATTTCCTGTTGCCAACTCGCTACCAAACATGGACGCCAGCATTGAAGCAAAACTATTATTTGAAAACTTGGAATATCCCTCTGCAGCCGCGCAATAACCGCAAAGATTTTTTTCAGTAACCACACCATTTATAACGGTGCGTATATGTGTGGTAGCAGTATTTTTATGACATTTCTCACAAAGCATATAATTCTCTCCTTACATTAAAGATAAAAGCATTTGTTTAAGCAGTGCTGCACGCGCGGTATCACGATAGATGACAGGGATGCAACCAAGCGTGTTATCCGAAAGTGCCGACAAAATAAGTGAAGCCGATCTTGAATCGACAATATCATTCTGCAAGCAGTTTTCTATCAAAATTCGAGCAGTTAAGGAATCGAGTTCTGTACCAACCGAATTGATAATGTGCATAATGGCAGATGCACGATTAACTCGCACGCGCGTTATACGGATATATCCGCCACCGCCTCTGCGGCTTTCAATAATATAACCGTTTTCGGGCGTGAAACGCGAAGAAAGCACGTAATTTATCTGACTCGGTACGCATCCGAGCGAGTTAGCAAGCTCATTTCGCTGAATTTCGGCGGTGCCTCCTTCGGATTCATTTAAAATATCCAATATCTGTTTTGCAATTAAATCACTTAATCTCATAATCATTTGACCTTTCCTGACTTTGATTATATTATAGCACAAGGTCAGTAAAAGTCAAACACTTTTTTAGAAAAAATTTAACCTATCCTTTTTCTTCCTTTGTAACAAAAAATATGCCATAGCATAGTATGTTATTGAAGACTGAAGGGAGGTCTGTCAAATGTGTAATTCCAATTTTGGCGGAAACGGCTGCACTTGGATCATAATCCTCGTGCTCATCCTCATCTGCTGCGGCGGTTGCGGTGGTAATGGTGGCTGCGGTAATAACGACTGCTGCTGCTAATCAGCCCATCCATAAGAAAAGAGCCTATCCAAAAGGATAGGCTCTTTTTCTATGTAATTTATAATTACTTATTGAATACGTCGAGAACGGTAACGAAGTTATCGTCATCATCGCTATCGGACATTAAGTCGCCAAGCTGACTGGAGAGATCGTTTTTGTTCTTCTTGCTATCGCCAAGGCCGGTTGCAACAACAGTAACGCGTATGGTATCCTCGATAGTATCATCAAGCTGAGCACCCCAGATGATGGTTGCTTCGGGGTTAGCCATTTCAGCAATGATGGTGGAAGCCTGCTCAACCTCTTCGA
This sequence comes from Acutalibacteraceae bacterium, assembly GCA_045655625.1. GTDB lineage: Bacteria > Bacillota > Clostridia > Oscillospirales > Acutalibacteraceae > SIG589. The sequence goes on from JAZOPP010000110.1 coordinate 16,972, forward strand.
GGCCGATATCGGCAGAACCGGTGATGCTGATGATAACGCCCTGAGCGTTGTCCATAGAGGTTTCAATAAGCGGGCTGTTGATAGCCATCTTAGCAGCCTGCTCAGCCTTGTCACGACCTTCAGCAACGCCAACGCCCATGTGAGCGTAGCCTGCATCCTTCATGATGGTGGTAACGTCGGCAAAGTCGAGGTTAACAAGAGCGGTAACGTTAATAAGCTCAGATATGCTCTGAACGCCCTGACGGAGAACGTCATCAGCGATTTCGAAAGCATTCTTGAAGGTAATCTTCTGCTCAGATACGAACTTAAGACGCTCATTGGGGATAACAACAAGGCTATCTACCTGCT
>JAZOPP010000111.1:0-3485 GCA_045655625.1 Acutalibacteraceae bacterium
GACCCGCTGGAGATTTATACCGATGCGGGCGGGGAGGTAATCTTTAAAAAATATTCGCCGATAGGCGAGCTTTCCACCTTTGCGGGGCAGTATGCCGAGGCGCTCATAAAGGGCACGCAGCTCGCCGTTATAATCTGCGACCGCGACCACTGCGTTGCCGCCGCAGGGCTATCCAAAAAAGAGGTCCTCAGCCGCCGCGTATCGGGTGCACTTGAGGATGTTATGAACTCGCGCCGCCTCTATTCTGCGCAGGGTGAGCAGCATCCCGCGCTCGATGGCGTGGACCGCAGCATGCTACTCGCAGCCCCCATTATCTCCTCAGGCGACGTAACGGGTGCGGTGGTAATGCTCTCGACCGACAGCAGCGCCACCCCCACCGAATCGGACGTTAAACTCATCTCGGTGGCGGCAGGCTTCCTCGGCAAGCAGATGGAAGAATAAAAAAGTGCTTGATTTTATATATAATGTGTGTTATACTACCATACGTTAGATACCGAAATGAAAGTGAGTGGGGAAACCCGCTCACTTTTCGTTGTAGGGACATTTTGTTTTGGAAGGTGAAAAAATGGCAGGAAATACTGCACAAAGGGTTGAAAAACTCATTGCTCCCACCGTTGCCGAGCTGGGCTACGATTTGTGGGACGTGCGCTTTATAAAAGAGGGCGCATCGTGGTATCTGCGCGTGTTCATTGATAAGGCAGAGGGCATCTGGATAGATGATTGCACCGCCGTATCCCACGCGATCGACCCCATTTTAGATGAGGCCGATATCATCGATAAATCGTATTATATGGAGGTTTGCTCCCCCGGTCTTGAGCGCGAGCTGCTCCGCCCCGAGCATTTCGAGAAGATGCAAGGCCGCGAGGTAATCGTCAGCCTCTACCGCGCAATTGATGGCGAAAAGCAGTTCTCGGGTACCTTAACGGGATTCGATGGTAACGTAACCCTCGATATAAACGGCGAGAGCCGCACCTTTGAAAAAGGTTTATATTCATCGGTTAAATTAAACGATATGACAATATAGTTTGGAGGACAAAGGAAAAATGAACAACAAAGAATTTTTCGAAGCACTTAAAGTAATGGAAACCGAGCGCGGCATTCCTGCCGAGTTTATAGCAGAAAAAATTTCTGCCGCCATCATCACCGCGGTTAAAAAGGAATATGGCTCGCGCGAAATCGTTTTCTGCGAGATCGATTGTGAAAAGCAGAAGTTCAGCGCCTACGTTAAGAAGAACGTAGTTGATGAAATCGAGGATGAATACGCCGATATCCTGCTTGAGGATGCGCTCAAAATCAACAAGCGCTCCAGAGTTGGCGGTACTGTTACCATCAAACTTGACACCCGCAAGCTCGGCCGCATCGTAGCACAGACTGCGAAGCACGTTATCCGTCAGGGCATTCGCGACGTTGAGCGCGACCAGACCTTAGCCGAATTCCAGAGCCGCAACCGCGAGCTTGTAACCGCTGTTGTTCAGCGTATCGACCCCAAGACAGGCAACGCATCGCTTTCCATCGGTCACAGCGAAGCAATGCTGCCCAAGCTTGAGCAGGTTCCGGGCGAGGAGCTCGCAGAGGGCGACCACATTAAGGTATATATCGTTGACGTTAAGAGCACCGAAAAGGGTCCCAAGGTAATGCTCTCCCGTACCCATCCGGGCCTTGTTAAGCGTCTGTTCGAAAACGAGGTTCCCGAAATATTCGACGGCACGATAGAAATCAAGGCTATCTCCCGTCAGGCAGGCTCCCGCACCAAGATGGCGGTTTGGTCTGCTAATAGCGAGATTGACGCAGTCGGCGCCTGCATAGGTCCGCGCGGCGCTCGCGTTAACAAGATAGTAGAAGAGCTTGCAGGCGAAAAGATCGATATCGTTAAGTATTCCGATGATCCCGTAGCCTTCGTAAGCGAGGCACTTTCTCCCTCCAAGGTAGTTGGTGTTGAGATAATCAGCGAGGAGCCGCGCAGCTGCCGTGCAACCGTGCCGGATTCGCAGCTCTCTCTCGCAATCGGCAATGGTGGACAGAACGTTCGTCTTGCCGTTAAGCTCACGGGATGGAACATTGATATCCGTCCCGAAAGCGGATTCTACGGCGAGGACGCCGAATAATTCAGGGGGTTTAAAATGAAAAGCGGAAAAATTCCTATGCGAATGTGTGTCGGCTGTGGCGAGATGAAGCCGAAGTCGGAGCTTTATCGCGTGGTCAAGACCACCGAGGGCGAGATAATGCTCGATAAAACGGGCAAGCAGAACGGTCGCGGCGCATATATTTGCAAAGAGGAAAAGTGCCTGCTCGCCGCCCAAAAGGCGCGCCGATTTGAAAAGGCTTTCTCCTCGGCGGTACCGCAAGAGGTAATAACCAAAATTTCGGAGGAACTCAAGTGAGCAAAGCGTTAACGTTATTAGGCTTCGCCCGTAAGGCAGGTAAAATCGCCGTTGGAACAGCGGCAACCACCGATTCCATAAAAAGAAACAAAGCCTATCTCGCTATCACCGCTTCCGATATTTCGGAAAAAAGCACAAAGGAAATTCGCTTTCTGTGCGAAAAGCACGGCGTTAAATTTTTAAAACCCGAACTCACTACCTATGATATAACTAAAGCAATAGGCACCAAGGCAGGCATAGTTGCCCTATTGGATGAAGGCTTCGCCAACGCTATTGCGGAAAATCTTTAATTGGAGGAAATGCCCATGATGGTTAAATATAAGGTAAGCGACCTTGCAAAGGATTTCGGAATGCAGTCGAAGGATATCGTTGCAATTCTTGCTGATAAAATCGCGAGCGCCAAGAAAACATCTTCCACACTTGATGAAAAGGAGCTCGACGTTATCTTCAGCGTGCTGACCGAGCAAAACTCTGTAAAAAGCTTTGATGAATATTTTGCAACAGGCGCCAAGGCACGCGAGGAAGCTGCTAAGGAGCGCAAAGCAGAAAAGGATAGAAAACTCGCTGAGCAGATGGCAATTCTCGAGCAGATGAAGGCTGCTGCCGCAGCTGCCGAGGCTGCCAAGAATCCCGCTCCTGAGAAAAAGGCAGAGCCTAAGGTTGAGAAAAAGCCCGAACCCAAGCCCGCTCCCGAAAAGAAAGCGGAGCCCAAGGTGGAGAGAAAGCCCGAGCCCAAGCCGGCTCCCGAGAAAAAGGCAGAGCCCAAGACCGAAAAGAAGGCAGAGCCCAAGACCGAGAAGAAGGCAGAGCCCGAAATCTTAGTAGCACCGCCCAAGAAAAAGAAGGGTCCGAGCGAGGCTCCCAACCGTGGACCTGCTCAGATTCTCCACGTTGATACCCGCACTTCCAACGTTGATATCGAGCGTTATAACGAGAAGTATGAGAATATCGCTCCTGCCAACACCATGCGCGATAATATGCAGCGCAAGCAGAAGATTAAGCAGAAATCACAGGACTATCACCGTCCCAAGAACGCCAAGCGCGAAACCGAGGCAGATAAGCTTCGCCGTTTGCAGCTTGAGCGCATAAAGAAGACCCCCATCA
>JAZOPP010000112.1:0-1555 GCA_045655625.1 Acutalibacteraceae bacterium
GACTGCTGCGAAATCTCCTTACCACAGACGGGACAATGCGGAATACCAACGCGAGCATATAAAAGGCGAAGGTAATCATAAATCTCGGTTACGGTGCCCACCGTTGAACGGGGGTTCTTATGGGTGGTTTTCTGGTCGATAGATATGGCGGGAGAAAGCCCCTCAATGGTTTCAACATCGGGCTTTTCCATTTGACCCAAGAACATACGGGCATATGAAGAGAGCGATTCAACGTAACGGCGCTGACCCTCGGCATAGATAGTGTCGAAGGCGAGAGAGGATTTACCAGAACCTGAAAGGCCCGTGAACACTACGAGCTTATCGCGCGGAATGGTTACGTCAACGCTTTTTAAGTTGTGAACGTTTGCTCCCTTGATAATGATTTTATCGTTCGCCATATTTCCTCCATTGATTATTGCATATATAGTTTTATTTTAACCCATAATTTTATAAAAGTAAATAATATATAATAAAAACCGCCGAAATTTTCGACGGTTTTTAAGTTATTTGCCTTCGCGCAGACGCTGAATACGGTCACGCAGATGAGCCGCATGCTCAAACTCAAGCATTTTTGCTGCCAGCTTCATCTCACGGGTTAAGCGCATAATGAGTTCTTCGCGCTGCGCCTTGGTGAGGTGCTTGGTTTGTTTGGCGGAAGCCGACTTATCATCAGATGCGCCAATTTCAATTATATCGCGAACATCCTTAACGATGGTTGTGGGGGTTATGCCGTGGGCATCGTTATAGGCTTTTTGAATCTCTCGGCGGCGGAAGGTCTCGCTTATGGCGCGCTCCATTGAGCCGGTTACACTATCGGCATACATAATAACAGTGCCGTTTGCATTACGCGCAGCACGACCTACCGTTTGTATCAGCGAGGTTTCACTGCGCAGGAAGCCCTCCTTATCGGCATCGAGGATAGCAACAAGCGATACCTCTGGAATATCGAGGCCCTCGCGCAGAAGGTTAATTCCTACAAGAACGTCAAACTTGCCCATTCTAAGGTCGCGGATTATCTCCATTCGCTCGATGGTATCGATATCATAATGCATATAACGAACGGCAATATTTACGCCCTCTAAATACTCGGTGAGGTCCTCAGCCATTTTCTTAGTAAGGGTGGTGACGAGTACACGCTCTCCCCTCTTGGTGCGCAGATTTATCTCAGATATAAGATCATCTATCTGACCCTCGCTGGGGCGAACAGAAATCTCGGGGTCAAGGAGACCGGTAGGGCGAATAACCTGCTCGACTATCTGGGTGGATTTTTCACGCTCAAGGTCGCCCGGTGTAGCGGAAACGAACACCGCCTGACCGACGTGCGAATAAAATTCATCAAAATTGAGCGGACGGTTATCGAACGCGGAGGGCAAGCGGAAGCCGAACACAACCAAGTTTTCCTTTCGTGAGTGGTCGCCGCCGTACATACCCCTAACCTGCGGCAGGGTTACGTGCGATTCATCCACAAACAATATAAAATCATCGGGGAAATAATCGAGCAAGGTGAACGGCGTGCTGCCGGGAGGACGGCGCGAGAGCACGCGCGAATAGTTTT
>JAZOPP010000113.1:0-5371 GCA_045655625.1 Acutalibacteraceae bacterium
CTTGATCTCATCCTGAGGACGAGCAGTTGACTTAGGATCAACACGAGCTACGATAGCCTGACCTGCGCAATCCATGTAGAGGTAGGTTTCAGCACCCATAAGCTCGGTAACTTCAACGTTAGCCTCTACGATACCATCGGGCAGGTTTGCAACGAGTTCAGGCTCATTGTGAACATGCTCAGGACGGATACCGAAGATAACTTCCTTATCAACGTAAGCATCGAGGCAGTTATCCTTATTCTTGGAAGCCGGCAGCTTAATCTGATACTTAACACCTGCGCGGGTCTTAGTATCTTCAGAGCCGAACTCTACGAAGAAGTCATCCTTCTCCTTTAATACCTTAGCTTCGATGAAATTCATCTGGGGAGAACCGATGAAGCCTGCAACGAAGAGGTTGCACGGGAACTCATAAAGCTTCTGAGGAGCATCAACCTGCTGGATGAAACCATCCTTCATAACAACGATACGGGTACCCATTGTCATAGCTTCAGTCTGGTCATGGGTAACATAAATAAATGTGGTTCCAAGACGCTGATGGAGCTTAGTAATCTCAGTGCGCATCTGTGCACGGAGCTTAGCATCAAGGTTTGAGAGCGGTTCGTCAAGTAAGAATACCTTAGGCTCACGAACTATAGCACGACCGAGAGCAACACGCTGACGCTGACCACCGGACAGAGCCTTCGGCTTACGCTCGAGAAGATGCTCAATGTCAAGAATGCGGGCAGCTTCCTCAACACGACGCATTATTTCATCCTTAGAAGTTTTGCGAAGCTTAAGACCGAATGCCATGTTATCGAAAACGGTCATATGCGGATAAAGAGCATAGTTCTGGAAAACCATTGCGATATCTCTATCCTTCGGAGCAACATCGTTAACGAGACGGTCACCGATATAAAGCTCGCCGCTGCTGATCTCTTCAAGACCTGCAACCATACGAACAGTGGTGGACTTACCGCAGCCGGAAGGACCAACGAGAATGATGAATTCCTTGTCCTTGATTTCAAGATTGAAATCAGAAACTGCTATAACTCCGCCCGGATATTTTTTATAGATGTTGCGAAGTGACAAACTAGCCATTATTTTTGACCTCCTAATATTTAAGCAGATACCTGCTTATAAACATACTTCTTAATCATCGTCAGTAATTATACCAAACTATGCTAAAAATTGCTACATTGATTTTATCCAAAATAAATCAAGGCTATTTGTAACAAATGTATAATAATATTATATTTCGTAGAAAAATTATACTTTTTTGGAAATTTTATCTATAAGCTCTTCCCTGCTATTTATAATCAAAACCTCGCCCTCGGGTAGTTCTTTCGGCAAGCAAAGGCCGCCTATCCGAACTCGCATAAGCTCATTAACGCCGAGCCCTACAGTTCCAAACATACGTTTTATTTGATGATACTTGCCTTCGCAAATAGTTATAGACGCTTTGGTCTGTTCTACTATTTTTAAAACGGCAGGCATGCAAGTAGTTCCATCAGACAGTATAACACCATCGGCAAAAGCTTTTACGTGTTCTTCGGTTACGTCGCCATCAAGCATTGCTATATATTCCTTCTCTATCAGTGATTTAGGAGAAATAATTTTATGCGCGGTTTTACCATCATCGGTAAGCAACAAAAGTCCTGTAGTATCCTTATCAAGTCTACCCACAGGTGCCATATCCTTGCGTCGAAGTTCATCGGGCAATAAATCGAGCACGGTGCGTTGGCGCTTATCCTCGGTGGCAGTAAGTGTTCCTTTCGGCTTGTTCATGAGTATGTAAAGATACTCACTATATGCCACGGGCTGACCATTTACTGTCACCTTATCCGTATCGGTGTTGATTTTATAATCATAATGCTTTTCGGTAACACCGTTGACCGTTACCCTCAAGGATTTCAGCGCTTCACGCGCTTCACTGCGGGACATACCAGTTTGATTAGACAGATATTTATCCAGCCTCATTATAGCCATTTAAACTTCCCTCCGAGTGCTATTCCTTAGAAAGCGGCACCATAAACCCATCTAAACTGGATGAGGAAATATCGCCGCCTATCACCTTGCCTTTATAGCAAAGCAGATTGACACAAACGTTTTCACCACGGTTCAACACTTTATAGGTGTATTTAGTAACCGTGACACCTTTATAATCTTTGAGATCAAATCCTGCTCTCAATTGAATTTCATTATAATTGCTATACACATCCCCGAACTCCTTAGGGATGGCTACCTCGCTTTCAACCAATGTGGTTTCATCGATTATCAGACCGAGTTCTTCGAGATATTTAGTTCTTCGCTCCGGATTTCTTATATCACAACTATCCGCCTTAGTAATCAGAAAGCCCTCAACAACAAAGGCGGCAAAAAGCAATAACACTAAAGATATTATACGCAGGCTTGTTTTGTTCAGCACCGCATACATACAAAAGCACATCCTTTCTCAGTCTACTAATAATATGAAAAAGGATGTGTTTATATTACTGCTTGATAATAGTGCAGACTGCGTGTGCAGAGATACCTAAAAGCTCGCCCGTGAATCCTAAGCCTTCCTCGGTGGTAGCCTTAACGTTTACAAAAGCAGCATCAATATCACAATCCGCCGCGATATTTTCAACCATTTGTCCGATAAAGGGTGCAAGCTTCGGCTTTTGTGCGATAACCGTGGCATCAACGTTGCCGACGGTATAATCCATATCATTCAAAAGAGCAACCGTGTGGCGAAGCAAAATTCTGCTATCAATATCCTTATATTCGGATGCGGTATCGGGAAAATGCTTGCCTATATCGCCAAGGCCAGCAGCGCCCAAAAGTGCATCGCACACGGCGTGAAGCAGCACGTCGGCATCTGAATAACCCAAAAGGCCAACCGAATGAGGAACCTCCACTCCGCCAAGCACTAAGCGGCGATTTTCAGCAAATTTATGAACATCGTAACCATGACCTATTCTAAGCATTCTCCTCACCTCCGCTTGCTAATATACCCTCGGCAATGCTTATATCTTCCTTGGTGGTTATTTTTATGTTGTTATAATCGCCCTCAACAATATGAACCTTTATTCCGTCCGCTTCTACCACAGAACAATCATCCGTGAATACCGATAAATCGTTCTTGGAAGTAATGGATTTTTTAAAAAGTTCAAAGCTGAATCCCTGAGGAGTTTGCACGGAAAAAACAGAAGAACGATCTAACGTGTTGGTTACGATTCCGCTCTCCACCACCTTTAACGTATCCTTAACGGGAACAGCACAAGCAGCAGCGCCAAATTCTTCAGCCGCTTTTGCAACGTCTGTTATTATTTTCTCATTGACAAACGGGCGAGCGCCATCGTGAACGAGAAGACACTTGGTGTCACATCCAAGACACATAACGCCGTTTTTTACCGACTCTTCACGGCAAGAACCGCCCTCAACAATATCGGTTACTTTAGTTATTAAGTATTTTTCAGCCAGCAGCTGGAAACTTAAAATATCGCACTCGCGGGCAACAATAACAATGTTTTTAATGCACGCAGCATTTTCGAAAGCGAGCAAGGTTCTCGCCAATACGGGTATACCGCCCACGTTTAGCAGCTGCTTGGGTATTCCGCCCATACGGCTGGAGGAACCTGCTGCCACTATTATTGCCGAAGCTGTTCCGCCGTTTTCAGTGCTTGTTTCATATTCAAGCATAGGCTTGGTTAATTCCATAACTACCTCACAAAAAATGCCGCGCTTTGATAACAAAGTGCGGCATCAGTTTTAAAAAGTATTATTCTTCGCAGTCGCCGTCACAGCAGTCGCAATCGCATTCGAAATCAAACTCAAGGTTTGTTCCGCAGTTGGGGCAATCAATGCTACCCTCAGCGAGCATATCCTCATCCACGCAGATAATATCGTTGCAGTTGGGGCACTCAACCTCATAGAGTTCATCATCACAATCGCAGCAATCATCGCAATCGCAGCAGTCGTCCTCATAAACTACGTCTTCAAGAGCAGCGAGGTCCTCATCTACTGCATCGATCTGCTCTGCGAGCTCTGCGCAACCATCTTCAAGGTCTTCAACAGTGAGAGCAATATCATCTAAAACATCGATTATAGCCTTGATAACCTTATCCTGCTTGTTGTTCTCGTCGAGAGCGAGACCATCAGCAAGACCTTTAATGTAAGAAACTTTTTCAGAAATTGTCATAATACTACACTCCTTCACAGGTTATGTTAAACAATCTTTTTAAAATTATGCACGCTCCATATACTCGCCTGTGCGGGTATCGATGCGGATCATATCGCCTTCGTTGATGAAAAGCGGAACACGTATTTCAGCGCCGGTCTCGAGAGTTGCGGGCTTGGTTGCATTGGTAGCAGTGTTGCCTGCAAAGCCAGGATCAGTCTGAGTTACCTGAAGTTCTACGAATGTGGGCGGCTCAACGCCGAAAACATTGCCCTTATAAGAAAGGATCTTGCAAACCATGTTTTCCTTAACAAACTTGAAAGCATCGCCAAGGTCGGCAGCGTTAACGGGAACGAGTTCATAGCTTTCGGGATCCATGAAATAATAAAGACCCTCATCACTATAGGAGAACTCCATTTCCTTTCTTTCAACAAAAGCAGTGGGATATTTATCGTTAGGGTTGAAGGTGCGTTCAACAACCGAACCGGCAATAACATTTCTGATCTTTGCGCGAACGAAAGCAGCGCCCTTTCCGGGTTTTACATGCTGAAATTCGATGATCTGATAAACGTTACCGTCCATTTCAAATGTTACACCGTTTCTGAAATCACCAGCACTTACCATTTTAAAATTCCTCCAAAAAACAAAATCAAATATAAAGTTAGATACTAACTCTAAAAAATTATAAGGTTTTTTTATCCTTTTGTCAAGCCTTTAGCGTTATTTTAAAAGCGATAAATAGCAGTCCTTCATCGTTTTTGCATCCTCGGCTTGGGTTCCATCTGATTCGCAAATAATAGTGGGAGAACAATTCTTTGCGGCAATAAGCTCCATAACAGGTTCGTAATCGGGACCAAACAACTCATCCGCAAAGGTTAGATGCTTCTTCTCTCCTCCATCGGTGTATTCGATTTTGGAAAAGTGCGAATGGAAGGTTTTGAGTCTTGCATTGCCGAGGCGGTTCTCTATCTGATCAAACACGGAAAGAAAATCATCCCTCGTTTTCAGCCCGCCGAGCGTTCTGGCGTTTAAATGTCCAAAATCTATGCACGGAATAAGACGTTCATCCAACTCACAAAGCGATAAAACCTCACTCAAGGTGCCTAGCTGATTTATTTTGCCCATAGTTTCGGGACAAATATGAATATCGCACAAGCCCTCACTATCGAGAGCGGCAATTGCCTTTTTCATAGTATCGCAAGCAAGAACGAGCGCTTCCTCGCGACTTATTTT
>JAZOPP010000114.1:0-18199 GCA_045655625.1 Acutalibacteraceae bacterium
GCACCGTAACGGGTGTGGCTATCGGAGCCTAAAATCATTTTGCCGCAGCCGCTCATCATCTCGCGAGCATACTGGTGCAGAACAGCCTGGTTGGCAGGAACATAGATTCCGCCGTACTTTTTGGCTGCCGAAAGGCCAAACACGTGGTCATCCTCGTTTATGGTTCCGCCAACGGCGCAAAGGCTGTTATGGCAGTTGGTCATAACGTAGGGCACGGGGAATTCGCGCAAACCGCTTCCCCTTGCGGTTTGGATAATGCCAACGTAGGTTATATCGTGGGAGATAAGGCTATCGAACTTGATTCGCATAAGCGAGGGATCGCTCGAAGAATTGTGAGCGTTCATAACCTTATACGCCATGGTTTTATTGCGTTCGGCGCGGGCATCAATATTGCCCTCGACCGCTACGGGACAGCCGTTTCTTAAAACGTGGCCGCCTTTTTTAAGAGTTATCATCTAATCACCCTTTTAAAGAAAAATAATTTACAAATTAATATACCACATTTTTGCGCAAAGTTAAAGTATTTTTATTAAAAGTGCAACTTTTTTCTTGATATAAGTAGTATTTTATTAGTGCAGACCGCAGAAATTACGTTTTTTCTTGCCATTTTTGCGGTTTTGGGGTATAATTGGCTTTTAAGAAGATAAACCGAGAAGGTGAAAAAATGAACAACCATATAATTACTCCCGAATTTGCGGCTGAGGAATTCAAAAAGCTCTCCTGCGGAATTGAGGAGGTATATACCGTTGACCAGGGATATAACACCAAGCGCGGTCTACGCAATGATGATGGCACAGGCGTGCTTGTCGGCGTTACCGATATAGGCAGCGTTATGGGTTATTATCTTGAGGATGGTGAGCGTGTTCCCACCGAGGGCAAGCTTTATTATCGCGGAATCAACGTTCACGATATTATAAAGCAGCACCGTGAGAATAACACCTTTGGCTATGAGGAGGTTGCTTTCCTTTTGCTGTTCGGCAAGCTGCCGACTAAGGAGGAGTTCGAGCACTTTAACGCCCTGCTCGCCAAGAACCGTGCCCTGCCAGACAGTTTCACGGAGGATGTTTTGCTGCGTGCTCCCTCGCGCAATATTATGAACCAGCTCTCGCGCGGCATTGAGGCGCTCTATTCTTATGACGAGATTGATGACGACACCTCGCCCGAGAATCTTTTGCGCCAGTCGATAGAGCTTATTGCTCGTTTCCCCGCGATAGTTGCAAACGCTTATGCCGTTAAGCGCCACCGTTTTTATGGTAAATCGCTTTACATACACAACCCGAAGTCAAGCCTTTCGCTTTCGGAAAACTTCCTTAGAATGGTTCGCCCTGATAAGACCTACACCGATGAAGAGGCCAAGCTGCTTGATATAATGCTTATTCTTCACGCGGAGCACGGTGGCGGTAATAACTCGGCATTCGTTTGCCGCGCTGTTTCCTCCAGCGGAACCGATACCTACAGTGCCATTTCGGCTGCGGTTAACTCGCTTAAGGGTCCGCTCCACGGCGGCGCCAACGCTAAGGTTATGGAGATGGTTAGCTTTATAAAGCGCGACCTTCCCGATTATTCGGATGAAAACAAGTTGCGCGAGTATCTTGGCAAGCTGCTTGACGGCACCGCAGGTGACCGTTCGGGCAAAATTTACGGACTTGGACACGCGGTTTACACTATGTCGGATCCGCGCGCCGTTTCGATCCGCGAGTGCGCTGCAAACCTTGCTGAGAAATACGGTCGACTTGATGAGCTTCGCCTGCTTGAAAATATTGAGCGCATAGGCAAGGAGCTTATTATGGAGCGCAAGAAGATGACCCTGCCCATTTGCGCCAACGTTGACCTTTATTCCGGATTTGTTTATGATATGCTCGGCATTCCCGAGGACCTATATACCCCCCTATTCGCCATCGCCCGTGTTACGGGTTGGTGCGCACACAGAATGGAGGAGCTTATCTCCTGCAAGCGCATTATGCGCCCTGCTTATAAGGCTGCCATTAAAAAGGTTCCTTATACTCCCATGGATGAACGCTGATAAAAACGCCCTGCTGCTTTATGCGGTTAGGGCGTTTTTAAGTTTTTAGTTTCGTTTTGTGCAAAAAATTCCTTTTGTGCATTTACTTTTATTTTAAAGCTGTTTATACTCTAAATGTAAAACTTTTCGGAGGTTTTTTATGAGCAATTTGAGAATTAAAAACACAGCCCCCGTGCAAAAAGATTTCTGGGGTAACGGCGCCATATATCACGGCTATGCCGGTATGCCAGATGACTGCGGCAGAGTTTATACCGAGGAGCAGTGCATCGAGGAGGCCCGCAGAATTAAGGAAATGCGCCTTAAAATTGCGCGCACCTTCTACGGTTGGTGGGCCTGGGATGAAAAAACGAACACCTGGGACTGGGACAACGACACCATGAAGGCATTCTACCGCTGGCTCAGCAGAATGAAGGACGCAGGTGTTACCGTTGCGCTCAATACAGGCTGGTGCTCGCCCGGCGATATAAATTCAACCTGTTGGAACGGCACAAGCCCCTTTACTGTAGAGGGTGACTGGGAGAAAAGCCTCGAAAACTACGGTAATTTCGTTAGTGAGACGGTTTATCAGCTCATAGAAAAGCGCGGCTTTGATAACGTTAAGATTTTTGTTCTCTTTACTGAGCCACAGCGCTATTCGGGCAAGCCGGACGACCCCTCGAAGACTCCCTTCGACCTTTGGGCGGACAGCGCTCGTGCCGCTCATAAAGCGCTCGTTCGTGACGGCCGCCGCGATAAGATTTTCCTTATGGGACCCAACGAGGGCAGCACCGCATATAGCCCGATGGTGAAGCACTTTGCCGAAAACGAGCCCAATATTGTTGATATTTTCTCGAGCCACAACTATCAATGGGTTCCCGCTGCTAAGCCCGAATTTATAAAGACCGGCAAGACCTACTGTTGCCTTACCGTTTTCTATTCGCGCATGTGCCGCAAGGTGAGCTTAAAGCCCAACACCGAATATGAAGCGGTTATTGATATGCTCTACAAAAGTGATTTCCCCGACCAGGAGGGTAACTATATCTTCGGTGTTTGCAAGGACCACCCCTCGGGTGATATTCAATCGACAGGACTTGCCGCCGCTACCGCGGGCAGCACTATTCAGATTCTGCCGAGTGATTTATCCACCGAATATAAAAAGGTTTCAGTTAAATTTAATTCGGGCGAGGGCGGAGAAGCTATCTTCGGCATTTTCTGTGCCGTTAAATCGCCCAAGGAACTCGACGGCAAGACCGCCTGCGTTACAGACCCTGATGACCGCCGCCGACCCGGATACTGCTTTATTGACAGTATGTCGCTATTGGAGGGCGAGGAAAAGATTAACGTTGTTCCCAACCACGATTTCTCGGATGAGTTTGACGGTTGGTTCCACAACTCGACCGCAGGTGGTGTTTTAGAGCCTTATAACGATTGGTGCCAGTGGGCAAACACCGCTCTGGATTTCATTCCCGGCGAGCGCCCCGACAAGGCTTTCTGCTACGATGAATACAACATTACCTACGACCGCGATAACGGCCACCATGAGATGGGTGCAGAGCTGGTTGATGCCGCTATTGCATTTATGAACTGCGGTGTTCGCTTATCCCTGCTTTGGACACTTTTCGACCAGCAATGGCCGAATAACCACTCTAATAACGCCGACTCGTTTGTTGACGGTGATCATCGTTGCGGTCTTATGCCGACACTCACCCGTTCCTACGTGCCGCACAAGGCTTATTACGCGTTTACGCTGCTCTCCCGCTACGTTGATGCACACAGCGTAGTTTACGAGGGCGTTGGAGAAAACGGGCTGCACACCACTATGTCGGTATCGCAGAGCGGTGAGATTACCCTCGTGCTTGCCAACCACAAGGCTACGAGCGATGATTTCACGCTCACACTTGAGAAGGCGGTTGACAAAAAATTCTACCGCCACGCTTACAACCCCGACACTCTGGTTCGCGATGAGAGCGCGACAATTATTCCTGCTGATAAGGAGTTTGAGGTTGCGGATAAATTAAGCGATACGATAGCACCCTTCGGCGTTATTGTTTACACAACCAAAAAAGACTAAAAAAAGGCGCCCTCGGGCGCCTTTTTTGCTTGCTTTTAAGGGATGATGGGAGTATTATTGAAATAATCGGGAGGTGTTTTTATGATTTATAATATGCACTTGCATTCTAATCTCTCGCACGATGGCAAAAGTTCGCCGGAAGAAATGTGCGAGGCGGCTATAGCGGCAGGTCTTGCGGGCATTGCGTTCAGTGACCATTGCGACCCGCATATAACCCCAATAAACCAAATGCTGAAAAACGCCGAAAAGAATTTCCGCGCATACGACGATATGCAGAAAAAATACGGCGATAATCTGTTTGTTATGAATTCAATCGAATTAGGGGACTCTAATCTCTTTTTTGAGGATACCCAAAAGGTTGCCGCCGCACTGCCGTATGATGCTATTATCGGTTCCGTGCACGTCATGAACGTTCTAAGTGACAAGTATATACCGCACACTCAAATCGATTTTTCGCTCCTCTCGCACGACACAATAGACAAGTATCTCACCAAATATTTTGAGGGTGTTCTGTTTATTGCAGAACGCGCCAATATTGACATTCTCGCGCATTTAACCCTGCCTATTCGATATATAAGCGGAAAATATAACATTGCGGTGGATATGGAAAAGCATATGCCGCAGATAAAGCGCATTCTAAGCACGATAATCGACCGCCGGATAGCGCTGGAGATTAACACCTCCGAGATAGGAAAAGCCTTCGGCGCTACCATGCCCGCTATGGATATAGTTGCCCTTTATAAGAGCATGGGCGGCACACTTATCACCCTCGGCTCGGATGCGCACTCGGCGGATATGATAGGTAACGGACTCACAGAGGGACGTGATATGCTGTTGGGACTCGGCATAACCCACGCCCACTATTATAAGGATCGCGAACCGATCAGCTACGCGCTTTAAGGAGGAAATATGAAGCTTTTATCTTTGGGCGAAATTATTTGGGACGTTTATCCAGATAAAAAATGCATCGGCGGCGCTCCGCTTAATCTTGCGGCACACGCGGCGCTGCTCTCGAATGAAAGTTATATTTTATCGGCGGTGGGCGGAGATGAACTTTCATCCCCCGCAATAGCCGAGCTTGAGCGTTTTGGCGTGAAAACCGATTTTTTGAGCACCGTTTCGGACAAGCCGACGGGCACTTGCCGCGTTACACTCAATGATAGCGGTGTTCCCAGCTATGAGGTGCTGAGTGACGTGGCATACGATTATCTCACCTGCCCTGCTGAGCTTTCAGGGTTTGACGTTTTCTCGTTCGGCACACTTATTCAGCGTAGTGAGCACAACAGAGGCGTGATAAAAGAAATCCTTAAAAACCACAGTTTTTCTCATATTTTCTGCGATATTAACCTGCGCGAACCGTTTTACCGTGAGGAGAGCGTTTTGCTCTGCGCGCAGAATGCAACAATACTTAAAATCAGCCGTGAGGAGCTAAAAAATGCCACTTCTATGCTGTTGGGGCGCGAAATAGGTGCACCTGCAACTGCGGCGAGAGCCTTGGCATCAACCTTTGCGAATTTGAAAATAATTATTATAACCCTTGATAGTGACGGTGCCTTTATTTTCGACACCGAGAATGCACGCTCGCACTATGCGGCTGCCAAATCGGCTCGGGTGGTTTCAACCGTTGGTGCAGGTGATAGTTTTGGTGCGGCTTTCCTTTCATCTTTCTGTGCTGATGGGGATATTGAAAAAGCACTTTTGAGTGCTATTGCCCTCAGTTCCTTTGTTGTTTCAAGGCAGGAGGCTGTTCCCATAAAATAAAAGAAGACGGCAGTGAAAACTGCCGTCTTCTCTTTATGTAGTTTAGCCAACGAGACCGCTAAGATCGCCGAGATCTCCGAGAGAGTCTCCGAGATCGCCGAGATCGAGATCACCGAGGGAATCCATGGTTGCATCCCACTCATCCTTGCATTCCTTGCAAACGGTCATCTTAACGCCGAACATTTCAACCTTGTAAGCCTTGCCTTCCTTGGTTTCCTGACAAGCCTGACAATCAACAGTTTCTTTGCCGCCGCAAGCGCAGAATACAGTTGCAATCATAAGAACTGCGAGCATAAGTGCAAAAATCTTTTTCATTTCTTCTTACCCCTTTCACATATTTAAGGCAATGCCTTATGCCATTATAATACACCTCAAACAGTGCGCATGTCAATTACTCGTTGCATAATTTCTTTGATATTTTTTTATTTTTATGGTATTATATTTTTAGAAACGGAGGGCTATAATGTTTACCCATACCTATGAAATGCGCTACGGCGATTTTAAAGATTTTGATACCGTTAAACCCTCGGCATTGCTTGACCTTGTGCAGGACATTGCAATAAAGCATTCTGCCGAGTGCGGCTGGGGTCTTTATAAAATGCGCGAGGCTAATATGGCGTGGCTTTTGCAGGGCATAAACCTGCATATCAATAAGCCGCTTGATACGCGCAAAAACATTACGATACATACCGCCGTGCGCGATATGAAGGGTGTGGTTTCGGACCGCGGATGCATTATCGAGCAGGATGGAATTGTTTGTGCCAAGACGGTTGCCGCCTGGTTTTTGTTTGATGGTAACCGCATGCGCCCGATAAGAATTCCCGAAGATATGGCAAAATGCTATCAGAGTCACGATTTTGGCGATGATTTTTTTAGTTATAAAAAGCCTGCCATAACGGAGGCGCAAAAGCTTTATGAGGTGAGAGTTGGTAACGGGCATATTGATACCAACCGCCACCTTAACAACCAAAAAAGTGCCGAGCTTTTGATGGATGCTCTGCCTGAAGTTTTTGCCTTCACCGATGCGAGTATTCTTTATAAAAAGGCGGCGTATCTCGGGGATATGCTAAGCGTTTGCTCGGAAAAAATCGAAAACGGATATTTTATAAGTCTTATTAATAAGGATGGCGAAACGTGCGTTGCCGCCACATTTGAAAATAAATAATACGGAGGTTTATTTATGGCTTTTATGATGATTACAAACGATAATTTCCACGATGAGGTTCTAAACAGCGACAAAACCGTGCTGCTTGATTTTTATGCAGACTGGTGTGGTCCCTGTCAGATGCTCTCCCCTATTTTGGAGGAGATTTCAGCCGAGCGAGGCGACGTTAAAATCTGCAAGGTGAACGTTGATGATGAGCCGCAGCTCACTGCCACCTTCGGCATAAACAGCATTCCTGCACTTTTTGTTATTAAAAACAGCGAGGTTACGGCACAGTCGCTCGGGCTTCGATCCAAGGAAGATATTCTTAAAATGCTTTAAACATTAGCCGACAGGATTTCCCTGTCGGCTTTTTTAGTGGTGATGATGGTGAGTGCAAGAATGCTTATCACCATGATCTATCGTGCATTCCGGTGTTTGGCATTCTTCGCCCATAAGCTCGATTTCCAGCACAGAATGAACAATGCCAAAATGTGATAACTCCTCCCTTATTCTCTCCTTTATAGAGGCTTGATAACATTCTAGCACTACATGCGCGGAGGCATAGTTTCTAAAGCCGTCAATACTGCGTACGTGCACGTGGTGGACGTCGGCAACGCCATCGAGCTGTATGAGGTATTCTTTTATTTTGTTAACAGATATGCCGCGTGGGGTTTTTTCGAGAAAAATATCCAAAACGGTTTTAAAGTTTTTAAACGTGCCCATGAGAATAAAGAGCGCAACCGCTATTGATATTATTGAATCGATAAACACCCAGTCGGTAAAATGCAGCATCACGGCGCACACCAGCACGGCTGCCCAGCCGAGTGTATCCTCAAGCATATGCAAATTAACCGCGCGTTGATTGAGCGAACCACCACCACGAGTAAAAAGCGAAGCAGCGAAATTCATGACAACACCAAACACGGCAAGCCAGAGCATTGCGTTATAGTTTATCGGCTTCGGGTCCATTAGTCTCTGTGTTGCCTTGAATATGACGCCAATCGAGCCTAAAAACAGAATAACGCTTGTTAAAAGACTGCCCAGAACAGAAAAACGCGTATAACCATATGTGTAGTTATCGTCAGGCTTGCGCTCGCTTTTGTGCTCAAGCAGGCAGGAAAAGCCTATACTCAAGGCATCTCCAAGGTCGTGGATTGCATCACCCGCTATTGCAACGCTTCCCGTTAAGAAGCCTCCTGCCAGCTCTATTGCGGAAAATGATAAATTAAGCAAAAATGCTATAAGCATATTTCTTTTGTTCTCCATAAGCCCCCCTTGAATATTATGACTTTTTATGATACAATAAGTTTGCTTTCGAACATATTGTTCGGTTATATTCTATTCCGCAAAGAGAGAAAAAACAACGGATAACCCGATATAAACGTTCGTTACAGAACAAAAATTATAAATTGTACGGTGAAATTATGGACAGACGTCAGTTAAAAACCAGAAAAGCGATATTCGATGCATTTCGCAGCCTGCTTGAGCGTAAGCGCTACGACCATATTACAGTGGGCGATATTATAGATGAAGCCAACGTTGGCCGCACCACCTTTTATGCTCATTTCGAGACCAAGGACCTGCTGCTTGACGCAATGTGCGAGGATTTATTTTTTCATATTTTTGAGCATGACCCCTGCCCCTTTTCGGGCACTGATAATGACCTCGAGGGCAAGCTCTCGCACATACTGTGGCACATTCGCGACCGCAAGAGGGACATCGGTGTGCTGATAAGCGATAGCGGTGAGCTTTTTATGCGATATTTCCGCGAGCATCTTAAAAAGATATTTTTGCTGCACATTGATATTTTCAAAAGCGACGTTCCGCGTGAATACCTGCTGCAGCATTTGGTGGGCGGCTTTTGTGAGACCGTTAAATGGTGGATGCGCGAGGGTATGCGCACCTCGCCCGAACAAACCGCAGGATATTTTATGAGCCTGCAGGAAAAGCATTAAGGAGACGCACTATGGAGATAAAGGCATATGACCGACTGCCAAGTGAAGCGCTCGATATCCGCATAACGGTGTTTGTGGATGAGCAGGGCTTTGTTGATGAGGTGGATGATATTGATAATATTGCCACGCACCTCGTTATGTTCGATAATGATAAAGCTATTGCCACCTGCCGCATTTTCGAGGGCGAAAACGAAAAGGAATATATCCTCGGCAGGCTTTGCGTGCTGGCGAGTTATCGTGGCCGTGGACTTGGCGGAGAAATGTTAAAGGCAGCCGAACGCGCGGCGGCAAAAAAGGGCGGCGAAGTGCTCGCTCTGCACTCGCAATATCAAGCAAGGGAATTTTATGCTAAGCACGGATACTGCGAGGTTGGCGAGCTTGAATACGAGCAGGACTGCCCGCATATTTGGATGAAAAAGAACTTGAAAAACAGCTAAAAGCGTTATATAATCATAAAAAATACTTGCTGCCACCGGGTAGTGAATGTTACGGCATTCGGCTTCGCATCGTTAGGTCTTTGAAGATGCGAGGACGGATGCTTTTTTGTGAAAGGAAGACAATATGAAGCACTATTTTTCGCGGTTTGAGTGGGGACTGTTTTTAGGTTCTATCACTTTTATAACCGTTTCGTTTTTTGCGTTTGGCGGAGAGGGATATCTCACCCTCGCGGCATCGCTTATCGGTGCGGCTTCGCTGATATTCAGCGCAAAGGGCAACCCGATAGGCCCTGCGCTTATGGTAATATTCAGCATAATATATGCAGTTGTTTCTTATTCCTTTGCCTATTACGGCGAGATGATAACCTATCTCGGAATGACCATGCCAATGTCGGTCTGGGCGCTGGGCGCATGGCTTAAAAACCCTTATAAAAACCGCAAAAGCGAGGTGGCGGTGGCATCGCTTGGACGCCGTGAGGTGATTTTCATGTTTCTGCTCTCGGCGATGGTTACTCTTGCATTTTATTTCATTTTAAAAAAGCTCGGCAATGCGAGCCTGCTGCCTGCTACCGTTTCGGTAACGACCAGCTTTTTAGGCGCATGCCTCACCTTAAGAAGAAGTCCCTATTTTGCGCTCGCCTATGCCGCGAACGACGTTGTGCTGCTCTGCCTTTGGATAATTGCAAGCCTTGCCGATACCGCCTATATTTCGGTGGTTATTTGTTTTTCGGTTTTCCTTATTAACGATCTTTACGGCTTTATAAGCTGGAAGCAAATGAAAAAAAGACAGCATTGTCAATAAACGCGGCAAGTGATATAATTGTAGCGAAAAGGGGCTGTTTTTATGATTAAATTCGAAAACATAAGCGAGAGCGCTCTTGAGCATTTCCAGGGTGGAGAGGGCACTTTTTACGCTCATATGTTCAACGATGGAGTTAACAAAATATTAAAAGGCAGGCTTGAAAAGGGCTGCTCGATAGGCATGCACTGCCACGATACCTCGAGCGAGATAATTTTCGTGCTCTCGGGCTGCGGCAGGATGCTTCACGGTGGAAAAGAGGAACTGCTTCAGAGCGGCGACTGCCACTACTGCAAAAAGGGCGAGAGCCACTCCTTTATCGGCTGCTCGGATGAGCCGCTTATCTTCTATGCGGTGGTTCCGCAGCAATAATTCTAAAAACACTTTTATTGAGGTGAATTATGGTTTTCAGTTCAACCGTTTTTCTGTGTGCTTTTTTGCCCACGGTATTACTTTTATATTATATATCTCCTAAGGGCGCCGCCAAAAACGCCGTGCTGCTTATTGCCAGCTTGCTTTTTTACGCTTGGGGCGAGCCCAAATTCGTAGTACTTATGGTGCTTTCGGTGCTGGGAAATTATCTGTTTGGTATTGCAATTCACCGCGAGCATAATTTTGCGCGCAAGGGCCGCTGGTTCCTTGTGTTATCTGTTTTGTTCAACTTAGGACTTCTGTTCTATTTTAAATATTTCGGTTTCGTTACTGAAGCTATTGGCAGCTTGATAGGAAAAAACTTTAATATAGCCGCTATCGCGTTGCCTATAGGTATTTCATTTTATACCTTCCAGGGTATGAGCTACGTTATAGACGTTTACCGTGAGGATATAAGCTCTGCAGATACCACCATGGTGCAAAAAAATCCCGTAAAGCTTGCGCTTTATATTTCCATGTTTCCGCAGCTCATCGCCGGTCCCATTGTGCGATATAGCGATATTAAGCCTTATCTCGGTGTAAGACAGCACTCGCTTGAGCAGTTTTGCGATGGTGTTGAAATCTTTATTCGCGGACTTGCTAAAAAGGTTATATTCGCTAATATTCTCGGTGAAACCGCAACCGCGCTTATCGAAACCAACGTGGATTATATCTCCACGGGTGAAGCCTGGCTGGGAGCGATTTGCTATTCACTGCAGATATTCTATGATTTTTGCGGTTATTCCGAAATGGCGATAGGTCTCGGCAAGATGTTCGGATTTGAGTTTATGCGCAACTTTAATTACCCTTACATTTCTAAATCCATAACCGAGTTTTGGCGTCGCTGGCATATTTCGCTCTCGACCTGGTTCCGCGATTATCTTTATATTCCGCTGGGCGGAAACCGACGGGGTAACGTTTATTTTAATTTGTTTGTTGTGTTCCTTGCCACGGGCATATGGCATGGTGCCGCTTGGGGCTTTATTATATGGGGCTTGTGGCACGGTGCATTTATGCTGATTGAACGCGTGATAAAAAAACACTCGGCATGTAAGCGACTGCTGCCGCGATTTATCAGTGCACCGCTCGGCTGGGCATATACTATGTTGGTTGTTGTGCTCGGTTGGGTGCTTTTCAGAATAGTTTCAGTGCCCGAAACACTGAACTTTATAAAAATAATATTTGGGGTAAACGCATGCGAATATATCAGCTATGATATTGGTTGGTATTTAAATGCAAGAACGCTTACGGTGCTCTTGGCTGCTCTTATTTTCTGCGTGCCGTGGAAAAGTATTATCACCGCCCGCTTGCCGCGCGCTGATGCATTTTTTGAGCATCCCGTAACCGTTTTGTTTAAACGCATATTACTGCTGGTGCTGCTCATTATTTGCTTCTTGCTTATAACCAACAGTACCTATAACCCATTTATCTACTTTAGATTTTAAGGAGGGGCGATATGATGAAAAGAATTTCAAATATAATTTTTTGCTTGCTCTTTTTGAGCGTTATCACTCTTCCCCTGCTTTTTACCAATTTTAAGAAAAATCAAATTTCTGAAATTGATAACACCTATCTCCCTGAGATAAATGCCTCCAGCGCACAAACCTTTGTTAAAAGTGCGGAAAAATATATGAACGCGCGTATAGGATTCAGAGTTCAGGCGCTTAGTGCCTATCAAATAATCAACGACCGCCTTTTTGGAATTATGGAGCATCCCTCATATATGTATGGCTCTGAGGGACACGTATTTTTTAAAAACAGTCCTTATATTACCGATTATCAGCACCTAAACCTTAACGAAGAATGGGCGAACGAGTTTGCAAAAAATTTATCCGCGTTCCAGAATTTTTGTGAACAAAACAACAAGACGTTTTTATATATGCTCCTGCCTGATAAAAAGACGGTATATCCCGAATATTTTCCCAAAACAATAAATATTATCAACGAGGTATCGCGCACCGACCAAGTGCTAAACGCGCTTGATAAAAACAATGTTAACTACTATTGGGCAAAGGACACCATGCTTGAGGGCAAAAAAAGCATGCCCGTTAACAATGTGAAATACGATGCGGGACATTGGAATGAAAACGGTGCTTTTTGGGTATTGCGTGAGCTTTTTGATGAGCTTAAAACCAAACATCCCGAAATTGATGCGCTAACTGAAGAAGAGTTCAACATAACTGAACAGCTGATGACCTCTCTCATGGTATCGCATTTTAGAATTGATGAGCCTGTTCCGCTTTACACGCTCAAAAACAGTACTGCCATAGAGCAGACTGCACAGTTCAGCGAGGGACTTATTCTGCCATCGAGTGAAGATAAATATATGACCCGCTTTATAAACCCCGAATGTGCAGACAAGCCCAGTATTCTCGTTTTCCATGATAGCTATTTAAAGGGATATGAAAAGTTTTTCACCAATCATTTCAGTGAGGTAACCTTTATTCACAGATATAACGTGTTTAATTTAGAGCGCCTTAAATACTATATCGAGAAAACCGATGCGGATATTATTATTTATGAAAATCCGGAACGCTCTTGGGAGATAGATCTTAATAAGCCGTATTCTTTCAAAAAGTAAGCGAATACATGATTTTTTTATGGATATGATAAGAATGAAAATTATAAAAGGACTTTTGATTATGCTTAGTGTTTCTATAGGTTTATTTGCGCTGGGTGGCTGCGGCGGCAGCGATGCCAAAGCGTATAAGCAAATTACGCAGCAGCAAGCCAAGGAGATTATGGACTCGCGCGAGGATATTGTTATTATAGATGCGAGAACGGATGCCGAATTTGCCGA
Source organism: Acutalibacteraceae bacterium (assembly GCA_045655625.1). Classification (GTDB taxonomy): domain Bacteria; phylum Bacillota; class Clostridia; order Oscillospirales; family Acutalibacteraceae; genus SIG589. The sequence goes on from JAZOPP010000114.1 coordinate 13,384, forward strand.
GGGTCACATAAAGGGCGCAATACTTATCCCCGAATATGAGATAAAACGAAAGGCAGAAGCACTCATTCCCGATAAGGATACGCTTATTTTGGTTTATTGCCGCAGCGGCAGGCGCAGCAAGATTGCGAGTCAAGCGCTTGCAGAGCTCGGCTATACTGACGTGCGGGAATTTGGCGGTATAATCGATTGGCCTTACGATATTACTAAATAAAAGGAAGATTATATGTGCACTGCCATCCGCAGAGGGAGCCTTTTCGGGCGGACGCTCGACCTTGAATATTCTTATAGCGAGGCGGTGAGCGTAACGCCGAGGATTTACGGTGCTATGGAGCATTTTGCCATTATCGGCATGGCGACGGTGGCACAGGGTTACCCGCTTTATTATGATGGAATGAACGAAAAGGGCCTTTGCATGGCGGCGCTTAATTTCCCGCGCAGTGCGGCTTATCCTGATTTTGAAGCGGATAAGGAAAACATTGCTACCTACGAGCTTATCCCCTTTGTTCTCGGCGGCTGCAAAAGCGTTCGCGAGGCGAGAGAATCGCTGGCGCAGGTTCATATTTACGACGGCGCGTTCTCGCCCGAATTTCCACCATCGCCGCTACACTGGATGATAGCCGATGAGCGTGAGAGCATTGTGCTTGAGGTGACAAGTGAGGGCACGCATATATACGATAACGAGGAAAACGTGCTAACAAACGAGCCGCCGTTCCCGGTTATGCTCGAGCATGCAAAAAGCTTTTCCGCACTAACGGCAGAGGAGCCGCAGGAGGCGCGTGAGAGCCGCGGCGAGGGCGCACTGGGGTTGCCGGGAGACTGGTCGTCACGCTCGCGGTTTGTGAGGGCGGCTTTCGCCCTGAGTCACACTCAGCCTTTTGATGACGTTGCGGCTTTTTTTCGCGCTATAGGCACGGTGGAGGTGCCGCGCGGATGCGTGCGACTGCATGACGGCGGGCTGGTTTTCAGCCGCTACACCTGCTGCATGGATATGAAAAACGGCGTTTATTATTATAAAACCTATGATGATTCGCGCATAACTGCGGTGGATATGCGGAGCGAAAAGTTAGATGGTAACGGATTAGCAAGTTACCCCATAAAAAAGACCTCCCTTTAATAAGGGAGGCTTTTTTATATTTTTATTGTCTCTTCGCAGTGGCCGCGGTTATCGGTGAAGTTTAGGGAGATTCCATCATCACTTATGCTAAATCCACCGCCCTTAAAGGTGCCCTCACCCGGTGTGGATGCCATAACGAGCGGGGTTTTTATGCCAAACTCATCCCAGCTATACGGCGGGCGGCGAACCGCGCACAAATGCGAATGGCCGCAAAGCCAGAAATCGGGGTTGATATTGGGGTTTATAAGTTCAAACCACTCGCGGAAAATATCGCGCGAGACGTCATAGGGTGGGTTGTGCTTCTCAAAAAACGGGTCGTGAACTACTACAACGCGGTGCTTTATTCCCTCTGCCGCATATTCGTTTTGGCAGTTTTCAATAACACGCTTTAAAAAGGCGGTCTGCTCACGGCGGAAGGTATCGCAGCAGACGGTGAAGCCGTGCTCGGGGTTTTGGTCGGGCGTTATTTCGCCGCAATCGAGCACCACTCCCCAAAGGCTGCCGAGAGTGAATGTGTAATAAATCTTGCCATCGGCAGAAGGCATATATTCGGCAAAGTTTTCCGCCATGCGGCCGCGCATATCGTGGTTGCCGCGTGCCGAAACAACGGGGATGCTGCCACCCGTTATCTCGCTGCAAATCTCATAAACGTTCATAAAATCATTCACGGTATCGCAAACGTGCATAACGTCGCCGCTGAGGATAAGCGCATCGATTTCACCAAACGCCTTGGCGGCGGCAATGGGCTCGGACACCCGGCTGTGCGCATCGGAAATATTATAAAACTTAATATTCTCCTTTGGCGGCGCGCGGAAAATATAGGTGCGGCAGACCGGCTCTGCCGTTTCGGCGCCATAGCCTTTTCTGAGCGTTACGGGGCGCAGGCAAACGGTATACTCCCCTGCCGAGTTTAAAACCTCGCAGGGAATATCAATTTTATGAATATCACTTTTGCAGCAAGCCATGCCGCTTGAGTGGCTGAAAAACTCCTGCTCACCCACACGTACAGAGGCAAACGATGCCCCCGTGACGGGGACAATTATTTGATAATTTTTATTCACCGCGAAAACGGTGGGATGGAATTTTAGCATATCTCTCACCTCTAAAAACATAATACAACGAAAGCGAGCGAAAAGCAATTATATTGTTCAACAATCCCTCCACCGCTAAAGCGGTCCCCCTCCCTTTACACAAGGGAGGCTTTTATTTTTTATTGAATTTATATATGTTTGGTGATATAATGAGGGTACCACATAACATTTTTAATATCATCAATACTCAAAGTGTGTATTTTTATCTCATGGTAAAAATGCAGGCTGTGTTTTCGCATGCTTTAATGTTTGTTGAAAATGTTGTGTGGTAGCAATTATGAGTCATGCGTTTTTCGGCGTGTGTGACTTCGGTTGCACACACTTTTTTAATTTAGTGAGGAATGAAAATGGAAGATTTTAAAAAAGAATTTTATTGTGATGGCAGAAGCGTTACTTTTAATGAGCAAGGTGTTATTTACTTAGAAGGAACAATAGAAAGGATTATAAAAGAATATAAAACAAGCAATTATAATCGTGTTATATCATGTTTTTGCCCTTACAGCAGCATAATAGAGCTTGAATTAGGAACAGGACTTTTATCAAGTGTTTTAAAAGTGAGATTTAATGTCGATGGTAAAAAGCGATGGTTTGTTTTTGCTTACTCAAAAAAAGATAAAAAAGAAATAAAAGCTGCTGTAGATTATGCGAAACAATACATAATACCTCAACCTACAAATGCTATCGTTTATGAAGATTGTGAAACATTGGTTAAAAAGGAAACTCGGAAACGCTGCAATGTATGTGGGCATATATATTGTTATACATTGGATGATATAGAACGAAATCGTCAAAATCAAAAAAAAGCTTTACTTTCAGGTCTTGCAGGCTTAGCAGGCGCTTATAGCGGTCACTATGCCGCCTCTGCTGTCAACACGCAAACAGCAAATGCCGAATTGAATAGTATTGTAAATTACGATATTTGTCCCAAATGCAATTCTCGCGATGTTGTAGAAATCTGTGAAGAAGAATTTAAGGAATTAAAAGAAAATTCGCCTTTGGCCGCAGCGCCTGCAATATCAAACGCCGATGAATTAAAGAAATTCAAAGAGTTGCTTGATATGGGTATTATTACCCAAGAAGAATTCGACCAAAAGAAAAAACAGCTATTAGGTTTATAATAAATAAAAAGGTTCTCTTGTGTAAAGGGAGCTGGATTTTGCGAAACCAAAGACTGATGGATTGTGTTTTTTACAATCCTCCCGTCAACCTTCGGCTGCCACCCTCCTTTGCACAAGGAGGGCTTTTAATTTCGGCTTATAGGATATCCTGCGGCCTCTTGGCGTGAGCCTACGGCACACGCTCCGCTTGGCGACCCAAGCCGAAGGCTTCGGTACCCGCCTGCGCGCTCCTCGCTAAAAACGGCTCACTGAGCCGTTTTCTTAACGCTCAGACCCTCTCGGGTTCAAGAGGCCGAATATTCAAACTTTTATCATACAAACAAAAAAATGACCTGCGACCAAAAGGTCGCGGGTCATTTTTGGTCCGAGTGACAGGAGTTGAGTCTTGCCGCGCGGTCGCGGCTTCGGTCATTCGCGGCTCTGACAGTCCACCGGACTGTCATTCACTACCGCTCCTACTTCAACTCCTGTCTTGCTTTAGAAAAATAAAACAAAAACCGCGACCTAAAGGTCACGGTTTTTGTTTTATGGTCCGAGTGACAGGAGTTGAACCTGCGGCCTCTTGAACCCCATTCAAGCGCGCTACCAAAACTGCGCCACACCCGGAAATATGTACCCGCCTTGAAAAGACGGGTTTGTGATTAAATTAGTCAGCAAAGCCGCTGTCTACGAGCTTTACAAGCTCTTCAACTGCTACCGCTTCATCAGATCCATCTGCAATGATGCGGATTGCGGTTCCGCCTACAATGCCGAGGGAAAGCACGCCGAGAAGACTCTTGGCATTAACGCGGCGCTCCTCTTTTTCAACCCAGATAGCAGACTTGAATTCGTTTGCTTTCTGAATGAAGAAGGTTGCGGGACGTGCATGTAAACCAACCTCGTTCTGAACGACTACATCTTTAACACACATGCTTCATTCTCCTCATTGTAAAGAGTTTGTTCGAGCGAAATCATCGCTTAAACCTATTATACCACAATATATCAAACAGTCAACATAATTGACACCAATTTGCACAACTTTTTATTTTTTATCCAAATTCGGCAACCTGTGCCAAACCTGTTTTTGTGCAAAACCACTACACTGCTTAATAACTTTTATTCACTTTTTTCAAGCGACTGCAAAAACTGTTTATCTGCCTTGGTGAGAGATGCACTCGATAACATCTCAGGGCGTTTTTCGAGCGTTGTGAGCAATGCCTGCTCGCGGCGCCATTTTTCGATATTTTTATGGTGACCCGAAAGCAGAACATCGGGCACTTTTTTGCCGCGCCATTCGGCAGGTCGGGTATATTGCGGGTACTCAAGCAGACCCGAATAGTGGCTCTCCTCGGTGAAGCAGACCTCATCAGAGAGCACGCCCGGCAGCATTCGGCTTACCGCATCCGTAACCACCACTGCAGCCATTTCGCCGCCTGTGAGAACGTAGTCGCCTATCGATATTTCGCGAGTGATAAGGTGTTCGCGGATGCGATAGTCGATACCCTTATAGTGGC
>JAZOPP010000115.1:0-3762 GCA_045655625.1 Acutalibacteraceae bacterium
CCGTATGGCATAGATTTTGAGGTGGCGGATGAACTGGGACTTAGGGTTGTGAGGGCATCGGGATTGCCTGCCAAAACGGCTCCCGAAACGGCGGCGGAAATAATCTACGACACCATAAACAACATAATAAGCGAAAAGATATAGCGAAACGGAGTTATTTTATGAAGGGAATTTCACTCGGATACGTTATGTGCGGCTCGTTTTGCACCCTGCGGCGCGCGACCGACCAGCTTAAAAAACTTTGTGAGTTGGGCGCAGATGTGACCCCCATAATGTCGCCCATCGTTTACTCGACCGATACCCGCTTTGGTAAAGCGGCGGATTATATAGCAGAGATTGAAAAAACCTGCCAAAAGCCGATAATTCACACCGTTCAGGATGCGGAGCCGATAGGTCCGCGAAATCTTTTTGATTTGATTATTGCAGCGCCCTGCACGGGTAACACCTTAAGCAAATTGGCATTTGGAATTACTGATACCTCCGCAACCATGGCGCTTAAGGCTCACATAAGAAATCAAAAACCCGTTTTATTGGCGGTTGCCACCAACGACGCACTTGGAGCCACAGCCAAAAATATAGGACTTTTATTTAACACGAAAAACATATTCTTCGTGCCCTTTTCGCAGGATGACCCTGTGAAAAAATCGACCTCAATGATTGCCGATATGGAGCGAATTCCCGAGGCGGCTTTAGCAGCACTCGGCGGCAAACAACTACAGCCCGTTATATATTAAAAAACGCTGTATGGCTATCCATACAGCGTTTTTTCTATATCTTTATGGTCTCGCCCAAAGCGAAGGAGTAGATAAGCTTTTCCTTTACGGGTTTATTATAGAGCCTCTCGCAAGCCTCGGCATATATTTCAAGCTGAGGTGCATAGCGATTTATGAGTTCTTCCCTTTCGGTTACGCGATCGGTTTTGAAATCGAGCACGGTGATACCGTCACTCTCAACGATAACACAGTCGATAACGCCTTGAACTACGGTTGAATCGTATTCCCCTGCGCCTATCTGGCGCTCGGTCATAAACCGCATTTCGCGGAAAAGCTCCGTCTTTTGCATACGCGAGAAAAGCTCGCTACCAAAGAAACGGCTTAGCTCTTTTTTCTGCATTGCGGCGGCTTCCTCGGTGGAAACGAAGCCCATATCTACAAGGCGACTGAGCTCTGCATCTAAATCCATTGCCGCGCTATCATAATCAGCAAACTGCATAAACTTATGCGTTGCGGTGCCGCGCTGGGCAGGGGTTAAGCCCTTGCCCGATAAGAATGCAGGGCGAGCACGGAAGTCATACGAGGGATCGCGGTTTTCGCCCACGATATCCGATACAGAGGTTTTCGCAACCGCCGACACGCAATCGGCAAAGGGGTAAACAAACCCTATTTTCTCGCGAAGGAGCGCAAAGCTATCATCATCTTTCGTTTGTGCTTCTTCTACCTCGGCAAAATCTGCCTGCTCGGGGGTGCCGAGATAAACGCTTGCGGCAGCATTTTCGCGCAAGAGTGCTTTTGGCACCTCGACTCCGAGTGCTTTATGAATATCCTCAAAGCCTTCGCCGCACAAAAGCGAATACATAAACCAATCGTAATAACTACCGGCTGAGGATACCACGTTCACGCCCTCGTTTATGGATTTAAGGAGCGCTTTTGCCTTTTTGCCGTGATCCTTAGCGGTGAGGGTTATCATAAGGCGCTCCTCGGCGCGGGTGAGCGCAACATAGAGAATGCGCAGCTCTTCCGACAGATTACGCTGTGCTATCGCACGAGAAATCGCCTCGCGCGCCACGGTGTTGATACGCTTGTTTTCGGCGGTATCAAGTCCTTTAAAGGCAACACCCATATGGCGGTCCATTACGAGTGAGGCGGTGCTATCGGTCTTGTTAAAACGGTGGAAGCTGCCTGCTATGATGCATATCGGGAACTGCAGCCCCTTAGAGCCGTGGAAGCTCATAATAGTTACGGCATTTTGCACCGAGGTTGCAGGCGGTTTATAGGAATCGCCGGTTTTCTCAACATAGTTCGGGAAGCCACTAAGCGAGCCGCCGTTCTCTACGTATTCGCGGGCGCAAAGAGAAAGCTGCAAAAGATTTGCTCTGCGATGCTCACCATCAGGCATTGCAAGAACTATATCGAGAAGTCCCGTTTCCTCATAGAGACGGGAAATCAGACGGTCGGTCGGCATTGTGGCTGCCATGCGGCGCCATTCACGCACACGGCAAAGGAACTCTGCCGCGCGGAGATTGCCCTGCTCCTCGGCTGCAATCACCGCGCTATAGAAGCTGCCCTTGCGGCGAAGCAAGCGGATTTTTGCGACCTCCTCCTGCGTGAAGCCGAATATCGGCGAGAGCATAAGGGAAAGCAGCGGAACGTCGTGCGTGGGGTTATTAAGTACACGGAGCAGCGAGAGCACCGCCATAATTTCGCGCGATGCTAAGAAGCTGCCCGCCTGAAAGCGCACGGGAATACCTGCGTTTTCCATTTCCTTTATATAGATTTCGGCATGGCTTGCGGGCGAGCGCATTAAAATGGCAAAATCGCGATAGGTGGCAGAGCGAAGCTCATCACCGTTTCTCAGGAAGGGCTCCTCGGCCATAACCTTGCGGATATATGCCGCTATGTGCTTTGCCTCGGCAACCGCATCGGCATCCTCGCCATCCCCTGTTGTGAGCAACTGTAGCTCGGCGGCAGGGGCTTTGTTTTCGGGATATTTTGCTTTACTGTCGAGTCGTTCATCCCCCTCGTAATCAACGCCGCCGAAACGGCGCGACATGGTGAGTGAAAAAAGATAGTTGATATAATCGCAAACGCCCTTACGGCTGCGGAAATTCGCTGCCAGCGCGATTTTTTTGCCACCCTCGGCATGCTCATCCTCTATCGGAGCATAGTTATCCTTTTTACGCATAAAGTTTTCGGGGTTGGCACCGCGGAAGCCGTAGATGCTCTGCTTTACGTCACCAACTGCGAAAAGCTTTTCGCCTTTAGCGGATAGAATGTGGAAAAGCATATCCTGCAGGTCGTTTACGTCCTGATATTCATCAACGAGTATTTCATCGAACTGTGAGGACAGCTGCTCGGCATGCTCGGTGGCATCGCCCTCGGGGGTGCAAAGCAGCGACAGCGCCATCTGCTCGGTGTTATAGAACGTGAGCGAATTCTTCTCGCACATAAGTGCAAAAAGACGCTCTGAAAAACGCTCGGTTATCTCAAGCAGGGTGATAACGTGGGGGGCAATACGCTTAAGGTTTTCCGCCGAGTCGGCATCGGTGAACAGCTCGTCCTCCCCTGCACCGAGTTCTGAAAGCGCAGGACGCCAAAAGGTATCGGCGGTGAGGGTTGGATTCTCATACATACGCTTGCAGCCCGAAAGCCAATGTTCGGGGAAAGGCATACTGGTGCTATAGCCGAATATTTTTAAGACGGCATCGATTATTCTGCGGTCATCACCGTTGCAGCCGAAAATATCGAGCAACGCATACATGCGGCGCGGATCCTCTTTATAAAAATCGTCCAAAATTTCCTTTATGGCGGCATCGTAAAGCGGATAGAGCTCGGTGTCGGTTATTATCTTAAAATCGGGTGAGAGCGAAAAATGATGGAAATTTTCGCGCACCAAGTTGATGCAGAAGGTATCGATAGTGCATATTTTTGCCGAAGGCAGCAAAAGCAGCTGCCTTTTCAGCCGACGGTTGGAGGGGCATTTAGCCGCCTCCTCATAAAGGCGCTTTTCAATTCTTATGCGCATTTCGGCCGCCGCGGCATTGGT
>JAZOPP010000116.1:0-1638 GCA_045655625.1 Acutalibacteraceae bacterium
CACCTTGAAAACGGCCGCGGAGTTTACACCTTTTGCATGTGCCCCGGCGGCGTGGTTGTGAATGCATCGAGCGAGCACGGTGGGATTGCCGTGAACGGAATGAGTTATTCGGCGCGAGACGGAGAAAATTCCAACAGCGCGGTTTTGGCAGATATACGCCCCGAGGAGCTCCCGGGCAATGACGTGCTGGCAGGAATAAATCTGCAAAGAGAAATCGAAAAACGCGCTTTCTCAGCAGCAAACGGCGCGGTTCCCATAGCTTATCTCGGCAGTCTTTCGGGCGAGGCATTTGACCGCGAAAAAGCGGTTAAGCCCTCCGTGTTGCCCACTACAGCCGAGTGCGATATTAAGGCGGTTTTACCAAGTGATATTGCCGATTCTTTGCTTGAGGGAATAAAGCTTTTCGGCAAAAAAATATCGGGATTTGATAGCCCCGATGCCGTTCTCACCTTCCCCGAAACGCGTTCCTCCTCCCCTGTTCGCATTCTGCGAGATGACGGTTGTGAGAGTACCGCTCTGCGCGGACTTTTCCCCTGCGGCGAGGGCGCGGGATATGCAGGCGGAATAATGTCTGCCGCCGTGGATGGAATTCGGGTTGCCGAGGCGCTGATGGCAAAAATTCAATAAATAAACGCATCAACAACGGAGTACCTATGCCATAGGTGCTCCGTTTTATTTTCATCCGCGGCGGATGCTGTGGATTTTAAGGGAATAAATACCGCTGCTACACCGCTTTTGTGCTCGAAAAGTCGGACCTCGCCGAGCGAGGTTGATATCTCTTTTTCGGGCGCTTCTTTTATGCCGTAGACCGAAACCCAAACAAAATTTTCCCCGGCTGAAAACCTAACATAAGTGCCGCTTTTTGCTGACTTCAAAATGCGAAGCAGAGCCATTTCATAAAGGCGAATATTGAGATGATACGTTCCCTCGCCGCTTATACTGAAATCCATCACCCTGCCACAAAGTGCCATACGCAATGCCACTGCACAAAAAAGCTCCTCGGTAAAGCTTTTAAGATCGAAATTCCCCATGTAATTTTCGGCGCAATTCTCACCCTCGAACAAAAATATTTTTGCGAGTTCTTCTCGCTCGCTTGCTCCAAAACCGCTACGCAGTATTTTTTCGCTGAGCCGACTTCGCATAAGCGAAGCTTCTATTTCCTGTTCTGTTGGAGATTTTTTCATAATTTTTCCTCAATTTCTATAATATAAGGCTGCGTTTTGGGGGCATTTACGGATAAAATCAACAGTTTTGTTAAAATAATGACAAAATTACTTGCAAAATATAAAACTTTGGGGTAAAATACTTTTGTAAAAATTTTAGGAGGTTTTTCCAATGGTTAAAGTTGCTATTAATGGTTTTGGACGCATCGGCCGTCTGGCTTTCCGTCAGATGTTCGGCGCAGAAGGCTATGAAATCGTAGCCATCAACGATCTTACCAGCCCCGCAATGCTCGCTCATCTTCTTAAGTACGATTCCGCTCAGGGTCGTTACGCTAAGGCTGACACCGTAGTTGCAGGCGAAGACAGCATCACTGTTGACGGTAAGACCATCAAGATCTATGCTGAGAAGAATGCTGCTGATCTCCCCTGGGGCGAAATCGGCGTTGACGTTGTTCTCGAGTGCACAGGTTTCTAC
>JAZOPP010000117.1:0-11402 GCA_045655625.1 Acutalibacteraceae bacterium
GTGTTCTTAACTACGAAGTAGTGTACGCCGGCTTCGCGGAGTTCCTTACGGAGAGCGGTGTCGTCAGCAACGCTGGTGCCCTTGTAATCAACAACAACACCGGTGCAAGCAGCCTTGAGCTCTTCAGTAAGTTCAGCAACGATTTGTTTCTTTTGCTCTAAAACCTTTTCGCTTGGCAAATCGAATTCACCTCCAAAAAATTTAGTGTGCAGACACTAAAAAAGCGCCCGTCTGCATAAAGACAGACGGGCACGAAACCATAAAAGATTACGTTTGCCATCCTCGGTAGGATTTATAGCTTGCGCTACCTACTGTCTTTAGATCTGCAACACGATTATATTATCACAGTAATCTGTGATTGTCAAGCATTAAAATTAAGCGCCAAACTTGTTGGGGTTTAATTTAACGCCGGGGCCCATAGTAGTAGCAATGGTGCAGGACTTAATGTACTGACCCTTGGTAGCTGCGGGCTTAGCCTTAACAATAGCGCCCATAAGGGTGTCAAGGTTTTCCTTTAACTTCTCAGTGCCGAAGGAAACCTTGCCGATGGGGCAGTGGATGATGTTGGTCTTGTCAAGACGATACTCGATCTTACCTGCCTTAGCCTCAGCAACAGCCTTAGCAACGTCAGGTGTAACGGTACCTGCCTTGGGGGTGGGCATAAGACCACGGGGTCCTAAAACCTTACCAAGACGACCAACAAGGCCCATCATATCGGGCGAAGCAATAACAACGTCGAAGTCGAGCCAGCCTTCATTCTGAATCTTGGCAACAACCTCTTCGGCTCCAACGAAGTCAGAGCCAGCCTCTTGTGCAGCCTTAGCGTTGTCACCCTTGGTAATAACAAGGGTACGAACCTTCTTACCGGTTCCGTTCGGAAGAACAACAGCGCCACGAACCTGCTGGTCAGCGTGACGGGAGTCAACGCCGAGGCGAACGTGGATTTCAACAGTTTCGTCAAACTTTGCAGTGCCGGTCTTAACGGCAATGTTTAAAGCTTCTTCAACATCGTAAAACTTGCCGGTTTCAACAAGCTTTACACTTTCATTATACTTTTTACCGTGTTTCATGTTAGTAAACCTCCCAATAAGTGGTAAAATCGGAAATTTCCTCCCACGGGGGAGTATTAGTCAACTACTTCGATTCCCATGCTGCGTGCGGTACCGGCAACCATGCTCATGGCAGCCTCAACCGAAGCGGCATTTAAATCGGGCATTTTCTGTTCAGCGATCTTTCTGACCTGTTCGCTGGTGATCTTGGCAACCTTAGTCTTGTTCGGTACGCCGGAACCACTCTCAATACCGCAAGCCTTCTTAATAAGAACGGCAGCGGGAGGAGTCTTGGTGATGAAGCTGAAAGAACGGTCTGCATAAACGGTAATAACAACCGGGATTATAAGACCAACGTCGTTCTTTGTGCGTTCATTAAACTCCTTAGTGAAAGACATAATGTTTACACCGTACTGACCGAGTGCAGGACCAACCGGGGGAGCCGGAGTGGCTTTACCTGCGGGGATCTGTAACTTAATGTAACCTGTAATTTTCTGAGCCATTGTTTGCACCTCCAAAATTCGTGGTAGCGGTGTTTAAAACACCTTGCGAAGTGATTTTTCACTTCTCCCACCGTGGCGCTTAGAAATTAGCGCCGGCGGCAACAAAGCCGCGTTGATAAATTAAATGAATTACTTGTCCAGAGCAACCTGGTCAAGCTCGAACTGGGCAGGGGTCTCTCTTCCGAACATAGAAATGAGCACGCGAACGTCGTTCGCGGGAACATCTACGTCCTCGACCACGCCAGTAAAGCCCTCAAGCGGACCGCTGATAATCTTAACGTTATCGCCGGCCTTGTAGGGAACCTCAACAGAGTGCTTCTCAACACCGAGAGATTCAACCTCAGCATCGGTGAGGGGAACCGGCTTGGAAGCCGGGCCGACAAATCCAGTAACGCCGCGCGTGTTGCGAACAACGAACCAGCTATCGTCGGAAACAATCATTTTAATAAGCACGTATCCGGGGAAAATCTTGCGCTCATATTCCTTAACGGTACCATCATCCTTAACCTCTGTAACAGTTTCGGTCGGGATTTTGATATCCATTATATAATCCTGAAGCTTACGATTTTCAACTATGGTCTCAAGGTCCTTAGCAACCTTGTTCTCATAACCGGAATAGGTATGAATAACATACCATCTTGCATCGTTATAATCTGCCATTTAGAAACCTCCCTGATTTCTGGGATTATGCTCCTAAAAGAAGTTCAAGAATCTTAGCAAGACCCCAGTCAAGAGCCCAGATGAAAGCACCGATAATAGCGCAGATAACCAGCACTACAAAGGTGTTCTTTACAACGAACTTCATGTTCGGCCAAGCAATTTTCTTAACTTCACTCTTATAATCTCTGAAGAAAGCGACAATTCTGCGGGGAATGGTAAGCTTCTTGGTACCAGCAACCGCGATTTTATCGGAAATCAGAAGATGTGCAATGCCGAGCAGAGCGAAAACAAAGAGCAGAGCGGTGATAACGTAAACAAAAACGCTATAGTTAATGTCTAAAACCGTTGCATAATCCTTGATCGGTCTGTAGTCGACAAACTTAAACGTGCTGCCGAGCGAAATGACTAACATATAAACAGCAGTTACAAGACCAGCAGCAGGAGCAGCATAACGCATGCTCTTGAACTTGAAGGTAAGAGCGCTGAATACCACGCCGAGAATGGTTACGATAATGCAGAACCAAATGTGCGCGGACTTAGCCATTTTAACAGCAACGTCCAGGAAACTTGCACTACCACCGAAAGCGAGCTGAGCACCCGAAAGGGTAACGCTTGCCTTAGCAGTTATGATAGTAGCAAAATCTCCAACGAAGAAAAGCGCAAGAGCGGCCACGCCGGAAACGATAGCAAGTATCTGACAGAGTTTATTTAAAGCTTTCATTCTGCCAACCTCCTATTTTGTTTCCTTATGGACGGTGTGCTTCTTGCAGAACCTGCAATACTTGTTCATTTCAAGTCTATCAGGATCGTTCTTCTTGTTTTTCATTGTGTTGTAGTTGCGCTGTTTGCATTCAGTGCAAGCTAAAGTGATTTTAACTCTCATGACGGCACCTCCCGTTTTACGGAAATATTTTCTGCTTTCGGAAAACCGAAAGTAAATTTGAGCCTCCCTCAATCAGTTTCGCGTGGTACCGCCCCGAAAACGGGTGAGAAGCACCGTACCTGCGCAAAACAATGAAAAGGAATCTTATGCAAAAAAAAAGACCCTTGCAGAGGTACAGTCATAATAACACATTCCCCCGCGAGAGTCAAGTATTTTTTATTATTTGTGATAAGTGCCGCCGCCGAGTATCATAAAGGCGCGATAAACCTGTTCAAGAAGCATAATTCTCGCAAGCTTATGCGGGAAGGTCATGGGTGACATCGACATTCGCTCATCCGCCCTCACTTTAACCTCATCTGATAAACCGTAGGACCCACCTATTATATATATGCGGTGTCCCACACCAATGGAAGCATCGCGGTCGATTCTTTTTGCGAGCGTTTCACTGTCGCACATTTTGCCCTCAATGCAGAGAGCCGAAACGAAAGCATCGGCGGGAATCTTTTCAAGAATTCGCTTGCCTTCCGATATGCAGGCAGCCGCTATCTGCGCATCACTCGGCTTATCTGGCAGCTTTTCAGGCTCAATTTCAATTATATTCAATTTGCAAAAACGCGATAAGCGCTTTTCATATTCCTCGCTCGCGGCAAGAAAGTATTTTTCCTTTAGCTTGCCAACGGCGATTATGGTTACCTTTATCATAATATAAACATCTTTCCGCCCTGTCTCGGCGCTACATATAATATATAATCCAACTCCTCGCGGAATCCCGCCTCAGTAAGGCAAGCTCTTGCCGCCGAGAGTGCAGCCGCGGGCAGATTATTCTGCATGCTCAGGTGAGCGAGAATTATCCGCGTGGTTCCGCCTTTTATAAGTTTGGGCAAAAAGGATGAGCACTGTCCGTTCGAGAGGTGACCGCACTCGCTCAAAATTCGTTCTTTAAGCGGAAAAGGATAGTTAGGATTTTTCTTTAACATATTAACGTCGTGATTTGATTCTATCATCACGAGGTCACAGCCGCAGAGTGCATTTTCGATTTCATCGCTTATGTATCCAAGGTCGGTGCAAACCGCAACGTGTCTTCCGTCGGGCAGTGCTATGCGATAGCCGCATGAGCCTGCGCAATCGTGGCTGGTGCAAAAAGCGGATAACCGTATGCTTGCCACCTCAATCTCGCCATCAGCTGTTATGGTTTCGGCATTTTCAGGGATAAGTGCGTGTTCTTTTAAATAGGAAAGGGTAGTCGCGGTTGCAATAACCGGTACCTTGAGCTTATTTAAAACAGCTCGTAGCCCGCTCGTGTGGTCGCTGTGGCCGTGTGTTATTGCCACCGCCTTGATGGTTGAGGGATCAACGTCGCGGCTTTCGAGCGCTGCGATTATATTGCGGCAGGCAACACCCGCGTCTATCAGTATTGCGGCATCGGCGGTGCCTGCGTATATGCAGTTGCCGTCGCTCGAGCTGAAAAGCGGACAAAAACGCGACATATTATATCCCTCCAATCTGTAAAAAAGAGGAATACAACACGTATTCCTCTTTAAATTATAATGCTTGTTTAATGGCAGAGGGCTCGTTAATGGTAACCCTCTTGATATCCGCGCCGAGACCCGTGAGCTTTTCAACGAGGTCTTCATATCCGCGGTCGATAAGTTCAATATTTTCTATCTCTGTGGTGCCATTGGCGATAAGTCCCGCAATTACCATGGCAGCGCCTGCACGCAGGTCGTTTGCGAATACGGGAGCGCTCTTTAGCATCGGCACACCCTCAACCACAGCAACCTTACCATCAACCTTAATGCTGGCGTTCATAAGCGATAACTGCTCAACGTATCTGAAGCGGTTATCCCAAACACCCTCGGCAACAACGCTGGTTCCGTCGGCTATCGATAAAACGGTGGTTATCTGGGGCTGCATATCAGTCGGAAAACCGGGGTGCGGCAGGGTAGTGATATTGCACTTCTTGGGACGCTTGTCCATTTTTATCCTCAGCGCCTCATCGAACTCCTCAATAACTGCGCCCATTTCAACCAGCTTGGCAGAAATCGATTCGAGATGCTTGGGAGTTATGTTATCAATTAAAACGTCGCCGCCCGCTGCGGTAACGGCGGCCATATAGGTGCCTGCCTCAATTTGGTCGGGAATTATGCTATAGCTTGTACCGCCGAGACGCTCAACGCCGCGAATCTTGATAACGCTGGTACCTGCACCCATTATGTCTGCGCCCATCGAGTTCAAGAAGTTCGCAAGGTCAACTATGTGAGGCTCACGCGCAGCATTTTCAATAACGGTAAGTCCGCGTGCTTTAGCAGCAGCGAGCATAATATTAACCGTTGCACCAACCGAAACCTTATCAAGATAAACGGGATTACCGATAAGGCGCATAGCGCGTGCATCAACCATTCCGTTCTCCATGGTAACCTGAGCGCCAAGTGCTTCAAAGCCCTTAATATGCAGGTCGATGGGGCGAACTCCGAAATCGCAGCCTCCGGGAGGGGCAACGCGCGCTCTTTTAAATCTGCCCAGCATAGCGCCTATAAAATAACTCGAAGCGCGCATACGCTTGGTCATCTCATAGGGGAGAATATAGGAATTTATATGTGCAGGGTCGATTTCAACGGTATTCTTGTTAATCATACGAACATCCGCACCCAGCTCGCGCAGGATACGGATGATAGCAAATACGTCAGAAATATTAGGTAAATTCTCGATTCGGCAAACACCATCAGACAACAAAACTGCCGGCAGTATTGCTACTGCAGCATTCTTAGCGCCGCTTATCTTAACCGAACCACAAAGGCGGTTTCCGCCTGTAATTATATATTTATCCAAAGAAGGCACACTCCAAGCATTTACATATAAATGTAGTATTGCCAAAGAAAAATCTATCAATATATATACATTATATACGTATTACATAGATTTGTCAAACTATTTAAATAAAATATGGGAAACGGATCGAGCCGCTTCCCATATTCTCAGCAAAATTGCGCAAAGAAACTAAAAATTAGTCCTCATAGCGATATTCCTGCTGCTGCTTCTGCTGGTTGTTCTTATTCTGATTCTTGTTCTGGTTTTTATTCTGATTCTGGTTCTTATTCTGATTTTTGTTCTGATGTTCGTTCTGCATAAAAAATCACCCCGCTTTCGCATTTATTATCTGCAAAATACGGGGTAATATTCTATATACCAAACAATGCTTTTGCGTTCTCGCGGGTAACGCTTAAAACCTCGTTGATACTTATGTTTTTAATTTCGGCAATTTTTTCCGCAACACGGATTATCATTCCCGAATGGCAGGTCTTGCCTCTATAGGGCTCGGGTGCGAGATATGGAGCATCGGTCTCAAGCAGTATTCGCTCAAGCGGTGTGACTTTTATAACCTCCAAAACGGTTTTTGCGTTTTTAAAGGTCGAAACACCGCCTACACCGATATACATACCAATTTTCAGCACCTCTGCCGCCATCTCAGCACTGCCCGAAAAGCAATGCAAAACGCCGCGTGGCTTATGCTTTTTGAGTATCGTGAGGGTATCTCCGTGCGCCTCACGGTCGTGAATAATAGCGGGGAGAGATAACTCGTGCGCCAGTTCAAGCTGTGCCTCAAACCAACGCTTTTGCAGCTCTGCGCGGCTTTTATCCCAGTAGTAATCAAGTCCTATCTCACCGATAGCCACAATACCCTCCGCCTTAGCTACCTCACGCAACTCATCTAACTGCGGCTCACAGTCGGGCATATTCTCGGGATGGAAACCAACGGCGCAGTAGCAAAACGGGTGCTTTTCTCTAATAGCGAGCACTTGCTTTGCCGATTCCAAATCAACGGCACAGTTTATCACCGCGTCGACACCCATCTCGGGCAACTGCGATAAAAGCTCATCACGAATACCGTCAAACCGCTCATCATCATAATGCGCGTGGGTATCGAAAATGCTACCTTTGGGCGCAGGGGATAAAACGTCAATAATATCCATTATCTTACGCGTGCTCCGGGTCCGATATCATCGGCAAAAATAACCTTAACGTCATCACCTGCATCGGCAGCAAGAATCATGCCGTTGCTCTCAACACCGCACAAAACTGCAGGTTTCAGGTTGGAAACCACGATAACGGTATGACCGATAAGCTCCTCAGGCTTATAGTAAAGCGCAATACCCGAAGCCACGGTTCTGGGGGTGCCCGAACCATCGTCGAGTGTGAGCTTTAATAATTTCTTAGCCTTCTTTATAGGCTCGCAAGCGGTTATTTTGGCGGTTGTAAGCTCAACCTTGGCGAAATCCTCAATAGAAATCTGCGGCAGCGAAACTACGTTCTCAGCCTTCTTTTCGGCCTTTGCCTTCTTTTCCTCAGCCTCGCGTGCCAGCTCCTCCAAAACCTTCTCTGCATCCAAACGGGCGAAAAGGGGAGTAGCGGTGCCAACGGTATAGAAGTCAACAACGCGAATATCGAGGCTACGGTCGCTGCAGTTAAGCTGTGCCTTTATGGATTCGCAGCACTTGGGCATGATGGGAGCAAGCAAATTTCCGAGCAGGCGAATGCAGTCGAGCAGGTTGTAAAGCACGGTGTTAAGTCTCGGCTTATCCTCCTCGTTTTTAGCAAGTGCCCAGGGCATAGTTTCATCGATATACTTATTGCAACGGCGTGCAAAGTCCATAACAACCTCAACGGCATCGGCGTTCTTATAAGAATCCATCAGTTTGATATATTTATCAACCGTGTCCTTAGCTGCGGCAAACAACGATTCATCAAACTCGCCCGAAAGCTCGCCGCGTGTTGCAGTACCATCAAAATACTTGTTGGTCATCGCAATTGTGCGGTTAACAAGATTTCCGAGAGTGTTGGCGAGGTCAGTGTTAAAGCGTGAGATGAATGCCTCGTGTGTAATGGTGCCGTCCTGCGCAAAGGGCATTTCGGCAAGCAAATAATATCTAACTGCATCCGAACCAAAGCGTGCAGCCAGCTCATCAGCATAAATAACGTTGCCGCGCGATTTGCTCATCTTATCCTCGCCAACCAACAGCCACGGGTGACCAAGCACCTTCTTAGGCAGCGGCTCGCCGAGCGCCATAAGAATAATTGGCCAGTATATAGTGTGGAAACGAACAATATCCTTACCAATAACGTGCAGGTCAGCAGGCCACCACTTTTTATAAGCCTCGCTGCTGCCATCGGGGTCGTAGCCAACACCGGTAATATAGTTGGAGAGCGCATCAATCCAAACATAGATAACGTGCTTGTCATCAAACTCAACCGGAACACCCCACTTAAATGAGGAACGAGAAACGCAAAGGTCGGCAAGACCGGGCTTTAAGAAGTTGTTTATCATCTCATTCTTGCGCGATTCGGGAGCGATAAAATCGGGGTTCTGCTCAAAATGCTCAAGCAGCTTATCCTGATATTTGGAAAGGCGCAGGAAATAAGCTTCCTCCTTGGCATCTACAACCTCACGACCGCAGTCGGGGCATTTGCCGTCAACCAGCTGCGAGGGGGTGAAGAATGATTCGCAGGGAACACAGTATTTGCCTGTGTATTCGCTCTTATAAATATCGCCCTGCTCATAAAGCTTTTTAAATATCTTCTGAACAGCTTTCTCATGATAATCATCAGTAGTGCGGATAAACTTATCATAAGAGGTGTCAAGTGAATTCCAAACATCCTTAATAATCGAAGAAACCTCGTCAACGTATGCCTTGGGGGTAATGCCCTTAGCCTTAGCGCAGTCCTCAATCTTCTGTCCGTGTTCATCAGAGCCGGTCATGAAATATACGTCAAATCCCATCATTCTCTTGTAGCGGGCGATCATATCGGCAAGCACAATATCATAGGCGTTGCCTATGTGGGGCTTCTGCGAGCTATAGGCTATCGCAGTCGTAATATAAAACTTTTCTTTTTCCATCTTTAAATCTTCTCCTTGAACTTAGGGTCTATAGAAAAACGGCGCTAAAAGAACCGCAATAAGTGAACCGGCGAGGTAAAGCGCGATATTAACGGGGGTGATAAGACTGAGCATACCGCCTACCACGGCGCCCAACGCAGCAGTAACGCCTGCTATTGCGAGCAGTATGTGCAGCACAGCCATCATAGCGGTTAAACGCTTGATTCTAATAGAAGAGGTAACTATTGCTGCAAGTCCCTCTGCACTGCCTGCAAATGCAGCCTTGGCGGGAACACTCTCGCAGAACTCAGTCTTATCCTTATACATTCGAACGCTTCCGCTCTGCATTATCTTAACGAAATCCTCAGGCAGACCGAAATAGTCGCAAAGCATCTCCTCAGTAACGTTGGGGTCACAGTTGTTAACCAGCAGCACAACGCCCGTTCTGGTTAATCTGCGAAGCTCGTTCTCAATATATTTATCGGTCTCATAGCCCACGATTATGAGAGCGCAGGGTCTGCCGTCAGATGCAACGTAAACAGGGAAGTATCCGCTGCGGAGTATCTTGCGGTCAACCTCAATAGAGGGAACGGAAACGCCGTGTGTTTCCATCAGCGTGCGGTTTCCGATAAGTATCGAATGGTCACCAACCCAACCCGAAATGCCGAGTCTGTTCTCATATTTAACCGAATCGGCGGGGGGGAGAACGTAATCATCGCTGGTGCGAGCAATTCTTCTGAAAACGTGTCCGAGCGGGCTGTTTATCGAGGTGGTAACGGCAGCAGCATTGAATATGGTCTCATCAAGGTTGTTGGGGCTCAACACCTTCATATCATACATTTTAACCCTGCCGCGCGGGAAAATACTGTTCACGTCGAATACCACGGCGTTGGTCTGCTCGATTTCCTCGGCAGCCGCAAAGCTTGTAAGCATTGCGCTGTAGTCCGATAATCTTGCTGCAGCCAGCTTGTGGGGCAACGTGCCGATAAGAGCACTGCTAAAGGGAGCACCAATAGCGGTAACCGCGGTGAAAAGGTAAAACGCCTGCAATGCAGAATCCTTAATGAACCCGAAAAGTGCAGCAACCACTGCAACGCCAAGTGCCACAAAGGCGATGGTGTATGCCTTGCGCGAGAACGGATCAGGATAGATCGAATTTTTTAAATAGCGGGTGATATTAACGGTTTTTTTGCCTACGGCAACCAAAGCCTCACCCTCAACGGCATCGTGTGCAATAGCATATGAGCCGTTATTTTCATCAATAAGCGTCAGAGCGAATTTATCATCGCCGTTGGCTATCTCACAAAAGCCCATAAGTCTGCGCTTGGCGGTGTTGCGCTTGCCAAGCAGACCAAAGAAGCAACCAATAGCGGGAATAAAGCCGAACTGTGCGAGCAAAACGTTGCCCGAGAGCAGGCAATAAACGCCGAAAATCAGCGAAATTATGGTGCTCACGGAAACTGCAAACTCGCTTCCGCGCTTGCCGCCCAAAGACTTGAACATATCAAGGTTCAAAGCGGCACACAGAGCCAAACAAACAATGTTCAGTATAAGTAATACCTTGGGCTTATCAGCGGCAAAAGATTCAAAAAGCGGTGTTGCCGCAAGGGTTATAAGCAGAGCAGGGAAGAAGCAGAAAATCGCACGAAGGTCAATCTTGCGCAGCGCTGCGCGAAGCTCCTTCTCAATCGGAACTGCATCGGCGGCGGTTTCATAATCGCCGAAAAGCTCCTCCTCGTCCTCTTCTTCCGCTTCGTCGAGGTCTAAATTAATATCGAATTTATCCTCAAGCTTTAAATCGGGGATAGGCATTGTGCTGCCTATGGCATCAAAGCTTACAGTGTTTTCTTCCTCAGTCGGAATATCGAAGCTTACTGTATTTTCCTCGACTGTTTCGGGAACGTCGAAACTAACCGTGTTTTCCTCGGCAGTAGCGGGAATATCGAAGCTTATTGTGTTCTCCTCAGCAGTTTTGGGAACGTCGAAGCTTATTGTGTTTTTCTCCGCCTTTTCCGTGGCGACAGGGGCTTCCTTGATAGCGGCGAAGGTTATGGTTGCGCCATCCTCCTTATCGCTGTCACGGTCCTCATCGGCAAAGCGGTATTGATAGTTCTTAACCTCAACGCGCTCCATGGGGATATCCTCAGGCTGCTGATTCGGCAGGCGCAGACCCTCAACGGTTTTATCTTCGGATAGCGGAGCAGAGGAGGAAACAATATCCTCGGACTCGGTCTTTTCGGCAGGCTCTGTGGGAGCAGGGTCAGAAGCCTCATCCTTTTTAGGTTCGTTATTGCCATATATCTTTTTAACTCGCTCCTGTGCCTTGCGCTCGGCCTCGGCAATAATGCTTTCAACGCTATCGAGTTTATAGGCAGGCTGGCTGGTTAAAATAGGAGCGTGTTTGTCATCGGTCACAAACTGAGAGCAGCGATGAA
>JAZOPP010000118.1:0-7408 GCA_045655625.1 Acutalibacteraceae bacterium
ACCCGTGTGCGTGCAGGAAGAGAATTTGCAGGAGCCGATATGCTGCTCAAACTCGCGAAAAGCAAATTGCAGATTTTCTTTATAGACAAGGTCAGATTCCTCGATATCTATAGATGAAAAACCAGGTGTATCTGCAACAAATCCGCCCTCACCTGCAGCAAATAGTTCAACGTGACGCGTTGTGTGTCTGCCTCGACCAAGTTTTTCACTCACCTCGCCCGTTTTGAGCGATAAATCGCCAAATAGAGCATTCAGCAAACTTGATTTTCCAACGCCTGTGTTACCTGCGAAAACCGAAACGCTATCGTTCAGTTCGCGGCGAATATCATCAATACCATCGCCGTTTGCTGCAGATACAACGTAAACCTTAAAGCCACATTTTTTATAATCAGCGGCGATTTGCTCAAAACTGCCTATATCGCTTTTATTAAAAACTATTATAGGTTCAATTTCCTTATCCTCAGCAATGGCGGCCATAGTATCAATTACGAAGGTATTAGGAGCGGGCACAGCATATGCAGAAACGATAAAAATCTTATCAATATTCGCAATTGGCGGTCGCTTTAAGCTGTTGCGGCGCGGAGAAATACTTTTCACAACGCCGCTGCCATCAGCCAAAACCTCAATTTCTACCCTATCACCAACAAGCGGGCTATCGTTTTTCTTTCGAAAGAGTCCTCTTGCGTGACATTCAACAACCCTATCACCTATATCAACGTAATAGAAGCCAGATAACGCTTTAACGATTATACCGTTACTCATCTGTTACCGCCTATTAACCATTAGTATCGGAACTGGTAGTATCATCCGGAGTGGATGAATCGCTCTTTTTAGGATAATTATAATAACTATCAATACTATATTCGCCCGAGGAATCAACTACGATATCCATATACTCGTCATATTTATTGCTTCCTTTAAGTTTAACAGTTAGCGGAAGGCTCTTTTCGGTTGTTTTAACCTTAAAAGTATAATCACCATAGCTATTAATGGTAATCATATTATCAGATTCCATAAACCTATCTTTACCGTTGTTTATCCAAAGGGAAACGTAACCGGTATCCGAATAATAATCGTTAGGCAGAGTAATAACAAGGTCGTATTCATAACTAACCTTGCCGGTGCTTACATAAATTATAACTTCCGAGCCTAAGGCTACTTTTTGCGTAACCTCTTTAGAGGGAGACTGTTTAACAACAACACCCTCGGGGAACGTGCTCTCAATATTCTCGGTCTTGCACGAAAGACCTTTTTCCGCTAATTTGGATTTGGCTTCAGCCTCATTTAAGCCAACAACATCGGGTAAGTCAACCAGAA
Source organism: Acutalibacteraceae bacterium (assembly GCA_045655625.1). GTDB lineage: Bacteria > Bacillota > Clostridia > Oscillospirales > Acutalibacteraceae > SIG589. The sequence continues at coordinate 1,318 of JAZOPP010000118.1, forward strand.
TTTCACCCGCGCCGGTACTTACATAAACGGTAACCTCATTGCCGGGATAGAGATTCGTTGTTGCCTGCGGTGAGGTTTCAATTACCTTACCGGCTTCAATTCTATCATGCGGCATTTCAACAACAATGGGTTCAAAGCCTTTTGCTCTGAGTGTTGCAAGTGCCAGCGCTTCGCCCATACCCGAAACGTCAGGCACAGCAACCGTGCTGGTACCAAGGCTTACATAAACGGTTATCTTAGCGTTTTCCTTAAGCTTTTTGTTTTTAGCATCGGGATTCTGTCGACAAACGGTGGCGTTGGGATATTCGGTGTTGTGCTCCCACTTATACTCAATGTGATAAATATCGTTATAATCACTTGCAAGTACTTCTTCATAGGTCATACCAACAAAATTTGGGCACTCATAGGTTTTTTCCTTTTTGTTGAACCAACCCAAAACGATTGCCAGAACAATCACCGCAGCAACAACAAGTGCTGCTGCAACACCTGCGAGGATGGGAATAATCGGAACCTTATCTTCGGTTTCTTCTTCCTCAGGCTCGGACTCTACCTCAGCGTCGCCGATGAATTTTGTAGGAGAATCATCAACAAAATATGCATAATCAAATGTCAATGCGGGATCCTTGCGGAAAGCATCGAGATCGCAAAGCATTTCAGCAGCAGATTTATAACGCTTTGCCGCATCCTTTTGCATGGCATGCATTGTTATCTGCTCAAGACCGAGCGGAATCGAACCGTTAAGTTCGGTAGGCAGAGAAGGCTCACGCTGAAGCTGCATAATAGCAACCGAAACAGCATTCTCAGCCTGGAACGGCAGCTGACCTGTGAGCATTTCATAGAGAATAACACCAACGGAATAAACGTCACTCTTCTCATCGGTAACTTCTCCCCTTGCCTGCTCGGGGCTGATATAGTGAACAGAACCGATAGCCTTATCGGTAATGGTTTTTTGCTCACTTCTGGCGAAACGGGCAATACCAAAATCGGTTACCTTAATAGTACCATCCTGCAACACCATAATATTCTGCGGTTTAATATCGCGATGAACTATTCCTCGGTCGTGAGCATGCTGAAGTCCGCGCAGCACCTGCAGAATAAAGTGAACGGCATCCTTCCACGGGAGACTTCCTTCACGCTCGATATACTGCTTTAAGGTAATACCATCAATATATTCCATAACAATATACTGAATGAGATCGCCGAAGCTAACGTCATTAACCTTAACAATGTTGGGATGCGACATCATCGCAATTGCCTTAGATTCATTTTGGAATCTTCTCAAGAACTCCTCATTAGTAGAGAATTCTTCTTTTAAGATCTTAATAGCAACAATCTTATCCTCAACATTATCATAGGCCTTATAAACGACGGCCATACCGCCAACACCTATAACTTCTTTGATTTCATAACGTCCGTCAAGACGTTTTCCAACATACTTATCCATAAATTTTCCTCCTGACTATAAGAAAAACTAATCGTTCTTAATCATAACAACCGTTATGTTATCGGTTCCGCCTCCTTGATTAGCGGCATCCACCAACAACTGTGGACAAACTTCAAAGGCATTGCTGCCAATTATCGCAGACATACTGTCTGCGTCAACATAATTGGTAAGACCATCGGTGCAGAGAATTAAAACCGCATCCTTTGGAAAATCAATTTCGCCAAACTCAATTTCAATATTCTCCGATACCCCCAACGCCCTTGTAATGACGTTCTTTCGCGGGTCGTTACGCGCTTCATCAGGCGTGATTTCGCCGCGCTCAACCATCTTTTGAACCATGGAATGATCCCGCGTTATTTGAGTTATGGTTCCTGAATCATAAATATAAGCGCGACTATCGCCTGCGTGGGCTAAGATTATGCGATCATCCGCAATAACGGCGGCTACCACAGTTGTTCCCATACCCTGAAGGCAATCGTTTTCGGCAGCCTCATCATAAATATTCAGATTAGCTGCAATAATTGCGGACTCCAGCATCGCTGAAACTCCATTTGAACTCATTTCGGAATGATAAGCTCCGGCTATGCAATCGGATATGATTTTAACGGCCTTTCCGCTCGCTATGTTACCGCCGTTTGCACCGCCCATACCATCACAAACGATAGCCCAGGCGGCGTTGCGTATTTCGCCTGCAGAAAAGGAATCCTGATTGGAAGAGCGAACTCTGCCAATATCGGATCTACTCGCAATTTTCATTATCATCCCTCCTTTTCTTTTGATTACGCAGTTGACCGCAGGAAGCATCAATGTCTGCACCTAAGGTACGGCGTATTGTTGTATTTAAACCTTTGCTGTTGAGATACTCGCAAAAGTTGTGAACGTTTTTATCATCCGAGCGTCGGAAATTATTTTCAACCACCGGATTTGCAGGAATAAGGTTAACGTGACACATAATTCCGCGCAAAAGCTTAATAAGCGCATCGGCACATTCCCTCGAATCATTTACATCCTTAATCATTGCATATTCGAAGGAAATCCGCCTGCCGGTAACCTTTTGATATGCCTTACACGCACCAATAAGTGCCGCCAGATTCCATTTTTTATTAACAGGCATCATCTTACTGCGCATATCATCAAAAGGCGCATGTAGCGATATTGAAAGGGTTATCGGCATATCCTCTTTTGCCAATTTTTCAATTCCCGTAACAACGCCCGACGTTGAGAGTGAGATATGGCGCAAGCCGATGTTCATTCCATCATCATGCGAAACAAGTCGCAGAAATCTAACAGAATTATCAAAATTGTCTAAAGGCTCGCCCATGCCCATCATAACAACGTTGGAAACGCGAATATCGTTATCCTTTTCTGCCATTTTAATTTGAGCGAGCATTTCGGATGCCGTTAGATCTCTCACCTTGCCGTTAAGTCCCGATGCGCAGAAGCTGCATCCCATTCGGCACCCAACTTGGGTGGAAATGCAAACGGTATAGCCGTGGTTATAACTCATAAGCACCGACTCAATATATTCACCATCGTGCAAACGATAGAGATATTTCACTGTTCCATCAATTTTCGAAACAAGTCTGCGCTCGATGCTGACGTCGGCAATGTAGCATTCGGCAGCAAGCTTTTCACGTAAAGCGGCAGGCAGGTTGGTCATTTCATCAAATGACGCAACACCCGAATGCAGCCAAGAAAATATCTGCTTAGCGCGAAATTTTGGTTGGCCATATTGTGTCATCAGTTCGGTAATCTCTTCAGTTGTCATTGATCTTATATCAATGAGTCCCATGGTTCACCTCATTTTTCAATAACCGCGGTAAAAAATCCATCCGTGCCATCGATATGCGGCAGGTATGTTTTGCAGGAAATTAGTTTTGCTCGCGGTTCATTTGCCAAAAAAGCGTTAATAATATCTTCATTTTCAGCCCTTAGAATACTGCAGGTGGAATAAACCAAACGTCCACCCTTTTTTAAGTATTCAAAGCCGTTTGCAAGTATTTTTGATTGTATGGTTCCAAGTTCTAAAATATCAGAAAAGCTTTTATATTTTATGTCCGGCTTGCGGCTGATAACACCGCTGCCGCTGCACGGCACGTCGCAGAGTACACGGTCGTAACCACCAATATATTCATTGTTTAAAACCGTAGCATCGGCACAACGGGCTTCAATTGCCGTCAAATTGAGGCGTTTAGCTCCTGCCTCAATCAATCCTACTCTGTGCTCATAAAGCTCACAGGCAATGATTTTGCCGTTGTTTTGCATATGCTCGCACACAGTAAAAGTCTTGCCACCAGGTGCGGAGCAAAGGTCTATAAAAGAATCGCCCGGTTTTGCCTCTAAAAGCGATGCGCAAACCTGCGAGGACATATCTTGAACGTGAAATCTCCCCTCAGCATATAGCGGATTGCTCTCAACACTGCCGGAATCCTTAATCAGTAAAGCGTTAGGCAACGCAGTAGCACTTGCAGTTATTCCCTGCTTTTCGAGTAACTCCGTCAGTTCGTCAGCACCGTTTTTTAGAGGATTAACCCTGATATATAACGCGGACTCATCAAGCGAGCATTTTAAGAAGGCTTCTGTATCTTTAATTCCATAATCATCAATTAGAAGCCGCACAAGCTGTTCACCGCAAGAATAATTAACCGAAAGTCCCTTAATATCATTGGTTTTTGGCAACTGCGGTCTCTGGCGCAGAAAATTGCGCAAAACTGCATTTACATAACCAAACGAGCGAGATTCCTTGGATTTTTTGATAATCTTAACAGCTTCGTTTACTGCAGCCGAATCCGGAACCTTATCCATAAATAAAATTTGGTAGATGCCGCAACGCAAAACCTGCAGTGTTAAAGCAGATACCTTGCTAAGCGGCTGAGATGATAGCGCTCTTATATAATAATCGAGCGTGATTTTTCTCTCTAAAACTCCGTAAAACAGTTTAGCAGCAAATGCAGCATCACTCTTATTTAATTCCGCGCTCTTTATAGAATCGTTTAAAACAATGTTAGAATAAGCTTTATCTTTTTCAACTCGCAGCAGCGCCTCGGCCGCCACCTTGCGCGGATTACTCACCAAACTTCATTCCTTTTTCGATTTTATGTCCGCGCATCATTTCTGCGCCCGACATAGCTTTTGAGCCCTCAAGCTGAACTCTATCAAAACATATAACGGTAGAGTCACCACAAGCAACGAATATACCGCCCTCCACACAGCAAACCGTTCCGGGATGTGAATCGGTTTTTATATCGGGAACCGATGCGCTCATAACCTTGATACGTTTACCGTTCCAAAAAGTAAAAGCAGACGGCCACGGGTCAAAACCACGCACGAGATTTCGTATCTCGGTTGCACTCTTGGAAAAATCAATATTTCCCATTTCCTTTTTTATAATCGGGGCGTAAGTTGCAAGCGCTTCATCCTGCGGAGTGCGTACGGCAGTTCCATTTTCGAGTCCTTGAAGCGTTTTACAAATAATATCGGCGCCAAGTTCTGCCAAACGATCATGAAGTGATTCGAAGTTGTCATCCTCGGTAATCTCAGTAACAACCGAGTCTATCATATCACCCGTATCCATGCCTTCAGCCATATACATTGTGGTAATTCCCGTTTGCTTTTCACCGGTTACTATCGACCACTGAATCGGAGAAGCACCACGCAAACGAGGAAGCAAGGAGGCATGTACGTTTATGCAGCCGTATTTGGGTAATTCTAATATTTCGTTAGGCAAAAACTTACCATATGCCGCAACGACAATAGCATCGGGAGAAAGCTTTTTAAGTATTTCAAAAGCCTCACCATCTCGCAAACTATTAGGCTGATAAACCGGAATATTATTTTCCAGCGCACAAACCTTAACGGGCGGTGGTGTTAAAACGTGATGCCTGCCAACGTATTTATCGGGTTGTGTGAAGACACCGATAACATCATGATTTTTGATTAACGCCCTGAGCGATGATGCTGCAAAATCGGGCGTTCCCATAAAAACTATTTTCATAATTTTATCCGTTCTTTTTTACTCTGTCTTTATAAACGATACCGTCTAAATGGTCAATTTCATGGCAGAAAGCGCGAGCCTTTAAACCCTCGCCCGTAACGGTAAAGGTCTTACCATAACGGTCCTGCGCTTTAACAGTAACGGTCATAGGACGTTCAACAACAGCAAACTCCCCCGGGAAAGAAAGGCAGCCTTCTTCACCGCTTTGGGTGCCGCTCTGCTCAGTTATAACAGGATTAATAAGCTCAATGATGCCATCACCAACGTCAACAATGCAGAAGCGGCGCAAAAAACCTACCTGCGGTGCTGCAAGACCGCAGCCATCTGCCTCATACATTGTATCAGCCATATCATCAAGAATCTGTGCAAGACGGTCATCAAAATTTAAAACGCTGCGACAAGTCTTGCGCAGAATCGGATCTGAATCTGTAACAATATTTCTGATTGCCATTAAAAAACTCCTTAAACGTTGCTTTCAGGGTTTACGTCAACCGAAATTGTTGACTTTTTACCCATATCGGTTTTATAAAATGCATCTAAAGCCTTTGTAACAAGTTCTCTCGTGCGATTGCTTAGCCTGCATTTGATTATTATTCTGTATCTATAACGATTATTAACGCGTGGCACAATGGTTGGTGTCGGGCGTAAGATTA
>JAZOPP010000119.1:0-2241 GCA_045655625.1 Acutalibacteraceae bacterium
GCCGTTTACATGCTCATCTTCCTCAGTATATGTGCCGATAGTTGCAGCGGAGCCGGAGCCTACAGATACGATTTCGTTTACGTTAGTGCCTGCTTCGAAATCGCCGGGTTCACCCTCAACTTCAGGTGCAGGAGACATTGCAGAAAGCATTGTGTGTGCATAGATACGGCAGCCGAAATCGTTTGCATGAACACCAAGGTCAGCCATATAGTCGGCAGGTTCCTTGCTGTTTGCTATATCAAGATAGATATCGGTAAGGCTGGTAGCGGCAACATCATCATACTCATCGCCGAGTTCATAAAGCGCATCGGCAAAGAGCTTTTCGGTTGCCTGCTCATAGATTGATATCGAATCGTTTACCGCGTTACCGCCATAAAGCAGTATAGAGGTATCGCTCTTGGTTTCTTTAATGAAATCAATTATTCCTGCGGTGCTTGCCTTGAAGGCGTCCTTGGTTACGTTGCCCTTACCGTCATCGTTTATTCCGAAGCCAATGAGGAACAGATCGGGTTCTTTTTCGAGCAGTTTATAACGAGCTTTTATGTTAGCTGCTCCCCAAGCTGCGGTCTGACCGCCGAGAGATAAGTTCTCCCAGGTTATGTTTGAATCGGGGTATACAGTTTTAAGTCCCTCAATGAACATGGTCATCCAGTTGGGAGTGAAGGGCGGCAGCCACCAACCGTAAGGAGTGGTTTTGACCGTATTGCTTGTGTCATAAACGTTACAAAGTCCGCCGCTGGCGCTCATACCACTGGTCATGGAGTCGCCATAGAATACTACGTGAACGTCCTCGCCGTTTTCGAGTTTATTCATAACAGAGGTAAGCTGGGAGGTGAGCGATTTTTGCGCGGTTCCCTGATAACCATCTGCCCATTTTTTACTATGGGTATAGGTTATAGAAAGGGCATAGTTGCAGGTATCATACTCCCAATATCTTGCAACCTTAACACCATCGGTATCGGATGCCTTGCTGTTGCTGTCGGAGTATTCCTTATCCTCCTCGGTTAAGAGGGGCTTGGTGCGGAATACGGGAATGCTTGTTCCCTTGAGAAGTACGAACTTGCCATCTACAATATCGAAATCTACACCCTTAACGTAGTAGGTTTCAAGGTCATAAGAGCGAACGGAGATTACGTTGTCAATGGGATAGAGCAGTTTTGCGCCATCTCGTCCTGGATAGAAGAGGATATTCTCCTGATATACTGTATCGCCTTCCCAAACGGGGATATTATAGAGCGGGATATCCCACTTATCAAGCGAATTTCCATCAAAATCCTTGCCCTGCTCGGGATACTCATCATCATTAGATGCGGTAACCGCAATGGCGGCACCATCTACGAGAGTTACGGTATAAACGCCGTCGGTTGCAGTTATATCCTTGCCGTTATACTTAACGGTTTTGAGAGTTACTTCATCATCGTGGAGCAGTTTGAAGTTATATTCAAGTCCCGGTGCTACGGGGCTTACGCCTTCCTGCTCAACGCGTACGTTTTCTTTGCCCGAATAGGCAACGGTCTTCTTCTCGCCGAAGCTGATATTATCATAATCAATATCGGTTTTGCTCTTATTTGTGCACATTGCCATATAGAAGGTTGCAGTATCGGAATCGGCAAACATATTACCATCGGTTGAAGTGGTGGTATCGGAGCCAGTATTGAATTCTACAACAACGTCTAACCAACCTGTTCCACAAGCGGCGGCGATATCGTCTATATAGATTTGATAATTCTGGATAGAATTGAATTTTTCGAACTTTATAAACTTGCTATGATCCTCGGAGGAGCGAATGCGGATACTATACCATCCAAGTTTGGGCCAGTTGCCCCAACCGTTTGCACCACTAGTGCTGCCGGCAACCATCATACCATATACAGGAGCGTTGGTTCCGGTCGGCTCATAGGAGTTTATTTTCATATTATAGGACATCACATAGGTGGTATCCTTCTTAACGGTTACGGGGTATTTAGCCGACATCATAGCATCGCTATAGGTTTGGGCCTTCATACCGTTTGCATCATCTTTACCTGTGGTAGCCGAGAAATTCATTGCGTTGAGCTTAACATTTATCCAGGAATCTAGACCATCACCAACCGAGAAATCACCATCAACAATCTGGTTATACTGTGTGAAAGTTGCAATGCAATCTGCGGAATCACCGTAAGAAATGGTGTCAGAGGTGGATACGAGGCCCTCAAGACTATACCAGCCTACGAATACGTTACCATAGTAAGGCTTTGCAAT
>JAZOPP010000120.1:0-14664 GCA_045655625.1 Acutalibacteraceae bacterium
CCCTGCATTCCGAGGAAGCGGGGATGGTCGGTCGGGATGCCCGAAAGACCCATCATCGAGCAGCCGATGGGAGCATCGATTTTTTCGGCGAGGGCTAAAAGCTCATCCTTGGCACCGCTCGAGAGCAAACCGCCGCCGAAATAAATGAAGGGGCGAGCGCTCTCGTTGATAATCTCTGCCGCCTGCTCTATGCGCTTGTCCCTCGCGGCACGCGGCTCATCGGGAACCACCTTTTCGGCAGGCTCGTATTCATATTTTGCTATCTGGATATCCTTGGGGATATCGATAAGTACGGGACCGGGGCGACCCGATTTTGCGAGCTTTATCGCCTCGCGAACGGTGTCTGCCAGGTCTTCAATGCGACCAACGAAATAGTTGTGCTTGGTTATGGGTAACGTAATACCCGTTATATCTATTTCCTGGAAGCTATCGGTACCGATTTGAGAGCTGGGAACGTTGCCCGTGATGGCAACCATCGGAACCGAATCAAGATAAGCGGTTGCAATTCCCGTTACCAGATTAGTGGCGCCGGGACCCGAGGTGGCGATAACAACGCCGACCTCACCCGTTGCTCGGGCATAGCCGTCGGCGGCGTGAGCCGCACCCTGCTCATGCGCGGTGAGCACGTGGTTCAATTCATCGCGATATTTATAAAGCGAGTCATAAACGTTTATTATCTGACCGCCGGGATAACCGAAAACGGTTTTTATTCCCTGCTCGATCAGTGTTCTTACCAAAATATCTGCGCCTGATAAGAGCATGTTATCTTCCTTTCGTTAGGTTTTTCTTTATGAGGGCGCCCATCTCACTGCAGCCAACCTTGCGGCATTTTGCTGCCTCGTCCTTATCGGCAGGCATAATATCTGCAGTGCGGTAACCCATATCGAGCACGGCGCTGACCGCCGCCTCGATAGCGTCGGCCTCCGGTGCGAGGTCGAAGCTATATTTAAGCATCATTGCAGCCGAGAGGATGGTGCCTATCGGGTTTGCAATATCCATTCCCGCTATATCGGGAGCCGAGCCGTGAATAGGCTCATAAAGTCCTCTTGTTCCGTCGCCGAGGCTGGAGGAGGGGATCATACCGATTGAGCCGGTTATCATCGAAGCCTCATCCGAGAGAATATCACCAAACATATTCTCGGTCACCACAACGTCGAACTGAGCGGGATTTTTAACTATCTGCATAGCGCAGTTGTCAACCAGCATATCAGAGAGCTCAACCTCGGGGTATTCCTCTGCAAGACGGTGCATAACCTTTTTCCAGAGGCGGCTGGTATCGAGCACGTTGCTCTTTTCAACCGAGCAGAGCTTGCCGCCACGTTTTTTGGCGGTCTCGAAGCCTATGCGGCCGATACGCTCGATTTCGCTCTCGGAGTAGCACATTTCATCGATTGCGTTCTGCTCGCCGTTTTTCTCCTCGGTGCGATGACTGCCGAAATAAATTCCGCCTATAAGCTCGCGCACGATTATGAAATCAATGCCTTTTTTAACTATCTCGGCATTGAGCGGAGAAGCACTTGCCAGCTGCGGCCAGATTTTTGCGGGGCGGTTGTTGCTGTAAACTCCCATACCCTCGCGCAGGCGAAGCAGGCCTTTTTCGGGGCGCTTATCGCCGGGCAGCGAATTCCACTTATCGCCGCCAACGGCACCAAGCAGCACACTGTCCGACTGCAGGCACTTATCAAGCTCCGATTGCGGCAGCGGGTCGCCGTGCTTATCAATGGCGCAGCCGCCCATATCGGCGTCCACGTAGGTCCATTTATGTCCGTAAAGTTCGGCAATCTTATCTAAAACGCCGATAGCCTCGTTTACTATCTCGGGGCCTATTCCGTCGCCCCTTATAACTGCAATATTCTTTTCCATTTTATTAACCTCGCAGAGATGCTAAAAGTCCGCCCTTTTCGATTATGCTCTGAATAAAGGGGGGGAAGGGCTCGGCCTTATAGGTTTTGCCCGTGGTCTTATCGGTGATGATGCCGGTGGTGAAATCGATTTCAACCTCATCGCCATCGGCAATCTCCTCGGCAGCGGCAGGGCATTCAAGGATGGGCATTCCGATATTTATTGCGTTGCGGTAGAAAATGCGTGCGAAGCTCTTGGCAATAACGCAGCCGCAGCCGCAGGTCTTGATAACCAGCGGAGCGTGCTCACGCGATGAGCCGCAACCAAAGTTGAAGCCTGCAACGATAACGTCGCCCGGTTTCACTCGCGATACGAAAGTATCGTCGATATCCTCCATGCAGTGCTTGGCAAGCTCCTCTGCTTTGGGGGTGTTTAAATAGCGGGCAGGGATGATAACGTCGGTATCAACGTTATCGGGATATTTAAAAACTTTTCCTTGTGTGTTCATCATTACTCCTCCAGAGGGGTTATAACGCCGGTTATTGCGCTGGCGGCAGCGGTTGCGGGAGAGGCGAGATAAACCTCGCTCTCTACGTGGCCCATACGACCTACGAAGTTGCGGTTGGTGGTGGCAATGCACTTTTCGCCTGCTGCCAGAATTCCCATATAGCCGCCGAGGCAGGGTCCGCAGGTGGGGGTGGAAACAACGGCGCCGGCATCGATAAATGCAGTAACGTAGCCGCGCTCAACACACTCGCGATAAATCTGCATGGTGGCGGGGATTATAATGCAGCGAACTCCATCGGCAACCTTTTTGCCACGAAGTACGCGATAAGCGGTTTCCATATCCTCCATTCTGCCGTTGGTGCAGCTGCCGATAACAACCTGATCGATCTTTATATCGGAAAGCTCCTTGGCAGGACGGGTGTTTTCGGGCAGGTGGGGGCAGGCAACGATAGGCTCGAGGGTGGAAAGGTCAATATCCATCACGCTATCGTAAACTGCGTCATCATCTGCGGCGAAGATAACGGGCTCGCGCTCACAGCGGCCCTTCATATATTCGAGAGTTACGTCGTCAACGGGGAAGATGCCGTTTTTAGCGCCTGCTTCAATAGCCATGTTGCAGATACAGAGGCGGTCATCCATCGAGAGCGAATGTGCGCCCTCACCCGTGAACTCCATGCTGCGGTAGAGCGCGCCGTCAACGCCTATCTTGCCGATAATGTAAAGAATAACGTCCTTACCGCTGCAGTTAGCGGGCAGCTTGCCCGTGAGATTAAATTTCATAGCAGAGGGAACCTTGAACCAAGCGGTTCCGGTTGCCATACCTGCTGCCATATCGGTTGAACCAACGCCGGTCGAGAATGCGCCCAGCGCACCATAGGTGCAGGTGTGAGAATCGGCGCCTATGATGCAGTCGCCCGCGGTAACAACACCCTGCTCGGGCAGGAGTGCGTGCTCTATTCCCATTTTGCCAACGTCATAAAAATGGCTGATGCAGTGTCCGCAAGCGAACTCGCGGCAGGTTTTGGATTGCTCGGCAGCCTTTATATCCTTGTTGGGAACAAAGTGGTCGAGCACTATTGCGATGCGGTCCTTATCAAAAACAGAGCTAAAGCCTGCCTTGCTGAATTCGTTTACCGCAACGGGGGTGGTAATATCGTTGCCGAGCACAATATCGAGCTTGGCGGAGATAAGCTGGCCAGCAGAAACACTATCAAGTCCTGCGTGGGCGGCCAGAATTTTTTGAGTCATGGTCATTCCCATAGTAATTCTCCTTACTTGGTTAAAAGTGCGTTATATGCGCTCACGAGAGCATCGGCACCTGCGCGGATAATATCTGTATCCTTGCCTGCGCCCCAGAAAATTTTGCCGTCAAGCTCAATGCTTATGTAGGCAACGGCGGTACTGTTGGAGCCTGTGCCCTCAAGGCTGTGCTCGGTGTAATCACGCAGCTTGCATTCGGTGCCCGTGAAGGTCTTGAGTGCGGTGGAAACTGCGTTGAGCGAACCATTACCAACGGTGTGGAGCGTCTTCTCCTCATCGCCGCGTGCGAGGGTTATAAACAGCTCTACGCCCTCGGCACCCTGGGTGAAGTGCATCTTCTTTATCGAAATGGGTTCCTGGCGGTTGAGATAATTTTTCTTGAATATCTCTAAAATATCCTCAACCTTGAGCTCGCGATGCTCATGGTCGGAAATGCTCTTGCAGAGGTAGCTTAAGTGCTCGCGCATCTTAGGCGGCAGGCTATAGCCATAGGTCTGCTCAAGCAGATAACCGATTCCGCCCTTGCCGCTCTGGGAATTAACGCGTATAACGTCGGCATCGTAGGTGCGGCTGATATCGGTCGGGTCAATCGGGATATAGGGAACGGTCCAACCGTGCAGATGCTTCTCACCGCGCCAGTTCATACCCTTTGCAATAGCGTCCTGGTGGCTGCCCGAGAATGCGGCAAACACAAGCGCACCTGCATAGGGCGAGCGCTCGTAAACGTGCATGCCCGTGCATTTCTCATAGGTGTCCACGATGGTGGGCATATCCGAGAGGTCAAGACCGGGGTTGATTCCGTGGGAATACATATTCATAGCGAGGGTGATGATATCCACGTTGCCGGTTCTCTCGCCGTTGCCGAAGAGGGTTCCCTCAACGCGGTCCGCACCTGCTAAGAGTGCAAGCTCGGTATCGGCAACGCCGGTTCCGCGGTCGTTATGCGGATGGAGCGAAACGGTAACGTTCTCGCGGTATTTAAGGTTTTCACACATATATTCAACCTGGCTTGCATAAACGTGGGGCATGCTCATTGCCACGGTAACGGGTAGGTTGATGATAACGTTGTTTTCGGGCGAGGGCTCGAGTATATCAAGCACGGCGTTGCAAACCTCAAGCGCATATTCGGGTTCGGTTCCCGTGAAGCTCTCGGGCGAATATTCAAAGCGGAAGTTGCCCTCGTATTCGGCGGCAAGCTTTTTAACCAGCTTTGCACCGTCGATAGCGATTTGCTTAACCTCTTCCTTGTTCTTTTTGAACACCTGCTCGCGCTGAGCAACGCTGGTGGAATTATAGAAATGAATAACCGCGTTGGGAGCGCCCTTGCAAGCCTCAAAGGTCTTGCGGATAATGTGCTCGCGGCTCTGGGTTAACACCTGAACCGTAACGTCGTCGGGTATCATATCGTTTTCGATGAGGGTGCGCAAAAACTCATATTCGGTTTCGCTGGCGGCAGGGAAACCAACCTCAATCTCCTTAAAGCCGAGCTTTAAGAGAAGCTTATAAAACTCAAGTTTCTGCTCAAGGCTCATAGGGATAACAAGGCTCTGGTTGCCGTCGCGCAGGTCAACGCTGCACCACTGGGGCGCTTTTTCTATATGGTCCTTTTCGACCCACTTGTTATGTACACCGGGGGCACGGAAATATCCCACCCCGTATTTGCTGGCATCCATCATAAAAAGAAATCTCCTTAAATCTCTGCTATTGTTTCAACCTCTACGAGCACGCCTTTGGGAAGAGCCTTGGCGGCAACGCAGGAGCGGGCGGGCTTGCCCGTGAAATATTTGGCATATACCGCATTAAAGGCGGCGAAATCTGCCATATCTGATAGGAAGCAGGTGGTCTTTATAACCTGCTGGAGGCTGCTGCCTGCTGCAGTTAAAACGGCGGATAGGTTTTTGCAAACCTGCTCGGTCTGTGCTTCGATGCCCTCTGCCTCAACCTCGCCGCTTGCGGGGTTAATAGCTATCTGACCCGAAGTGAAAACCATATTTCCCGAAATTATGGCCTGCGAATAAGGGCCTATCGCTTCGGGTGCGTTAGTTGTATGTACTGTTTTCATAATTTATCCCTCAACAATCTTAAAGCCTTCGTTTTTAAGCGCGGCGGTTATTTCCTGCACGTGCTCGTAGTTACGGGTTTCCATAACCACGCGGAGGTAGCAGCCCGTAACGCTCTCGGTTGCGGAGTTGCGCTCGTGGTGAACGCTGGTGACGTTGCCGCCGCAATCGGCGATGATGCGCGAAACATCCTTAAGCTGACCGGGCTTATCAATAAGCTCGATAAGCAGGCTGCTGGTGCGGCCGGTCTTCATAAGACCGCGCTCGATAACGCGCGAGAGGATGGTAACGTCGATATTACCGCCTGACACGAGAGAAACTACCTTTTTGCCCTTCACGGGGAACTTTCCGAACATTGCAGCGGCAACCGAAACGGCGCCCGCGCCCTCAGCAATCATCTTCTGCTTTTCAATAAGTGCCAAGATGGCGGAAGCAATTTCATCCTCCGTAACGGTGGCAATATCATCAACGTAATTTTTAATTAGTTCAAAGGTGTTTTCGCCCGGCTGCTTAACGGCAATACCGTCGGCAATGGTTGAAACGGAAGAAAGCGTTTCAATGTGACCGCTCTTAATCGAGTTATACATACTCGGAGCGCCTGCCGCCTGAACGCCGTAAACCTTTATCGAGGGGCGGATGGATTTAAGCGCGTATGCCACGCCCGAAATAAGACCGCCGCCGCCGATGGGAACGATAACTGCATCGGCATCGTTTAAATCGTTTGCAATTTCAAGACCTATAGTGCCCTGACCTGCGATAACGTTTTCATCATCAAAGGGATGAACGAAGGTGTAGCCCTTTTCATCGCGCAGCTCGAGAGCCTTTTTATAAGCATCATCATAGCAGCCCTCAACTAAGCAAACCTTGGCGCCGTATGCCTTGGTTGCTTCAACCTTGGAGATGGGAGCGCTGTCGGGCAGGCAGATGAGCGAATCAATGCCGTTTTTGGTTGCGGCGAGTGCAACGCCCTGAGCGTGGTTTCCTGCCGAGCAGGCAATAACGCCGCGGCGCTTCTCCTCCTCAGATAGCATGGCGATTTTATAGCCCGAGCCGCGAAGCTTAAACGAGCCTGTGTTCTGCAGGTTTTCGGGCTTTAAATATAGCTCGCAATCCTCGGCAATGCCGGGCGCGCGAACAACGGGCGTTGCTCTCACAATGTCCTTCAGCACTACCGATGCGTGAAATATCTTGTCAAGTGTTAGCATAGAGATTGCCTCCAAAATAGGAATATTCAATATATTATATAATATATTGAAATAAATTTAAAGGGGTAAAACGCATTTTTTTGATAAAAAAACAAGATCCTGCCTCAAACCAAAGAGACAGGATCTTTATAATTTAAATAAAAATCTTGCGGTACCACTCTTTTTGCCGCTCGCGCGACCACTCACCGTGACAAACATCACTCCCTGCAATAACGGTCAGGCACCGTCCCACTTAATTGGAAAAATCCGTTAGGTAAGGCCGTTCAGAGGCGAGCTTGCGAAGATTCCGTCCATCGGCTCACACCAACCGCCGACTCTCTGAAAGAAAAGAAAAATCGCTTATTCCTCATCAAAACGTTTGATGAGATGATACCACATTTTTAAGGGGTTGTCAACGCTTTTTTGCTTTTAAGCGCTAAACTGCTAAATTTTTGGTAAAAGTAGCTCAAAATTGCCCTCACGGAGCTGCTCAACCAGTGCATTTTCATCCCTTGCGCGGCGCGGCAGTAGCACCCCTGAGGACTGCGAAAACTCGATAGAATGCAGGTCGCTGCCCGATATTTTTATCTTATCGCTATCGGCGAAAAAGTCCATAGCCTTTTGGTTATCCTCGGGTGTGTTGCAGTAGTTATAAACTTCCACCGCCTCATAAAGTGAACTGTCGGGTAGGTAATCGGGGTCTTTAATATATGCTCGTGAGCGAAAAGGATGTGCGAGCGCAATAAGTGTGCCGCACTTTTTGGCTTCAGTCACCCAGCACTCAAGCATTTTAAAGCGATAGGGCGAGGTGTTCATCTCGGGAGCGAAAAGATAGGTGTGCTCTAAAAGGAACTGAGGTGTTATACCGTAAATGAGGAATTCTTTTCCGCCGCCCAGATTCTCCTCAATGCCGAAAAGCAAATCAAAATCCAGCTCTTTGGCGGTTGCCAGTCCCTCAAAATAGGGGGCGCAAAACTGTTTTACAAATTCCTCGGGCGGCAGGGTGCGGTCAATGCAGGTGTTTCCGTAGAAAAAATGGTTGGTTATAACCGCGCCGGCATAGCCCTCGGCTTTATATTTTTTTATCATTTCGTGAATATTGTTTTTGCCACAGGCGCTGGATTCGCTTGTGTGCATATGAAGCTCGTATTTAAACATAGAAACCACCTCCGAGCAATTTTAGTTTACCATTTTAATTTTTGATGTCAAGTATTGATTTATGCAGAAAATATGGTAAAATAATAAAGAAAAGAGGTGGCAAAATGAAGATTTATTTCAACCCCGATAAGGCGGTTGCCGAGAAGATTCGCGAGGGTCTTCGCCGCAAGGAGGGCTATTGTCCCTGCCGTCTGCCCAAAACCGAGGAGAACATCTGCATGTGTGAGGAATTCCGCAAGCAAATAGCCGACCCTGAGTTTGAAGGCTTTTGCCATTGCCGCCTTTATTATAAGGAAAAATAAATTTAAGGAGTTTTTAAAATGAAGGGAAAAATAGCTAATCTCTTAAAGAGCCTCCGAAAAGAATACACGGTTTCATCCGCAGTTATTATCTTGTTGGGTATCGTGCTCGCCTTTTTCCCAAAGAATTCAACCAAGCTGCTGTGCTACTGCGTTGCCGCATTCTTTGCGCTTATCGGCATTATCGTTATAGTGCGTTACGTTAAGTCGCAGCAAAGGGGCGTTTTTGCCGCCACCTCGCTGGTAGCGGGTGCGCTGCTCGCCGCATTCGGCCTTTATATTTTCATAAAACCGCTCTCCTTTGCAAGCGTTCTTTGGCTTGTGTTCGGAATCATCTTAGTGGTTGACGGTATTTATAAAATTATGCACGCAATGAGCCTCGGCAAAAACGGAGCTGAGCGTTGGTGGACAGTACTTATCGCCGCCGCAGTTATGACGCTGTTCGGCCTTATCATAATCTTAAAGTCCGATGCCGTTTCGATCACATTTGTTCGCATCGTTGGTATCGCCTTTATCCTTGATGGTATTGCCGACCTTTATTCGACAATTTATCTCTCCAAGGTTATAAAGAAGCTCGAGCCTGAGTTCGTTGAAACCCAGATAGCAGCAGAAGACGTTGAACTCATTGAAACCGAAGAATAAGAAAAAACACAAAACCCCCGTTCAGCCGAACGGGGGTTTATTCTATTGGTCGGGTTTATCGGTTTCAAACCAGAAGCAAACACCGCTCTTGGTGTTATAAACGCCGCAGGAATGCCCGTGCATTTTGCAGATGGCGCTCACGATGGAGAGTCCGAGTCCGAAGCGGCTTTGCTCGCGCTTGTGCGATTCCTCGCCGCGGTAGAAGCTCTGCCAAAGCTTGGGCATCTGCTCCTCTGAAACGGCACTGCCGCTATTGTGCACCTCGGTGCGCAGGGCATTATCCTGCTCGGAGATATTTACGCAAACGGTGCCGCCTTGCGGAGTGTGGCTTTTGGCGTTTTCGAGCAGGCTTTTAAGAACCTGTTCTATCTGCATCGGGTCGGCGTTCGTCAGGTGTTCCTCATTCGGGAGGGAGAGCGTGACTGCCGAGTCCGCAAAAATGCGCTCGCTCAAGTTTTTCGCCATATCGCTCAGCGAGAAAATTTCTTTTTTAAGCGGGATTTGTCCCGATTCGTATTTCGATAATTCGAGCAGGCTCAGCACCAGGCGGTTCATGCGCTCGCTCTCATCAATAATGGTGTCGCAATAGCTCTCGCGCGATGCAGGGTTTATATCCAATTTAAGCCCCTCGGCGTAGCCGCTGATTATCGAAATAGGGGTTTTAAGCTCGTGCGAAACGTTGGCAACAAAGCCGCGGCGCATGCTGTCAAGCTGTCGCTCAAGCTCGATTTCATCGCGCAGCTGAGCGTTGCTTTTCTGCAGGTCGGAAAGCGTTGTGCTCAGCCGCTCGGATAAAAGATTTATTGAGCTGCCGAGCCTGCCTATTTCATCGCCCGAATCGATTTTCACCTTGCGGTCGAACGAGAGCGCCGCCATCGATTCGGTTATTTCGCTCATCTCGCTTATGGGGCGCGAGATTTTGCGTGCCGAAAAATAGGTCCATATAAGCGCGGCAAACAAGCAGGCAAGCGCCACAAGACCAATAAACCGCTCGGCTATCTGGGCGCTGTTTTTAAGCAGTCCCGTTTGCACGCGCAGCTCGGCGTTTATACCGCCGCCCATCGTCGTGCGATAGATGAGGTATTCGGTTTTGGTGTGCTTATCAATAGCGGTTTCGAAAACACTGCCATCCTTGAGATGCTCAGTCTTTTTAACCTCGAGCTTTTTATGGTTCATCGAAAGCCCATGGTTTCCTTTATAATAAAAATCAATAATCTGGCTGCCGTAGGAGGTATAAAGCACCTCGCCGCGGTTGTTATAGATTTCCACCTCAAAGTTGTGGGCGTCGCTTATCTCGGCGAGATGAGCCGCAATGGCGGTGTTATCCGAAATATCGAGCGCACAAAGCGTATCTGCGTGCTCGCGCAGCAGCCGCTTCTCGCTCGAGAGGAAAAATTGCGGCAAAAAGAGGCGGTTTGCACAGGTCAGCACTATAAAGAATACCGCAAAAATAATCGCAATGCGGAGAAATATTCTTATCCAAAGTTTTCCCTTCACGCCTACACCTCGAATTTATATCCCAGTCCGTAAACTGTTTTTATGTGGCGGTTGCCAAAATCGCCGAGTTTAACGCGCAGCCGCGCCATATGAGAATCCACGGTTCGAGTGTCGCCCTCGAAATCATATCCCCAAACCGCCGAAAGAATCTGGTCGCGCGAGAAAACACGACCCTTATTTTCATAAAGATAGGAGAGTATCTCAAACTCCTTAACCGTGAGTTCAAGCTGCTCACCTGCGAGGAAGGCAACGTATGCCTCCTTTTCAATGCGAAGTCCGTCATCTTTTTGCTCTTCCGTTTGTGCTCTGCGCAGCAGTGCCTCAACGCGCTTTACGAGAACGGCAGGGGAGAACGGCTTGGTTACGTATTCATCGGCGCCTGCCTCAAAGCCCATGAGCTGGTCAAATTCCTCGGCGCGCGCGGTGAGCAGAATAATGGGAACCGAGGAGGTCTTTCTTATCTCGCGGCAAACCTCCCAGCCGTTTTTCTCGGGCATCATAATATCCAATATTACCGCCGAAGCATCGCGGTTTTCCGAAAAAACGGCAAGCGCCTCCTCGCCATCTCCCGCTATCAGCGTTTTATAACCTGCGGCGGCGAGAAAATCGCCCACCAGAGCGGTGATGCGGGGCTCGTCGTCGGCTATTATTATTTTCTTTTGCGGTTCCATTGGCTTTTGCCTCCCTTGAAATTACACTAATATAATAAACGAAAAAACGCGGCTTGTAAATGCTGTTTTACCATTTGCCGCCGGGGCGCCCGCCTCCCGGGCCACCCATTCCGTCGGGACGGTCCATTCCTCCGGGGCCGCCCATTCCTCCCATACTGCCCGAGGAGCCATAGATAAGCGAGGTCATAGAGATATCGTCTATCTTTTCTCCGCCGATATAAAGGGAGTAGGTTTCGCCCTCGTTTATGCCCAAAGCCGAGATAACGGCAGAGGAATAAGCCTTTTGGGGAGTAAACTCAACAAGTGTTTTACCCGCAGCGTTTTTAAGGGCGATGGCAGTGCCGCCGCTCACGCTCGAAAAGTTCACGAATATAGAGCCTTGATTTTCGGCAGAGGAAAAGCCCTGCGCCATGCCGCTTGCGCCCGTTGCAATAAAGGTGCCGCCCGTTATGGTGGCGGAGGCTCCATAATCGAGTGCGCCGTTTCCGCTGTTTTGCGGACCGCTCACAAAGGTTTTGCCGCCCGATACGGAGAGGGTGCCGTTGGAATCAACACCATCGCCCGAAGCATCGATACTTAAGGTGCCGCCCGAGATAGCAAGGCTTCCCGTTCCCTCGGAGAAATGACCCATTCCGGGGCGACCGCCGAGCGCAGAGGAATCGTTTCCGCCTGCGGCGTTCAGTCCGTCATCGCTGGCGGTAAGGGTAATATCGCCGCCCGAAATTTTAATATCGGTCGATTCAAGACCCTCGTAGCTTTTCAAAACATTTATCTTGCCGCCCGTTATGGTAAGCGAGGAGTCGGCGTGGGCGCCGTCATCTCCCGATGATGCGGTTATATCGCCGCCCGTTATGGTTATATTATCGTTGCTGTGGATGGAATCATCGGCGGTATCAAGGGTCAAGGTGCCGCCCGAAATAACGATTTCCAAAGCGGCCTTTATGCCCTTTGCGGATTCTGTGGCGGTTTCGGTTTCGGGCGAATAAAACTCGCCACGACCGGGATGCATCCAATCTTCGTTCCAACCGCCCGAAGTGTTTTGCGAGGAGTTTGCACTGCCGCCGCCCGAGGAAATGTCTATGCTGCCGCCCGCTATAATGGTGGCGGTTTCGCCTTGGATGCCATCGTTGCCCGAGATAATGGAAATATCTCCGCCTTCGATATAAACAAAGCCGCGCGATGGGTCTTCGGTGTTGGTTGAGCGAATACCGTCGCTGCCTGCATCGATATTTATTTTAGCATCGGAAATTTTCACGCAGTCCTTGCCCTCAAGCGCGGTGCTTTTGGCGATGGCGGTGATGCTGCCGCCCGTTATAACGAGGTCATCCTTTGAAACCACGGCGTGCTTATAATTACCGTTTACCGTGAGTGAGCCGCTGCCGTTTATTGTTATATCCGCGCGGCTGAAAAGTGCACCGTCGGCTCCGTCATCGGCAGAGAAACTATAGTTCTCACCATCAGACAGTGTGTTTTCGGTTTTATCCTCCAGCGTGAGGAATACCTTATCGGCGGTCTTAATATAAATAGCGGGGCCCTTCCTGTGTTTAATCTCGATACCGCTTAAAATCAGCTGCAGTTTATTTTGGTCCGAATCAACCTCGATATATCCATCGAAGCTGCCCGAAAGCCGATAAGCGCCGTCGCCCGTGATTTTAAGGCAGCCGTTTTTTACCGTGGCGCCCTCGCCTGCGATAAAGGCGGTCTTGCCCGAGAGGGTGATTTCAGTCACCTTGCCCTCGGGGGCGGTGGTTTTATCGCGGTTGGAAAAGGTGGTGTCCATCTGCTCAAGATTTGCACTCTGCGCCGAGGGGTTTTCGCTCTCGGTGTCGCTATCGGGGGAGTGAGCCGCCTTTTTGCCGCACGCCGAAAGTGAGAGAATGAGCAGCGCTAAAATCAAACTTAATATGCGTTTCATTAAAGGGTGTCACTTCCTTCTGCCGATTCGCAAACCAGCACCTCGAGGTTGCCGTTGCGGCAGCGAACGTCATCAATAAATTCGCGTATTGCGGCGGGTTTTTTTAAGGTTATGCGGTATTTAAGCTTATATAGGCTGCCCATATTGCAGGTTTTTATAGAGGTGAGCTTATAGGATGAGGTGTGCTTTTCGAAAACCTCTGTGAGAGCATCGGTAAAGTTAAGGGTTTCGGGAACGGTTATGCGGCATTCCATCGCGCCGCCTACCGACAGCGCGCCGAATATAATAAGCGCCGCACAGACAAACAAAGTGAAGAGCAGTGCAATGGCAATATAGCCTGCCGCACAGGCAAGACCTGCCGTCATCGATAGGAAAATAGCCGCAATATCGCGTGCCCTGCCCGGCACCGAGCGGAAGCGCACAAGCGAGAATGCGCCCATAACCGCAACGCCCGTGCCAACGTTGCCGTTAACCATGGTGATAACGGTTTGCACTATCATCGGCAGGATGATAAGCGTTAAGGTAAAGCCGCGGCTTACGTCGGTCTTGCGGGAGGCGGCAAAGGCTGTGAGCAGACCGCAGCCGAGTGCGGCAAGAAGGCAATAGCAATAGGTCTCGGCGGTGAAGCCGCCTGCTATAACAGAGCTGAATAATTTAGTCATGGGTATTCTCCTTTATTGGGTGGTTAAGTTTGGAATAAGCCGTTCCGTATTTAGAAAACGGAGCCGAAAAAACCCCGCATTCCGATAATGCATATGAAAGCCACAGGGGCATTGCGCCCGCCGTTTTCACCTCGAGAATAATATCCTCCTGCGGAATAACGGGCTGCGGCTTTTGCTCCGAAAAGCCTAAGGGGTTTGGTGTAAACGAAATTCTATCATCAAAGGTCAGCCGCACGGTGTCGTCATCGGTGGCAAAAAACGCTTCGCGGTCGCAGCAGATGAGCATTCGCGGTTCGAGCGCACCATAGCAGTGCATGGCGTAATCTATTTCGCGCATTATCTGGCTATCAAGCGGCGGCGGTCCGCCCGCTATATATT
The DNA here is from genome assembly GCA_045655625.1 of Acutalibacteraceae bacterium. Taxonomy (GTDB): domain Bacteria; phylum Bacillota; class Clostridia; order Oscillospirales; family Acutalibacteraceae; genus SIG589. The sequence goes on from JAZOPP010000120.1 coordinate 14,076, forward strand.
CGAGAGCCCGGCAGAGCGGCAGAGATACGCGCCGCTTATAAACCACGCCCTTATATTTTTTCTTTATCTCCAAGAAAATCTTTTGTTGCGGTGTTGGAGCGCCGTAGCTTCGAAGTCTTAGCTTTTCTTTGTAAACACCCGCGGTTATCGATTCGCGGATAAGGCGAAAATCCTCCGTGTCGAGATAAAGGCTCATAACGCGGCTTTTGCCGTGCTTATCGGGGGTGAGGTGCTCGTGTATTGCCAGCAGCAAACGCTCCTTTTGTTCGGCGCATATGCGGTATTTCTTTTCATAACGCTTAAAAACGCAAACGTTTTTCAATGGGCAGACACCTCCTTCATTTTAAATATTAGCCGCCAAATTTAAAACAAAACTTAACAGTTTGTTAACAAATAAAAATAAAAAACCCCCGAGGCAAAGGCCTCGGGGAATGAGCTCTTAGAGAGAGAAACGTTCCTTATATTCGCTATAGCAGGCGGAGAAAAATTCATCGCCGTTTTTATAGTTTTTAAGGTATTCGTGGGTTTTAAAGGAGTCGTGCTCCGATTCAATTATTGCAACCGCAATGTTGGAGCAGTGGTCGGAAAC
>JAZOPP010000121.1:0-8144 GCA_045655625.1 Acutalibacteraceae bacterium
CGGCAGCGGAAATATCAAGACCCGAGGCGGCAAGCGGATGCTTGCGGCGGGTCTCCTTATAGCGGCGGACAAGCACCTCATCCGCGCAATCTAAAAATGCTATTTTAAAATTAACCTTTTTCTCCTCAAGGCGGTCGAGCACGGCAGAAATATCAGAAAAGTGCTTGAGCGCTCGAACATCAGTAACAACGGCTGCCTTTTCAATCTCGTTGTTGGCTGCCATCATATCAACCAGGGTGGTAATAAGCGAGGGCGGAATATTATCAACGCAATAATATCCTATATCCTCGAGCACGTTTGCCGCATGCGATTTGCCTGCGCCCGACATTCCGGTTACTATAAGAAGTTCCATCCCTTGCTACCTCCCTATTTTTATAATTTCACTTTCGAGTTCTACCCCGAAATTATTAAACACTGTTTTTTTAATATGCTCTATCAGTGCAAGCACGTCGGCACAGGTTGCGCCGCCGATATTGATGATAAAGCCTGCGTGCTTTTCGCTGACTTGAGCGCCGCCGATGGTATAGCCTTTAAGACCGCTTTGCTCTATAAGTGCGCCTGCAAAATGACCTTCGGGGCGCTTGAAAACGCTGCCTGCCGAGGGGAAATTAAGTGGCTGCTTATCCTTGCGGCGACCAATATAATCATCCATTTTTGCACGGATATTATCGGCGGTATCGCAGGCGAGCGCAAACTCAGCTGAAAGGATAACGTCATCCGTTCCGGTAAAACGGCTCTTGCGATAGGAAAGGCAAAGCTCTTCCCCGCTCGCTTTATGAATGCTGCCGTCCACACTCATATAGGTTACCGAAACGAGCACATCCTTCATCTCGCCGCCATACGCGCCTGCATTCATATACACCGCGCCGCCAACACTACCGGGAATGCCATAGGCAGTTTCAAGTCCCGAAAGCGATTCGCGCAGGCAAAAGCCGCAAAGCGCCGCAAGTGATGCGCCTGCACCGCATATAACGTTATTGCCTGCTCTTTCGATTTTATCGAAGCCCTCGGCAATATGAATTACCGCGCCTTCGATACCCTCATCAGATACTAAAACGTTAGAGCCTTTACCAAGCAGCATAAACGGAATGCCGCATTCTTTTGCGAGCGATACCGTTTGCTTTAGCTGCTCCTCGCCGTGCGGAGTTATCATAACGTCGGCAGGACCGCCGATATGGAAGGTCGTATATGACGACATGGCGCAGTTTTCCAAATATTCAATTTTTAAATTGGATAACGCTTTTAAAAATGCCGTCATTTCATCACCTATTTATTGAGATTATAAAGGCAAGCAGCACCAATAATACCTGCATCGTTGCCGAGCTGTGCTGCCTTGATTTCGGTCTGCTTTGCAACGTTTTTGGAATAACGCTGACTCTCATTATCCTCACGGATGGGAGCAATAAGAGTTTCGCCCTCATGCGAAATTCCACCGCCGACGCAGAGAACCTCAGGCTGGAAGGTGTTAACTACGTTGGTGATACCGCAAGCAACGTAAAGCACGTATTGGTCAACAACTGCTTTACCTGCCGCATCGCCTCGGCGCATGGCATCAAATGCAGTTCTGCCGCTTACTTTACCCTGATTCTCTTCGGCGATTTTCCACATAAGGCTATCAGGATTTTTCTCCATCGCAGCCTTGGTCTGACGAATGAGAGCGGTTGCCGAAGCATAGGTCTCCCAACAGCCCTTTCGACCGCAGGAGCACTGTTCGCCACCGTATATCATAACAGTGTGACCGAGCTCGCCACCTGCATAGTTAGTGCCTGTGAACAGCTTGCCACCGATTATGATTCCACAGCCAACACCTGTTCCAAGTGTAATGGTTATGAAATCATTGGTTCCCTTGCCTGCGCCTGCCATAAATTCGCCATAGGCTGCGGCATTAGCATCGTTTTCAATAAAGCAGCGAATGCCACCCAAACGCGAAGAAACAAGTTCTACCATGGGAACCTTATCAAAATGGAGATTGTTAGAAGTTGCGATAACGCCGCCGACGGGGTCAATACTACCGGGAGCACCAATGCCTGCAGAGTTAACGTCAGCTAAAGTGATGCCTGCATCCTCAAGTGCCATTCGGCATGCTGCGGCAATATCATCGGCTATTTCTTCTGCAGGACGCGGAGAATTGGTCTTTTTCTTGCCGCGACCTACTATCTCGAACTTATCATTCACAACACCTACTGCTATGTTGGTGCCGCCTAAATCTATACCTAAGTTGTACATAAAAATTACCTCGTTTGTTTAATAATTGGTGTATCCTGTTTTATCGTTTGCATCATTGCTCTTAGCCTCGCTCATGCCGAGACGTTCAAGCAGAGCCTGAGCAGCGTTATAGCCCAGTTTTTTCTGACGGTTGTTACGCGCGGCAACCTCTATAATTACGGCGAGGTTACGACCGGGCTTTACGGGAACGGTTATAGAGGGCAAGGAAATACCTAATATTTCGGTGGTTTCATCCTCAAGACCCATTCTATCGTACACCTTGGAGGAATCCCAGGGTTCGATATTTATAACAAGATCAATCTTCTCTGTGGGCTTTACGGCACCAACGCCAAAGATTCGGCTTGCGTTAATAATACCTATACCGCGAAGCTCGATAAAATGACGGATATTTTCAGGTGATGAGCCTACGAGTGATTTGGAGGAAACACGGCGGATTTCAACTGCATCGTCGGCAATAAGGCGGTGACCGCGGTTTACAAGCTCAATAGCTGTTTCACTTTTACCAACGCCGCTTTCTCCGAGCAGCAAAATACCCTCACCGAAAACCTCGACCAAAACGCCGTGGCGGGTGATGCGCGGAGCGAGTTGAACGTTTAAAAACGAAATAAGCGCCGCCAAGAAGCCCGAAGTTGAATCCGAGGTGCGCAAAATCGGAACAGAATATTTTTCGGCTGCGGCAAGCAGTTCTTCCCTCACCTCGATATCTCGGGTTATGATTACCGCTGCAGGGCTTGTGGACATAAAGGCGTCGATAGCTTTTAAATAAGCATCCTCGGGAAGCTCATAAAGATAGCTTATCTCACTTCTGCCCAGCACCTGAATGCGCTGATTATCATAGTATTCAAAATAACCGCTCAACTGAAGACCGGGGCGGTTGATTTCAGTGTTACCTATAAGCAGGGTTTCAGGATCCTCCGGCATAAAAAGTGTTTCGAGTGAAAACTCCTTTATAATGCGCGAGAGCGACACGGTGAACTGTTTTTTCATAAAATTCCCTCCAAAACAGAGTTATACAAGTTTATTATACAGTATTCTTTTATTAAAATAAAGTGTTTTTATTATTTTTCTTGTAAAATTTAGCGTTTGGCTTTATAATTGTTTTGATAGTTATTTTTTTCGGAGGCATTTTAATGAAACTTGGTATTGTAGGACTGCCGAACGTTGGCAAGTCAACTCTTTTTAACGCTATAACAAACGCAGGCGCTGAATCCGCCAACTACCCCTTCTGCACCATAGACCCTAACGTTGGTGTAGTTTCGGTTCCGGATGAGCGTCTTGATAAGCTTTGCGAGATGTACACATCCGGCAGCAAGGTTCCGCCCATTGTTCCTGCGGTTATCGAGTTCGTTGATATTGCGGGCCTCGTTAAGGGCGCATCTAAAGGCGAGGGTCTCGGCAATAAATTCCTTGCAAATATTCGCGAGGTTGATGCCATCGTTCACGTTGTTCGCTGCTTCCAAAACGATAATATTATTCACGTTGAGGGAAACATCGATCCCCTGCGCGATATTGAAACCATAAACACCGAACTCATTTTCTCGGATATGGAAATGGTTGAACGCAGAATAGCCAAAACCACCAAGGAGTTAAAGGGAAATAAATCGCTCCAGGGCGAGGTTGATTTCCTGCAGAAGCTCTATGCTCATCTGGATTCCGGCAAATGTGCCAGAAGCCTTTCGATGGATGATGATGAGAAAGCAATTCTCTCCACCATTGATCTTCTCACCTCCAAGCCCATTATCTATGCCGCAAACATGAGTGAGGATGATTTCTCTGCCGGCATCGAAGATAACGCACAGCTCAAAGCTGTTGAGGCTCTCGCAGCCGAGGAAGGCTCTCAGGTGCTTCCCATCTGTGCTCAGATGGAGGCAGATATCGCCGAGATGGATGCTGACGAGAAGCTTATGTTCTTATCCGAGCTTGGACTGGAAAAGTCGGGTCTTGACCGTCTTATCCAGAAAAGCTATGCGCTTTTAGGTCTTATTTCCTTCCTCACTGCGGGCGAAAAAGAGGTTCGCGCCTGGACTATTCGCGATGGTCTTAAAGCGCCGCAGGCTGCAGGTAAAATCCACACCGATTTCGAGCGTGGCTTTATACGCGCTCAGGTTGTGGCTTACGATGATCTCGCAGAGGCCGGATCGCTCGCCAATGCAAGAGTTAAGGGCCTTGTTCGCACCGAGGGCAAGGAATACGTTATGAAAGACGGCGACGTTGTAGAATTCCTGTTCAACGTTTAATTTTACGGAGGTCTTTATGGGCTACCTAAAGCGTACCTGGGCGGAGATAGATATTGATGCTCTGCTTAGCAATTTTTCCGAAATAAGGAAAATCACAAACAGTAAAATAGCTGCCGTTGTTAAGGCTAACGCCTATGGTCACGGCGCTTCTGTCACCGCATCGATACTTGAGAATGCCGGTGCGGATATGTTTGCCGTTTCGAACATAGAGGAAGCACTGGACCTGAGAAGAAACGGCATTATATGCCCCATTATAATTCTCGGTTACACCCCTGCGGATTATGCTCGTTCCTTGGCTGACGGCGGCATTGTTCAAACTATTTTTTCGCTTGAATATGCAAAGGCGCTTTCAAATGCGGCCCTACGTGCAGGCGTTGAGATCGAGTGCCACTTAAAGCTTGATACGGGTATGTCTCGGCTTGGTTTTGACTGCAGAGATGATGCTCTCTCGGGCACTGAGGATATGATAAACGCAGTTTCGCTTCCCTCCCTTAAAATCACGGGAGCATTTACTCACTATGCCACTGCCGACCGCGACGGCGATGAAAACGGTGAGTTCACCAAAAAGCAGTATGAACGTTTTATAAACGCTTGCGACCGCTTGAAAAATGCAGGCGCAGAGCTTAAGGAAATTCACTCCTGCAATTCGGCGGGACTTATGCTGGATGGTGACAAGCACGGCACCATCACTCGTCCCGGCATCATCCTTTACGGACTGATGCCCGACCGCAACATGAAGCGCACCATGCCCCTTAAAAACGTTATGAATTTTTATTCGACCGTTTCGTTTGTTAAGAAGATTAAAGCGGGAGATAGCGTAAGCTACGGCAGGCATTTTACCGCTGACCGTGATATGACGGTTGCAACGGTGGCTGTGGGCTATGCTGATGGATATCCGAGAGCGCTATCGGGCAAGGCTTATATGCTGATTAACGGCAAAAAGGCGCCTATACTCGGAAACGTTTGCATGGACCAGACTGTGGTTGACGTGAGTGGCATTGAGGGCGTTGAAATAGGAACACGCGCAACGCTGTTCGGCGATGGTCTCTCTGCCGATGAACTCGCTTCTATATGCAGCACCATTGGATATGAGCTCGTTTGCAGTGTTTCACACCGTGTTCCGCGAGTTTATAAAAAGGGCGGACAGGAAATTAAGGTTATTGATTACGTTTTAGACAGATAAAAAGAAAAGGTTGACTGAAAAAACAGTCAACCTTTTTTATTTTTACATTCCAAACGCGTAGCCTGCGGCTATACCCAACACAGCCGAGAGGCAGATAATTATTATCGGGTGCACCTTTTTAAAGGCGAGCACCGACATGCCGAGGAATAAAACTGCAGATAGATAGAATCCCTCGCTTTTAAATATTGCCGAGGTATATCCCATGGGGATAAATACGGTTTTTCCTATAGAAACAACAGCCGCGGCTATAAGACCTACAACGGCAGGCTTAAGGCCTGTCATTGCGCCTGCAACGATGCGATTGGTCTTGAATTTTTCATAGCAACGAGCCACGATAAGAATGATGATAAAGGATGGCAAAACTACGCCGAGTGTTGCACAAATCGCGCCCAAAACACCGCCTTGGTCGGTGCCAACGTAGGTTGCCATATTTATGGCGAAGGGACCGGGGGTGGATTCGCTTACCGCTATGAAATTTACTATTTCGGACTGGGTAACCCATCCATGAGAAATTGCTTCGCTTTGGATGAGCGGCAGCATTGCATAACCGCCGCCGAAGGTGAGCGCGCCTATCTTAAAGAAGGTCCACAAAAGTTCTAAATAAATCATTTAAGTGCACGCTCCTTCCTTGAAATTATAAGGGAGGATACTATGCCAAACACGGCGCAAGCAAGAATTACAAGCAACACGTTCACTTCGAGGAACGCAGTTACCACAAAGGCTGCCGCCATAATGATATATGCAAGCAGGTCCTTATTTACCTTTTTATACATAGTGTAAAGCGCCTTGAACACCAAGGAAAGCACACCTGCGCGGATGCCGTTAAAAGCATATTGCACGGGCTTTAAGTCGCTGAATTCGCTAAGCAAGCGAGCGATTACGGATATTACGACAAAGGAGGGCAAAACCACACCGAAGGTGGCTGCGGCAGAGCCAAAAACGCCGCCCGTTTTATAGCCAACGAACGTGGCTGTGTTAATCGCTATTGGACCGGGAGTTGACTCGGCAATGGCGATTATCTCAAGAATATCATCATCCGATATCCAGCCCTTTTTCTCCACCATTTCGTGCTGGATGAGGGGTATCATCGCGTAGCCGCCGCCAAAGGTAAAGAGTCCTATTTCAAAAAAAGTCAGAAATAATTTTAAGTATATCATTTCGTCTCCCCCTTATTGTGTCTTAAGAGAAAGATAAATACACCCGCCGAGCCGCAAATGAGAATGTAAAAAATTGTGGAGAATTTCACAGCAAAGAGCGAGAAGATCATCATGCAAATGGCTACAACAGAGACGACGGTGAGCGAAAACGCCGTTTTTTTCATCTGCTTGAGCATCTTGAGTCCCGCCGAGAAAATGAGGTAGACCACGCAGACCTGTATTCCGCGGAAGGCGTACTCAACAATCGTGAACGAGAGAAAAGCGTCAAAGAAAAGAGAGATGGCATAGATGATAACAAAGGACGGAATGCAAACACCAACAGTCGCCATAGCCGAGCCGAGAACGCCCGCCCTCTTGTATCCGATGTAGGTTGCCGCATTGATAGCGATAGGGCCTGGCGTCGACTCCGCAATCGCCACCATGTCGAGAAACTCGTCCTTTTCCAAATATTTTTTCTTTTCAACAAACTCATTTTCAACCAAGGCTATCATGGCGTATCCACCGCCAAATGTAAAGAGTCCGATTTTGAGCATAGTAAAAAAAAGAGTTAAGTATTTTTTCATAGATTTCCTCAAAACTTATCGATCGATGGAAGTATTATATCATACTTTTATGATTATTTCAATTGTTTGTATAAGGATGTTGAAGTATTTTCGCATTTGTGATATAATAATTTTGTAGATCGTATGGATGAACGGTGGTGATACGGATGTATGAAAGCATAGAGTCAATACTCTTGAACAAGCAAGAAGATTTATATTTAAGTGTAAAAAGAAAAGCAGTCGAAGAATTGAAGCTTCCCATAAACGAAGGGATCTCCATAATAGGCTTTGGCAATTATCTTGATTTTTATATGTTTTGGATCAGCGAAAGACGCGGGATACTTTATTTCAAGGCGAGAAAGGAATTTGTAAAAACCCGTAAATATAACTCGGTAAAAATAGAATTCACCGAAGAAAACAGAGCGGCGATATTTAATGCTATTGATGAAATATATAGCAGTTATTTGCAGGCGGTAGCGAGTGGAATTTTTGAGACGGAAGCTCAAATGGTTGCACAGAGAGAAGCGGCTCGCGCGGCGATGGCGAAAGAGCAAGAAAAATACGCCGATATTATGATGCTTTGGAATGACGTAACCGTTTTGACCTTCGAAAAAGCGGAGCAAGGCTGTCAGAACAATGATATTGATGCAGAAAGCTTAAAAATGCTTAAAACGCACGGACAACGCGTTGTTGAACTCTTTGAGGGTTTGTTTAATATTATGCAGAACTGCGGAAGTCAAAGCCTTTGGCGAAAGCTTGAAATTTACCGAAAGCACATAGAGTCGGATTCAACTACTCT
>JAZOPP010000122.1:0-1019 GCA_045655625.1 Acutalibacteraceae bacterium
CTCTAAATGAAATGTATAATATAGGCTTTAGTGATGAAAAGCTTTGTGAAATAGCCGATTTCTATGATTATCTCGAAATTCAGCCCGTAGGTAATAATGAGTTTATGGTTCGTGCCTCCTTAGAGCCCGACCACGTTGATAAACGCAGCGGTGTTGTCACACCCAACCGTTTCCGCCACGTTAAAAATCTTGACGTAATTCGCGATTTCAACCGCAAGGTGGTAGAGTTGGGTGACCGGCTCGGCAAACCCGTTGTAGCAACGGGCGACGTTCACTTCGTAAAGCGAGAGGATGAAATCATTCGTAAGGTTCTGCTTGCAGGACAAGGCTTTGAGGATTTCGACCATCAGGCACCGCTCTATCTCCACACAACCGATGAAATGCTTGAGGAGTTTTCCTATCTCGGCGAGGAAAAGGCGCGCGAGATAGTAATAACCAACCCCAATAGGATAAACGAGCAGATAAGTCCCGATATTATCCCCGTTCCGGATGGCAACTATCCTCCCGTTATCGAGGGCTCGGATGATGAGCTGCGCGATATTTGCCGCAAGCGCGCCCGCGATATGTATGGTGATCCGCTGCCGGATTACGTTGAGGAACGTCTCGAAAAAGAACTTAGCGGCATTATAAATAATGGCTATTCCATCATGTATATGTCGGCACAAAAGCTGGTTAAATACAGTGAGGATAACGGCTACCTGGTAGGCAGCCGTGGTTCGGTTGGCTCCTCCTTCGTTGCAACAATGGCAGGTATATCCGAGGTTAACCCCCTGGCACCTCACTATTATTGCAAAAAGTGTCAGCACAACGAGTTTTTCCTAAAGGGTGAGGTTGGCTCCGGCTTTGATCTGCCCGAAAAGAATTGCCCCGTTTGTGGCGAGCCTCTCTGCGGCGATGGTCACGATATCCCGTTCGAAACCTTCTTGGGCTGTAAGGGTGATAAGGTTCCTGATATTGACCTTAACTACTCGGATGCCTTCCAGTCGGAGGTGCAGAAATATACCGAAGAACTTTTCGGT
>JAZOPP010000123.1:0-1722 GCA_045655625.1 Acutalibacteraceae bacterium
ACCGACTATGTATTTACATTCGATTGGCAGATAAATAGCTCTATCTGTGGCAGCGCACCCTCTTATTTAGAGCGCGTTGAGGTTTATGGCGGCGAACTTCTCCTCACCGCCCAGAAGATTGGCGTTGAGTACAGCGCCGACTTCCAGACCACTACCGTTGCCTTCAACTCCGGAAACAACGAGACCGTTTCTATTGGTCTTGTATACTATGCAGAGAACAGCCATATCTTCCTCGACAATCTGAGTGTTGTTCCCGGAACCCTCGGCGACGAATACGTTAAGATTACCTATGATTCGGGAAGCGACCGCAGCGGCGCTTTCTCCGAGTGGGCTCTTAAGGGCAGTGAATACAACATTCGCAGCCATGTTTATATCCCTGTTGCCAAGCGTTTTCAAAATTGGACCGATGGCACCAACACCTATACGGCTAAGTCCACTATAACCGCTGATAAGGACTTGGCTCTTAGCGCAGTTTATAAGGACTTCAGCAGCGAAAACTATGTTGACTACACCTCGTTTGATCCCGATAATTATGATTACACCTTTGTTGTTCTCCCCGATGAGCAGAACTTAAACGATTTCTATCCGGATTACTATTCCGATATTACCAAGTGGATAGTAAACAACAAGGAAACCTATAAGATTCAGGGCGTTATGTCAGCCGGCGACGTAACCCAGACCGCAACCCTACCCGAGTGGCGACGTGCTTATGCAGCATATAAGCTCCTCGACAATGCAGGCATTCCGTTCGTTATGGCTCCCGGTAACCACGACTACGATGGCGGTACCGGCAAGGCCGCATACGACCCCAAGATCGAGAGAAAGACCACCTATTTCGATTTATTCTTCAACCAGAATACTATCAATTGTGATAGCTATATCACCTGTGAAGAGGTAACGGGCGATTCTCTTGTAAACGCATACTATACCATCGAAGCAGGCGGTCAAAAGTATCTCATTATGGCGCTCGAAATCTATCCCCGTGATACCGTTCTTGAGTGGGCAAGCGATGTTTTAGATGCACATTCCGACCATCAGGCTATCGTTATCACCCATGCACACCTCAATTCTGAAGGCGGATACATTCAGAACACCGACGATGGCGGTAAGGATTGGTACGCTCTCAACAACCGAGAGGATTCCAACAATTCTCAGGAAGTTTGGGATGAGTTCATTTCTCAGAAAGAGAACATCCTTTTCTATATCTCTGGTCACTGCTCCAACTCGCAAACCCTTTGCATCCCTAAGACCGGAGTTAATGGCAACACTGTATATGAAATCCTTATCGATATGCAGAATGACGATAAAAACTACTTCGGCGTTGGCAACGTTGTAATTATGGGCTTCAAGGATAACGGTCAGACCGTTGGCTTTACAACCTACTCCACCGTTCAGGATAAGTATTCTCATCCGCATCTTAACGAGTTTGAGATTAACCTAGGCGCACAACCCGAAGAACCTGCCGCCCCCGGCGATTTCGAAGCAGGCACTAACGTAAACGAAATCGTATCTGTAGGCTCCGGCTCCTCTGCAACTATCGGCACATATACTGAGGAAGATGAGCATGTAAACGGCTTCGATGCCGAAACCATGGGCAAGAGTTACTTAAAGGTGACCGCAAACGGAAATGGTAACGGTCACCTCGACGTAGGCTTCCCCGTAGAACTCACAAAGGGCAATAAGTATCTTGCACACTTTAAGTTCCGCGTTCTCTCGGATGAA
>JAZOPP010000124.1:0-10957 GCA_045655625.1 Acutalibacteraceae bacterium
TGGAAGAATCCGTTAAGTCCCCACAGAATGGTGATAACCGTTATCGACGAGGTGAACGAAATCAAAACGTTCAAAATCGCCGATGCGGCAACGCCGAGCATCATAAACTTCTTGTAGCCAAAATATGCACCCAGTCGGCCATTGATGAGCTGACCGAACGCATAAAACCAGAAAAGTGCCGAGGATACTACACCCATAGCCGAGGTGGTAGAGCCAAGCTCGGTTGCCATCTGGGAGAGCACGAGGTTTATGTTCTGTCTGCCGTTGTAGAAAAAGAGGTAAGTAAGGCCGAAGCTTATAAGCATAAGCCAGGCATGCTTTTTAAATTTTGCAAATTGCGAGGGAGTATAGCCGTAGGCTTTTTTAGTATCGGTCATATGTCCCCTCCGCTTTTATGCAAATAAAGCCTTGTCTGCCTCATCAAAGGGCAGAATCTCAGCAGTTACTCTTGCGTAATCATCGAGGTTATCTATTTCATCGATATAGTAGTTCTCATAATCAAAGGCGCGGATGTTGAGCGCCGCAAAAATCTCGTTGAGAGCGTTTTCTGCATAGCAGCGGTCCTCACCCTTATGTATAAACTCAACCACCTTGCCGATCCAAGCCGAAGCAGTAGCCTTGCTTAACTTATAAAAAGGCTGGAAAGCATAGCAGTCGCTATCGAATATATTGATGGAAACCTCAAGCACCTTGCCGTCCTTAACACGACCCTTAAAATCTTTCTCGGGCAGAGCCTTCTTAAAGTTAACAGTTGCGGTGTTCTCTTCCTTGCTTGTCAGCACGTCGTGAACCAAATTGCGGTTGAAAACAAGGTCGCCGTGCAGGAAAACGAGGTCGTCATCCATTGCTTCGCGTGCAATATACATAGAATAAATATAATTGGTCTTATCATAAATATCGTTGCGAACAAAGGTGAAATTAAGCTCGGGGAAATCCGCAGCCTCTGCCTTAAGCTGATCCTCAAAGGGACCGGTAGTAACAATAAAATCGCGAATGCCCTCCGCACTCAGTAAGCGGAGCTGGCGGTGGAAAATAGTTTCGTCGTTTTTAAGGAGTGCCATGGATTTGTGATGGGTCTTGGTGAAGTCGCCCATGCGGTTGCCGAGACCTGAATTAAAGATAACAACTTTCATCTAAAAACAACCTTTCTTTTTTAGCAGACCCTCACATAGTATAGAAAAATCAACAAATAGTCAACATTTCTGCAAAATAATCTAAAAAAAGCCGCTTGAAAATCACGCTATGTTGATTTATAATATACACAAGTAACCGCAAGGGGTGATAAAATGTCGGTTGGCGCAAACATAAAGAAGCGCAGATTTGAGCTAAAAATGTCGCAACAGGATTTAGCTGATGCCATGGGTTATAAAACCCGTTCCACGATAGCCAAAATAGAATCGGGCGAAAACGACGTATCGGGCAAAAAGCTCCGCCGCTTTGCCGAAGTGCTTCACACAACGGCAGAAGCGTTGCTTACGGGCAACTATCAGCCTGTGGTTTCGGTGCCGCAGAGTGCAGCCGCGCAGGGCAAAAATGCGGTCATAATTTTAGCGGGCGGCAAATCGGGTCGCAACCGTCAAAATATCCCCAGCCAGTTTATAAACGTAAACGGTCGCCCCATCTTGGTTTACACCATGGCGGCGTATCAGGCTCATCCGCTCATCGGCGAGATATACGTAGTTTGTCTTAAAGGCTGGGAGGGAATTGTTAAAGCATATGCCGAGCAGTTTGCAATAACCAAACTGCGTGCCATAATCCCCGGAGGTATGAGCGGCATTGAATCGCTCAAAAACGGAATTGAGCGTGCCCGCGCAGGCCGCACGGCGGAGGATATTTTTATAATACAAGAAGCAACCCGACCGCTTGTAACGGGCGAGATGATATCACGCCTTATCCGTGCGGCGGAGGAGAGCGGCAGCGCCACGGTCGGTCACAACATGAAGGATTACGTGCAGTTTGATATATCAGGATTGAGGGCGCAATACGTCAACCGCGATTCGGTTATAGCGTCGCAGTCGCCCGAGGCGCACAGATTATCACTTATCGATTCGGTTTTCAAAAAGGCGAGCCTTATGGGGCATAAAACGGACGAAACCTGCCTTACAATGCTAATGCACAACCTCGGCTATAAAATAAATTTCATCGAGGGCGGTATCAATAATCTAAAAATAGTGCACGAGGAGGATATAGCCACCTTCGCCGCACTTGTAACTAACGGTTAATGAGGAGAAAATAAAATGCGAGAGTTTAAAATCCCGTGTGACAGAATAATAAACGAACTTGATTCCATGCTCGGCCGAAACGATTACGTGGCGGCCAAAAGCCACCTGAAATTTTGGCTTGCGGAGGCTAAAAGCGTTTCCGACCAGAGGGCAGCACTGCTTCTTTCCAACGAGCTTATGGGGCTTTCACGCAAGCTCGGCGAAAAGGAAAACGCCATAGCCTTTGCCGAGGCGGCACTTGCGCTTATAGATGAGATGGAGATTCCCCAAAACGTCGGCGCGGCAACTACCTATATAAATTGTGCCACCGTCTATAAGGCGTTTGGTGATGCCGAGCGCGGACTTCCGCTTTTTGAAAAAGCCAAGGAGATATACGAGGCTTCGCTCGATAAGGGGGACGACCGCCTTGGAGGACTTTATAACAATATGGCACTGGCGTTTGTCGACCTCGGTCGCTTCGAGGAGGCGCACGCGCTTTATGAAAAGGCAATAAGCGTTATGGCTAGCGTTGAGGATAAAGAGCCTGAGCAGGCAATAACCTATCTTAATATGGCATCGGCGGTGGAGGCAGAGCTCGGCCTCGAAGATGGCGAAAAGAAAATCTCCGCCCTGCTGGATAGAGCACAGCTGCTGCTCGACGTTGGCAAATCGCGCAACGATGGCAACTATGCCTTCGTTTGCGAAAAGTGCGCGTCGGTGTTCGGTTATTACGGCAGATTTTTATATGAAAACGAGCTGCACGCTCGCGCAGGGAGGATTTATGAAGGGGCTTGAACTGGCAAGAGCGTTTTATAAGGAATGCGGAGAGCCAATGCTAAAGCGCGATTTCCCCGAGCTTTTTCCCCTTATCGCGGTGGGTCTTGTGGGCAGCGGAAGCGAGTGCTACGGATTTGATGACAGGCTCTCGCGCGACCATGATTTTGAGCCTGCTTTTTGCATTTTCCTGCCCGATGAAAGTGTTGTGGATAGTAAGACGGCGTTTTTACTTGAGCGCGCATATAATAAGCTGCCGCAAAGCTTTATGGGCTATGAGCGCAGCAGGGTAAACCCTGTTGGCGGCAGCCGCCACGGAGTAATAAGAACGGCGGATTTTTTCGAATCAAAGGTAGGCTCGGGCGATGGGTCTCTCACGCTCGGTGGCTGGCTTTCCTTGCCCGATAACGCATTTTTTGAGGCAGTGAACGGCGAGATATTCGCCGATAACTTAGGTGAGGTGAGCCGAATTCGCTCACGCCTTAGCTATTATCCCGAAGAGATAAGGCTTAAAAAGTTGGCAGGACAGTTGCTGCTTGCGGCGCAGTCGGGACAATATAATTACGGCAGATGCCTAAATCGCGGCGATACCGCAGCCGCCCAGCTTGCAGCAATAGAGTTTGCTAAAAGCGCGCTGCAGATAGCATTTTTGTTATCAAAAAAATATATGCCCTATTATAAATGGAGCTTTCGCGCGCTTTTATCGCTGCCTAAATACAGCGGCTGGGCAGAGCCGCTCGAGCAGCTTATTTCCTCGGGCAACAGTGACTCCGAGGCAGAGGAAAAGCAGGCGATAATTGAGCGTATAGCAGAGGATATAGCCACAGAGCTTGGCAGCGCGAGTGCAGAACTCGAACCGCTCGCATACGCGGTTAATGATAGAATTAAGGACCCAAATCTTCGCAATATGCATATCTTAAGTGGAACGTAAAAAATAATAAGGATAACAAAAAACGGAGTGTTTTCCCACTCCGTTTTTATCGTGTTATAAGCCCATATTCCCGCATAAATACTGGGTTTTCGTGCGATTTTTGAAGAAAATTTTTAACGAAAACAGCATATTTTGACCTATACATAGCAAAAAGCATCACGATTAGTTTCGGGATGCTTCTCTGTATTCTGATGGTGTTGTGTTTAGATTTCTTTTGAAGAAATCGTTAAAGCTTCGCACACTTTGAAAGCCGCTGTTAAGCGCAATATCAACAATACTTGCATTTGTGGTTTCTAAAAGTTCAAGAGCAGTTTCCAAACGGTAGAAATTGACAAAATTTGTAAAAGACATATTAAATATATTCTTGAAATGGCGTGACATATAGTTGTAATCGTATCCAAACTCGGTTGCGATGTCTTTTAACGAAATATGCGTGGTGTGTTTTTCGGATATGTAATCGGCAATGCGCACAATAATTTCCACCTTTTTCGCATCCTTCGGAATCAAAGGCACTGCCGATAAATATTCTTCGCAAATGGCATAAAGGCAGGATTTAAGAGTGTATTTCGAAGGATGTGGGTTGTTAATTAATTGTTCCTTTACATATTTTTCAATCGGCTTCTTTATACGAAAAACACAGCCTTTACCTACCTTGCCGACAATCTCTTTGGAAAACGAATGCACGAAATCTCCCGAAAAAACCAATATCCAGTATTCACACGCCTTCTCGGGTACATAACTATGAATATCATAGGGCAAACAAAGGCCAAAATCTCCGGTTGTCATTTTATATGTTACATTATTTAAAGTGCAGTTTAAATTCCCTTTCAGGATATAAATAAGTTCCAGATTTTTATGAAAATGGTTTTCCCAGACTGTATTGGAATAAAAAGTAATGTTAAAATTATAGTTTGTGTGGGAATTAAAGGTTTGATGAAGTATCATAAAAAACCACCTAAAAGATAAAATACTGCTTATATTATACCAAATTATGCGAGATAATGTCAATAAGTTGCTCTATAATTTAAAATAAGGAGGGGCTTATGGATAAGAAATTTTATGAATTCATATTAAATAAAGGGCATCATAAATTTCGCCACACGGTGGACTGGAATTTAGCAGCGGAATATGCTTCTAAAAATTTTTCTGCAATCGAGAGAATGTCTGACAGATTCGGTCGGCTTTGCGAAGCGGAAAAGGCGGTCATTTTGGAAAACGAGCAGATAGTATTTTTGCGCACAGTTTCCAATTTGCCTTCCATATTTACAGATAGCGAGTGGGATGAAATAAAGTCGAAACATTATATCCACGAACTAGGCTTTATGTCTAATTTGTCGCCCAATTATTATGATACCATCTCTATGGGACTGCTAAAAAAAAGAAAAACAGCTGATGTTTATGGTAAAAGAGCGATAGACAATATTATAAAATTATCAGACAAATACTTAGAAGAAGCAAAGAAGTGCGGTCGCGAAGATTTAGTCGATGTATTAACTAGGGTGCCTCGTTACTCCGCGCGCAATTTCCGTGAGGCGCTGCAGTTTTTTAGAATTTTACATTACGCTTTATGGCTGGAAGGTAACTATCATAATACCATCGGTAGATTTGATAAATATATGTATCCTTATCTTAAAGCCGATATGGAAAAGGGAATACATACATACGAGTCAGCACTTGAATTGCTCGAAGATTTCTTCCTTTCTTTTAACAAAGATAGTGATATTTATGTTGGCGTTCAGCAGGGTGATAACGGTCAGAGTATGATGTTAGGCGGATGCGATGAAGAGGGAAACGATGTATATAATCTTTTATCAGAACTTTGCCTTAAAGCATCCTGCAACAATAAAATGATAGATCCGAAAATCAATTTAAGGGTCTCAAAAAACACCCCGCAAGACAGATACACCGAGGCTACAAAGCTAACACGTGCGGGGCTTGGATTTCCACAATATTCTAATGACGATGTGGTAATTCCTGCTCTCGAAAAAATGGGATATAGCCATAACGATGCAGTAAACTATACAGTTGCTGCTTGTTGGGAGTTTATCATTCCAAACGTTGGCACGGACGTTGCAAATATTGCAGCGCTTTCCTATCCTAAAGCAGTGGATATCGCTTTGCATAACAGCCTGAAAAACGCAAACGCCTACGAAGAGTTTTTTGCCAATGTAAAGAGCGAAATTCAAAAAGAATGTGACAATATCTGTAACGGTATAAAGGACCTTTGGTTTATTCCTTCACCATTTATGAATATTTTGATGGATTGCGATATTTATAATGGCGGAAAGTACAATAATTTTGGTGTTCACGGAACAGGTATTGCCACCGCCGCCGATTCCCTTGCTGCAATTAAGAAGTATGTTTTCGAGGAGAAGTCAATAAAAAAGGAAGAATTAGTTAAGGCTGTTGACAGTAACTTCGAAAATACACCTGAACTGCTTCATAAGCTCCGTTTTGAAGCACCAAAGCTTGGTAATAACGATGATTTTGTTGACAGTATAGCAACCGAGCTTTTAGATGCTTTCTCAAGTGCATTAAGGGGTAAAATAAACTGCCGCGGAGGTATATTCAGAGCGGGAACCGGCTCTGCAATGTATTATTTATGGCACGCAAACGAAATCGGAGCTTCTGCGGATGGCAGAAGAGATAAAGAACCTTTTGGCACAAACTATTCTGTATCACTTTTTGCAAAGGTAAAAGGTCCCGTTTCGGTAATAGCGTCTATGACCAAACAACACTTTGAAAATGCTATGAACGGAGGTCCTTTAACCTTAGAATTCCATCAAAGTATTTTTGCCGATGAAGATGGTATCGAAAAGGTTGGACTTTTAGTTAAAAGCTTTATCGACCGAGGTGGTCATCAACTGCAACTTAATACCGTAAATCTTGACAGAATGTTAGATGCACAAATTCACCCCGAAAACCACAGACAGTTGGTTGTGCGAATATGGGGATGGAGTGCATACTTTGTAGAACTGGACAAAGAATACCAGGAGCACGTAATTGCGAGGCAAGTATATACAGTATGACAGGAACTATTTTTGATATTAAAGAAATGGCGGTGCATGACGGCCCCGGTATCAGAACTACGGTCTTTTTCAAAGGCTGTCCCCTTCGTTGCAGGTGGTGCCATAATCCCGAGGGTTTATCCCATGAGCCGCAACTTATGTATAAAGACGCAAGATGCATAGATTGCAAAAGCTGCCAACGCAAGTGCGAACACGATGAGTGTCAGCCCTTTGGTAGATGCATTCATGCCTGCCCCGAAAACTGCCTTGAAATCTCAGGCAGAAAGGTAGAGTCTGCCGACCTTGCAAAGGAACTTAAAGAATCGGCAGACATACTCGGGCACTCTTTTGGCGGATTTACATTTTCTGGCGGAGAACCTCTGGCTCAGCCACAATTTCTTTTGGAACTCCTTGAAGAGCTTAAAGATTACCATCTTTGCATTGAAACAAGTGGTTATTGTAATACGGAAATTTTCAAGGAAGTGCTCGAGAAACTTCATTTTGTTATTATGGATATAAAGCTTGCCGATAGCAAAGCTCATAAGGAATATACAGGTTTAGAAAATGCGCTAATTATGGAGAATTTCGAAATACTTAAAAATAGCGGAAAACCATATGTTATTCGCACACCACTCATATCAAACATTACCGACACTCCTGAAAATTTAGCGGCAATAGAAAAAATAGTGAGTGGTAGCCGGTGGGAAAAACTTCCCTACAACCCAGCCGCAGGCGCTAAATACAAAATGCTCGGAAAGGAATTTAATCTGTAATAATTTAAAGGAGATATATTTTTATAAAAAAGTTTATCTTATGTATCCGCAGAAAAAAAGAAACATAGCCCCGAAATTTACGGTAATTTTATCGCGCATATCGGTGGTATAATATACGGCGGGATTTGGGGCAGCAAGAACTCGGAAATGCCCAATGTAAAGGGCTTTAGGAAAGAGATTATCGAGAAAATCAAAATGAGAAAAGCCCCGTTGTCCGTTGGCCAATGGCATAAGTTCTTAACTTAATGCCATTGGATTCAAAACAAAGGAGTTTTTATATATGAAAGCAACAGGGGACGTTTGCGAGCGCTGCCGGTGGCAGATGCAGCGAGCAATAAGGAGTGGCCGCGGTCGACGATTGGCAAGCGGCGACTGTACGCGCAGACAGAGTCGGGCACCGCAACAGGAATTGTACGCCGTATAGAGGAATGAGGTATAATAACACCAAGAGCTATAAACCCGCACAAATACTGGGCTTTAGCGGTTTTTGATTGAACTTAATTTGCACAAAAATATAAGATACATAGCAAAAGCGAGGGGAATGTCCCCTCGCTTTTGTGGTTTGATTATATAGTTTCGTCTTCTGCTATAGGATTTGGCGGAGTTATTAAAGGCTGCTGTCCAAAAGACGCAGTAATCTCTGCGATTAAATGCGACGTTCTACTTACAACATTTCCCAAATATAGGTTTGGATTTTCCAGTAAAGTTTGACTCCAATTGATGCCCGTAGCTTTTTCTGTAGCTTCTTCGTTAAGATGAAGGATAATATCAAAAACTACTTTCAAATTGAACATTGATGCAGGTTCGAAATAAACATCTCTGGTAAATGTTACATAAAGCGAATCTTCTTTTAACTCCGCATTGATTGTATCTGAAATTTTCAACTCATATTCTGATGAGTCTTGTTCACATTCAATTTTTGAATAGGACACATCTCGAAGAGAGAACTGATATTCATCTTTAAAATAATCATTAAAATTAAGCATTTGCAACTCCCTTTCTAGCATAAGGCCAACCTGTGAACGGAAAAGATTTAGATGATGAAGCATAACTGCTTGGTTGCGCATTGTATTGACGTTCGGATACAACAGACCAAATAGCTTCTACCGTTTGTTTGGTATTGTCATTTATAAATGAATCAATTGCTTTTTCAACTGTGTTATTCAAAGAATCACCAGTTTTAATCGCTTGTAAAGCCACAGCACGATGTAAAGCCGGCGAAATTCGAACATTAAAGGTTCCGCTGTAAGTTTTGTCCGGCTCTTGTCCAAGTTCTTGACATAACTCTAAATAATCATCAACAGCATTTTTAAATTCTTGCTCAATTTCTTCTACGCTTTCACTTTCAAAGTTCACCAAGTCTTTTATTCCTTCAATTTTTCCATATAAAAGTCGATCTTCAACACTATATTCAATCTTTGTGAAATAGCCCTTATATTGCAATATGTTTTTCATTATAATTCTCCTAACTCCTCAAGTTTGTCTTTGAGTTGTCGAACAGCGTATGTTTTCATTTCTTTTTGGGGATGAGGTTTATGAAGTAATATTTTATCATTATTTCTTACAAACATTACTCGTGAGCCTGAGCTCTTTCCTTTATTATATTCCTCAAATCCCAAACTTATTAATAATCCTTCCGCTTCTTTAAATGTATAATCGGAAGGTTCGCTTTTAAGTCTTAACTTTGCTTTTTCGAGTTTCCCCAACCCCTCACCACCTTTGCAACTGAATTTTAGTTACATTTATATTATAGCTATTAAAATCAAGTTTGTCAAGGTCAAGTAGATTAAAATAAATATATTAATATATATTTATTTTAACCTAATTTGAGCGAAAACTCAACCTACGGTTGCGTTGGGATAAACTGATATGTTATACTAATTATGAGAAACATCATTTATAATAAAGATACGGAAGCTTTCGAGTGAATTTTAAGGAGTGAAAAGTATGACATTGAAAATCGGTGAAAAAATAAAAGAGTTGCGAAAAGCACAAGATATAACTCAAGATAAATTAGCTAATTATCTTAACATCTCATATCAAGCGATTAGCAAGTGGGAAAATGGCACGGCATTACCCGATATAACATTAGTGCCTAAAATTGCAAATTTCTTTGGTGTATCTGCTGATTGTTTGCTTGGAATCAAAGCAGATGGAAACGAAGAAAAAATTAAAGAGTATTTTGATAAAGCAATGAAGTGTTCACATACGGGTGATATGCAAAAAGGAATTGCTATATTGCGCGAAGCCCTTGATATTTATCCTAATAATTGCAAGCTTTTATCGGTACTTATCGGTTTTCTTTTTGGCTCATTTTGTGCTAATGGTGATAAAGAACTTTTACAAGAGATAGTCGTTAAGTCTGAATTGGTTTTGCAGGACAGTACTGACGAAGAAGATCGAATTGACGTTTTGGAAAAATTGGCATATTCGTATAACTATCTTGAAATGCAAGATAAAGCGATAGAAACGGCAAACCGCTTACCTAATTCAATTATCAACAGACAACAAGTGCTTTCTAATATTATTATGCCTATGGATAAACGAAAAGAAAAGCAACAAGAATGTGTGTTTTATAATTTCGAAGTTATGATAAATCACATATTGTGGCTTGGTGGCATTTCACTTGGCAGAAAAGAGTATGAAAAAGCAATAAGTATTTATAATAGAGCAATAACAGTTATTCAAAACATAGGAAACGAAGGATTTTTCTTGCTAAAATCCGCAGGTGCCTATAACGGACTTGCTATGGCATATTCTTCTCTCGGCAAAGTTGATGAAGCATATTTAAACATAGATAATGTCATTAAATGCTATGTGCAGTTTGAAGAATCTTTGAAACAGGGGCATATTTCCTATGCATCGCCTATATTAGATATGCTGTATTTTGATAGAGATAATTTGCATTGTAATACAACTATAACCGAGTTTGAAGATTGGTATAGAAAAATGCGAAGTGTTTATAAAAACTATTTTAATGCAGTAATAAACGATACACGTTTTAAAGAACTGTGTGAGAGAATAGAAACCGCTTTAAAATCTTGTTGAGAGATAGAGCGTATTTAATAACAAAAGTAAATTCTCGCAGTATAAATTCCCTTTAATCACAAATAATAGTATCACGATTTGAAATTAAAGGAGAATTTATATATGAAAGCAACTGGTATTGTTAGAAGAATAGACGATTTAGGAAGGGTTGTAATTCCGAAAGAAATCAGAAGAACGATGCGCATACGTGAAGGCGACCCGCTGGAGATTTATACCGATGCG
>JAZOPP010000125.1:0-8629 GCA_045655625.1 Acutalibacteraceae bacterium
TGAGTCGATGGTGCAGATATCCGCACACGGAAGCATCATCTGCTGACGGCGCAGACGTTTATCCGTAGGGTCAAGAGCAATTTTTTTGCTGATTGCCTTGTGAATTTTTTCTTTCATCTGAGCCGCCGCGGCATTGGTGAAGGTTACGATAAGCAGGCGGTCGATGGAGATGGGGTTTTCCTCGCGACAGAGCATTTTGACCACGCGCTCAACCAGCACGGCAGTTTTACCCGAGCCTGCGGCTGCGGTTATGAGAACGCTGCCGCCGGTATCAATAGCTTTTTGCTGTTGCTTTGTTGGTTCAAACATTGCTCTCACCGCCCTTGAATTTATTCCACATAAGGTCGCTATCGCACTTCTCGACCTTGCGGTGAGGTGCGTTTTCGATGCCGCAAATTGCCGCGAATTCGCAATATTTACAGGCATCCTTATCAAGACCATCAGTTGGGTTTACGGAGATTTTTCCTGCACGCAAATCCTTATTCATTCCACGCAGGAGTTCTTCCATATAATTGAAAATATCATAAAAATGCTCAGGCTCGATAAAATCGTTGCTCTTATAGAAGCCGCCATCCTTTTTTATCTTGAGTTTGGGCACAAAGCGACCGTTATTCTCCGAATCCATCGCGGCATGGATAGTTTCATCCTGCGCGATGATTCCGTTCATGCGGAAGTTTTGCTCCTCATCGGGATTTTTGCGCGTTTCAAGATAGAGCACACCCGCAGGCTTGCTATCCTTGAATTTATCGCTCTTTATAACGGCATAGAGATAAAGAAGCATCTGCATATTAAGGCCGTAGAGCACGTCGGGCAGGCGGAATTTTCGCGAGCCGGTTTTATAATCGACAACGCGGATATATGCGCCGAAGCTATCCACTCTATCGATAGCGCCGCGCAGCTTTATGCTGCCGCCGTCGGAATTTATCACGGCACCATCAATATCGGCATCGGTTCCGCTGATTTTCAACTCGCACTTAACCGGTTCAAAGCCGTTTTGAGCAAAGTCCTCGCGAATGTGGCAGATAACGTCGGTCGTGAGCAGCTTTATTGCCGCCAGCGCATACATAAAGCGGTTATCGGCCACCTGCTCGATGCCCGGGATGGAGGCAAGATATTCCTCAGCGATTTTATCGACCTCGGCTGCTATTTCCTCATCCGAGAGATTTATAATCTCCTTGCCACGCTCGGTGATGAGCTTTTCGAGCGCTTCGTGGACTATTGTGCCTCGCTGAAGCGAATCGATTTCGGCGGGTTTTATGGTTTTAAGGTTCAAGCCGTAGCGGCAGAAATACGAAAATGCGCAGCGGAAATAGGTATCGATTCCCGTGGCGGAGAGATACATATTCTTGCCGAACAGAGCGGTGCCGGTTTCGGCGGAGAGGCGTTCATCGCCTATGTTTTTCACGTTATCAACCGCTGCTATCAAGCCGCCGTATTCGGGGTGGTTTGCAAAATACTGTGCCATACCTGCGGATGCTGACGCGCGGTCACGCATGAAGGCGGTGAAAGCGGTTGCATCGGTTTCTATGAGGCTGTCAGCGGTTACGTTATCACGGCTTAGCTTGCGGCAGGAGGGCAGGATTTTCTCTACCCTATCGATTACGCTTGAGGGTTTTCCCTCCTCGCCGCCATCGTTGGTGGTATAGGAAAAATAAACCTTATCGGTGGCGCAGCAGGCGTTTTTATAGGCGAGGTATTCCTCATCTACGGAAAAGCCCAAATCATAATCGAGGATGGGCATTCCTGCACGCAGAAGCGACTGGCGCTCGCTGCCCGCGATAAGACCCGTTACGTTGACGCTGGAGGGGAAAACGCCCTGATTCATACCCAGCATAAACACTACCTTGGGCTCGCGCGGCATTATGCGGTCGGCAGAGCCAAAGGATACCTCATCAAGCATCTGCGGAATGGTGCCGACGGTGGCGCCCGAAAGTGCGAGCGAGAAGAATTCATAAAAGCGTTTGGGCGCTATAATATCATCGCCCAGCGCAGTTACGAGGCTATCCAAAATATCGGCAACGGCGGAGAAGCCCAAGCGGTTTTGCTCTGACTCGAGTGCGGGCAGCTGCTCACAAAGTGCCGATAAGCGCTCTGCAATATTTTCGCTCTCAACGAGGTGCCATGCCGCCTCGGCTATATCGCGTGCGGTTTTGCCGAAAGAGGCGCGCAGACGGTAAAGCAGTGCTATGGCGCGTTCTCTGAGGGCATTGAGCTCGACCAACGCGGCTTTATCCTCATCATCAAATTTATCGAGGCCGGAGGGGCTCATTGTCCACTCCTCGCGCCATTTTTTGCCGTTTATTTTCCAGATATAGACGTAGTTTTCAAGCGTTGCGGTTTCAAGAGGCGAAAAGCCGCAAAGCTCGGTTTTTAAGTATTTTAAAATATCCTCGGTGGAGAAATTATCGGCTGCGCGCAGAGCGGATAAAAGATATACGCAAAGCGGCAGGTAGGATATTTCATAGCGGCGGTCGATAAAGCAGGGTATTTCATAGCGGCGGCACATATCCTCCACCGCGCCGCGATAGCTCTCATCGTGGCGTGCAACTATGAGAAAATCGCGATAGCGATAACCCTCCTCGCGTACGAGCCTGCGCAGTTCGCAGGCGCAAAGCTCTGCCTCGCTGTATTTATCGGGGGCGGAGAAAATATTTACCGCATCGGTGGCATCGGAAAATTTTAGGGACGGCTCGACAGACAGACCGCGCTCGAGTGCGGCGAGAGCGGGTGAAGAATAGAAATTATCGGTTAGAATTTCCGATTTTTCGCATTCCACACCGTGCTTTTTTGCAATCTCGGTTATGCTGCGAACGGTTGCCGCAACGTTGGAGAAAAGCTCGCCATCGGCGGTGAGAGCATCATCAAAGCAGAAGCTGAAACAAACGTTATCCGCCTGGGAGATGATGCGCTCGATGATATTAAGCTGTGCGCCCGTGAAGTTTTTAAAGGAATCGATATACACCGTTTTTTCGGCAAAATAGGCATATTCGCCGAGTTTACGGTCGAGGGTGGCCAGCTCATCGCTTGGGTCGGTGAATTTAATGCCTATAAGCGCTTCGTAGTAATCGTTTATGGTGGCGAGGTCGGCAAGCTTTTGGGAGAGCGCGCCTGTTACCCTTTCGCTCCATTCGCGGAGCGCACACGAATCAATGCCGCAACGCTTGAACTCATCGAGCGTGGATATTGCGTTTTCGATGAAATGAGTATCATCGGCATATTTTGCAAAAAAGGAAAGCTTATCGCCCGCTGCGGCAACCGCGCGGCTCATGAATATCGTGCGCTCGCATTCGTTTAATCGGCGCGCACTAAGACCGCCCGAGAGGCGACCAACCTCATCGCACAGTCTTGTGAAGCTGAGCACGGGAACGTCGGTATATCTGCCGTCACCCAAAATGTGCAGCAGCTTACGCTCGCAATCAAAGCTGGATTGTTCGGGAACTATTAAAACGAGATTTTTTTCTCCGTTTTCTACCTCATCTTTTATGCGGCAGAACACGCTCTCGGTTTTACCCGAGGCTGCCCTGCCAAAGATAAATTTAAGCATAGCGTTACCCTTTCCTTTTTTAGGTTACCTATATTTTAACACAAGTTATGTACTAAAAAAAGGACTTTTCTATAAAAGATTTAAAAACACCCTTTGTAACTATTACAAAGGGTGTTTTTAACGCATGATTTGCTATAGTGAAAATATCATTCTCATAAGGATAAGTGCTGTTGTTGCGGGGATGCCGCCTGCGGCGGAGGTGGCAACGGTATAGGCATTTAGCGGAATGTGAACGCCTGTTAATTCAGAGGATAGATTAACGGCGGTGAATGCAAGCAGACCCAGCACTGCGGTTGAGAGGATTGTTCTTATTGGTTTTTTGCCGCAAGCCGCCAATATTATGTAAACCAAACCATAGATGATGGCGGCCACTATAAGAACTATCCTTAACGCTTGCATATTATCTTCTCCGTTTCCGTTTTTTAAAATTTTATGAGCGGAAGCGGACAAAAAGAACTGCATGGTTAAAATAAAAAAAGACCGCTCGATGAGCGGTCTTTTAAGGTTCTTATTAGGTGCGGGCTGCAAAAACGTTTGCAACTACTACGAGAACGAAGAACATAACGGTTAAAATCTTGGTAAGGCGAGCGAGACGAGCCTCTGCAGTGCGAGACTTGTTCTTAGCGAGGAAAGTATCACTTCCGCCGCCGATGGTGGAGTTGAGACCTGTGCGCTGGCTCTGCTGAAGAATTACCAAGAATACGATAGCAACCGAAACAAGTAAAATTGCTACGCCTAAAACGATCTGAATAGCGTCCATATTAAAACCTCCGAGAGTTAGTTTGTTTTCAAGTCAAATAAGATAATATCACATATATTGCCAAAATGCAAGCATTTTATTTGCAGCCGCAGCAGCTTTCGAAAAGCTTGTCCGAATTGAGGAGCTTTTTATCGGCATCCTTTATAAATGCGAGGGTGGTGAGCAGTTTTTCGCTTACCGTTTCGGCATAGTAAACCGCGGTTTTTCCACGAGTCAGTGCAACGTGGATGGTGCTGCGAAGCATTCCGTCTGCCAGCGGGATATCGTTTTCGGGAACGATATATTCGATAGTCATACTATCACTATCGAGCGTGAACACCGAAAATGCCAACACCTCTTCCCCATCGACCGCAGCCATAATGCCGCGAGTTTCATCGGGGGTGACACCGCAGCGCTCACAAAGCTGCGTGATTTTTTGAACGTCAGTTAAAACCTTAATTTCAAGCATCGTCTTCATCCTTTTTAACGGTAGTTACGTTGGTGAGGTGGCGCATTTCCTTCTCATTTAAGGGGCGCCATTTGCCCTGAGGCAGCATTCCAAGCTTAACGCCTGCAATTTCGGTGCGTTTGAGGCGCAGCACCTCAAGGCCTACCGCCTCGCACATGCGGCGAATCTGGCGGTTTCTGCCCTCGTGAATTATGAAGATAAGCACGGTGCGATCCGGCTTGCGATCGATAACGTGAACGTCGCAGGGAGCGGTTTTACGGTCATCAAGCATTATGCCGCTTGCAAGCTTTACAACCGCCTCGTCCTTAACCTCGCCCTTAACGGTTACACGATAGGTTTTATTAACGTAGCTCGAGGGATGGGTGAGCTTATTGGAAAACTCGCCATCGTTGGTCATAAGCAGAAGGCCCTCGGAATTGCGGTCCAGTCTGCCAACGGGGAACACGCGAACACCAACGTCCTCCACCAACTGTGCAACGCATTTGCGGTCGCGGTCATCGCTCATTGTGGTGACAAATCCGCGCGGCTTATGCAACATTATGTAAACCTTTTCTTTGGTGGTGATTACCCTCTTGCCGCTTACGGTTACCTTATCGCGGAAGGGGTCAACCTTATCGCCCAAGGAGGCGACGCGGCCGTTGACCTTTACCCTGCCCTGCTCGATGAGTTCCTCTGCCTTGCGGCGGGATGCAACACCGCTGGTGGACATGAATTTTTGAAGTCTTACTTTGTTATCTTTCATTTTATACCATCGCCTTAATAAGCTTTTTGAAATTTGAAAATATTTTATGCACGGCTCTATCGGCTCCCTCATAAGGGATGTCGCTCTCGGCTTTAAGCGGAGCGGTGGCAACCGTTTTGCCGTTTAATTTATATTCTACTCTGCCGAGCTGCTCTCCGCTTTTTATTCCGGCATAGCAGAATTTTGGCAGAAAAATATATTTTTCGAGTGAATTATATTCGCTATCGGACAGTGCGATATTTATAGGCTCGGAGGTTACCGTAATTTCACCTTCTGTGCCGCTGATTACGGGGAGTGATATTCTCTCGCCCGAGAGCACGCGCGGACGCAAA
This sequence comes from Acutalibacteraceae bacterium, assembly GCA_045655625.1. Taxonomy (GTDB): domain Bacteria; phylum Bacillota; class Clostridia; order Oscillospirales; family Acutalibacteraceae; genus SIG589. Next base: position 5,827 of record JAZOPP010000125.1, read on the forward strand.
AGCGAAAAGCCGAAATCGAGCATTGCGGCGTGGTCAGCCCAATCGGACGGAGCCGACAGCGTTACAGAGATGAGATACTTTCCATCGCGCTCGGCTGCACTAACAAGGCAGCGACCTGATTTTTTGGTGTACCCCGTTTTGACTCCTATCGCTCCCTCATAATTCCAGAGCAATTTATTGTGGTTTTTGAGGGTGCGCTTATAGGGTGGATTACCATAGCAAAGCGTTGCGTACTTTGCGCTGCACGCTTCCTTGAAATCTTTATTTTCGAGGGCATAACGCGCAAGAAGTGCCATATCGTATGCCGTTGAGGAATGGCCTGCTGAATCGAGTCCCGACGCGGTTACAAAATGAGTGTTTTCCATTCCTATTTCGGCGGCTTTTGCGTTCATCATAAGGGCAAAATTCTCAGCACTATCGGCAAGCGATAACGCCACCGTGTTGGCAGCATCGTTGCCTGAGGCGAGAAGCATACCATAAAGCAAATCGCGATAGCTCACGGTATCACCCGGGAGAAGCCCCATTGAGGAACCCTCTATGGTTACCATTTCGCTCGTTACGGTTATTTCGCGGTCGAGCTCTCCCGATTCGCAGAGCAAAAGCGCCGTCATAATTTTAGTGGTGCTCGCCATGGAGAGCGGCTCGGACATATTCTGCTGCCAGAGCACCTCACCCGTTGCGCCGTTTATAAGCACGGCACCGCGAGCCGAGACCGAAAGTGCCGCCGTGGGCACTGCGGCATTCAAAAAAAGCACCAAACAAAGCATTACGGAAAACACCCATTTCATACATTCATCACCCATAGAAAGGATATTTTCCGCAAAGGTTTTATATTACTCGCCGATCGTTATATCGGGAACTTCAGGAGTTTTACGTTCGTTTATGAAGGTTTTGATTTTATCGAGTATCTCGGGGGCTGCCTGCAGAGCACGGTCAAGCGTGGTTACCTCGTTATTGATGGGGATAAACTTTATGTTTCCGCCGCTCATTGCGATTACGCCCATAGGAGTGATGGACACGCCTGCGCCGCCGCCACCGCCAAAGACCTCTTTTTCGCTCTTGGTGGGAAAATCGGATCCGCCTGTTGCGAGACCGAAGGATACCTTGGAAACAGGGATTATGGTGCTACCGTCGACCGTTACGGGGGTGCCTAAGATAGTATCGGCATCGACCATAGCGCGCAGTTTTTCCATTGTTACGTCAATTATGGAACCTATGTTTTTTTCGCTCATTGTTTGAGTCCTCCGTTAGTTTTTGATATATGGGCAGGAGCTTGAACACTGCAATTATCAGCGTTATAACCCTTAGCTTGAGTTTTAAGTGAAGCCTTGCGCTGCATTTTTCCTCGCCGAATGCGGCGGTGATATCAACGCGTTTTACCGAAATATCAACGTAGCCCTGCGCCCACGATAAAAACGGATATACCGCGGAGCAAACGCTGCCGTATTCTATTGCGGTTTTGGCGGCATCGGGGGTGCCGATGCGAAGCTCGGTTTCAAATTCGCGCACGCGAACGCGCGAGAGCAGATATTTTATCTGAGGCATTACCTCACGCAATATCTCAATTACAAATGAAACCTTTTCTTTAAAGCTCTTTGCTTTAAACTTCTTTTCCAGCGCGGTTGGCTCTTTTTTTGCCTTTTTCGCACCCTTTTTACCCTTGCCCTTTGCCTTTTTCTTTCGAGGCTTTTGCCCTATCGGAAAGTGAAAGCACAAAAAGCCTGCCGTTATGGTGAGTTTTTGATTGTAATCCACCGTCAGCGTTGCAAAGGAGAAAAGCAAAAGTGCGATAAGCGCCAGAATACCTAAAACTATAAAAAGCGCAGTCATAGATATTATTCTTCCTCTATCTGTTCTTCTGCGAGGGATGAAACCATAAGTTGTTCGCCGAGGTCAACCGCTGCGGCATCCTCCTTACCCGGGAGGGGCGGAAGCTCGGAGAGGGATGAAAGCGAGAAGCAACGCAGGAAGTTCTTGGTTGTTCCGTAAAGCAGGGGTCTGCCCGGCAGTTCAAGACGGCCGCATTCTTCTATAAGTTCTTTTTCTACCAGAGTGCCGATAACACCTGAGCAATCAACACCGCGGACCTGCTCTATGAACGCCTTGGTTATGGGCTGGTTATAAGCAATTACCGAGAGCACCTCGAGTGCTGCCTGAGAGAGCGGCGTTCTGCGGCGGAGGTCATAAGCCTCTTTGATATACTGTTCATATTCTTCTCGTGTTGCGAGCTGATATGCACCGTCGAGGTTAAGAAGTTTGATTCCGCTGCCTGATTTATCCAGTCGCTCGCCTAAAGCAGCACAAAGCTCGTGCAGCTCTTCGGGCTCCTCATAGAAGTTGGCCATAGCGTCTTCCATACCCATCAGAGCGTGCAGACGCTCGAAGATACCCTGAGTCTGCACGGCGCAGACATACTGGTTCTCACGGTCAGCCTGAGCGGCGATGCCGTTGAGCATGCCCCAGTAACCGGGATCCTCGGGAGCGACGGGCTTGTGCAGAATCTCTCTCCACTGGGTGATGTCCTTCAGCACGCGGTGCTCGTCGTCGTGGATGGGGTAAGCGCCCATCTGACCGGCGGGCAGAGTCCAGGTAACGCCGAACTGGTCAACAGCATCGGGAGAACCGGGGATGACAGGATAGTTACCCATGTAATAGGTGTCGGGCACCAGCAGGTGCAGGAACTCATACTGCTTTACAAAACGGTCGGGGTTACCGTCCTTTTTCATGACTTCGCGCAAATTTTCTTTTCCAGTTAACATGATGTACCTCCAAGGGCCTTAAAATATTTGAAGACAACTTGTCT
>JAZOPP010000126.1:0-4960 GCA_045655625.1 Acutalibacteraceae bacterium
GAATGAAATGATTGACAAAATGATTGCCAATGGAATTGAAACGATTTTTGCCATTTTACTTTCCTCCGATATTCAGGTTTTCATTTTTATTTCTTATATTATAATTCATAATACTCAAAGGTGCAAGACAAAAAGAAAAAAGCCTTGTCATAAAGACAAGGCTATTGGCTGGGGAATAGGGATTCGACTCGCACGCCTGCGGGCGTTTGGTCGCTCGCGGTCACAACAGTCCACCGGACTGTTGCTCTGTGCCGCTCGTCCTTCGAATCCCTCTGAAGCAAAAGAAAAAGCCTTGTCATAAAGACAAGGCTTATTGGCTGGGGAATAGGGATTCGAACCCCAACAAACAGAGTCAGAGTCTGTCGTGCTACCGTTACACTATTCCCCAAAGTCTGACCGACAAAAAACATTATATAACTTTTTTAAAAAATGTCAAGTATAAAATATGCTATTTTTAACCTTTTTATGCAAAGATTAAAAAAATACTTGATTTTTGATTTGGCATGTGGTAGTATATCACTTGCAGTTTATGGGGTTTTAGCGCAGTTGGTAGCGCACCACACTGGCAGTGTGGGGGTCAGGGGTTCGAATCCCCTAAGCTCCACCAAGAAGCATTGCATATTGCAGTGCTTCTTTTTTATGTAAATCGGGATTCGAAGTAGCTGCGGTAGTGAATGACAGTCCGGTGGACTGTCAGAGCCGCAGACTGACCGAGCGCCGCAGCGCGAGACCGAATCACCTAAGCTCCACCAAGAAGCATTGCATATTGCAGTGCTTCTTTTTTTATATCCATCTAGCCAAAAGGCGAGAGGTGCGGCATCAGTATTTACTCTCCTTGAAAAGCGGCAAGCGCTGTGCTATTATATATAATGTAAATCCGTTAGGAGGTAAGCTTATGTTAAGATATGAAATTGAGGGTGGGAATTTACCCGTTGTTATTTGCTATCCCGAGGCGGGCGAGACTATTTGCAGCGAGGGCGGTGCAATGAGCTGGATGAGCCCCAATATGATAATGGAAACAAATGCGGGCGGAGTTAAAAAGGCGTTTGGCCGAATGTTTTCGGGCGAATCCATCTTTTTAAACGAATACACACCTGCGGGCGGCATGGGTATGATTGCCTTTGCCTCAAAATTCCCCGGTTCAATTATTCCCTATAAAGTTAGCGCAGGGAACGGCATCATAGTTCAAAAGCGCGGTTTCCTCGCAATGGAAAAGGGACTCGACCTTTCGGTTTATTTTCAAAAAAAGCTTGGTCGCGCATTCTTTGGCGGCGAAGGCTTTATTATGCAAAAAATAAGCGGGGAAGGACTCGTGTTTCTTGAAATAGATGGTTATTGCAAGGAATATGAACTCGCCGCAGGTCAAACCATTCTGGTAGATACGGGATATCTCGCCGCAATGACCGATACCTGCACCATGGAAATTCAAACCGTTAAGGGTGCCAAAAACATATTCTTTGGCGGCGAGGGCTTGTTTTTAACCAAAATCACGGGCCCAGGCAAGGTTTATATCCAGTCGATGCCCATTATCAACACCGCTATGGCAATTTCGCCCTATCTCGATATTGATACAAACGGCGATAAAAGCGGCGGAATCAATATTCGCCTCGGCAAATAACCTTAATCGGAGATTTTTATGAAAAACATTGCAATAGTAACCGGTGCAGGCGGCGGCTTCGGTAGGGAGTTTATGCGCCTTATCGCTGCCGAAAGCGGAATAGATGAGATTTGGGCGATTGCGCGAAATGAAAAAGCGCTCAACGAGGTTAGGGAAGAATTGGGATCTGTTGTGCGCCCCATTTCGCTCGATTTATCCGAACGCGAAAGCATTAGAAAAATCGAAGAACTCCTGAAAAACGAATCGCCCAAGGTTTCCTATCTCGTTAATAATGCAGGCTATTCAAAGTTTTGCTCCTTCGATGGTCAAACCGTTGAGGAAACCCTTAATATGATAGACGTTAACATATCGGCGGTTGTTGCCCTCGGTCTTATTGCCATTCCGTTTATGGAGCAGGGTAGCCGTATCCTCAACATTGCTTCCCAAAGTGCATTTTTTCCGCTTCCGTTTCAAAATGTTTATAGTGCCACCAAGGTGTTCGTTCGCCACTACACCCGTTCTTTAAATGTTGAACTAAAATCTAAAGGGATCACCGCAACGGCGGTTTGCCCAGGTTGGATGAGAACAGGACTTATGGACCGCGGTGATATTGGCGCCGCTAAAAATGTTACCAACTTTTTTGGTATGAAGCCGACCGATAAGGTTGCCGCCAAGGCATTTCGTGATGCTAAAAAAGGCAAGGATATGTCCACCTACGGTTTATATGTTAAGTTTACTCACCTGTTATCAAAACTGTTGCCGCAACGCCTTATGATGAAATTTTGGTGCATTCAGCAAAAATATTAAAAGAAAAAGGACTGCGAAAGCAGTCCTTTTTTATCCTAATGTTTCAAGTCCGTATTCATAGAGCAGGCCGTTAATCTCCATAACCGACATTTTCTGGCATATTCCGTAAAGCAAAACGCTGTCGAACGGGAGCCTTACGTATAAGGGTGCGTAGCCTGCACATTGCAAAACGTTTTGAGTTTCCTCAAGGGTCAGCCCCATGGCTATCGCAATGCACAAAAGCTTTTTGCGCTCGGGAACTCTAAGTCCCGATAAGATCTGATATGCATAAACCTCCGAAAGCTCAGAGTTATGTATAACGTCAGTTCGCTTTAGACCCTTCTTTTCCATAAGCTCGCAGAGCATTTCGCTTAAAGATGCATCCACCATATATTGGCGATTTTCATCATAGAAGGTTTTAAAATCAGGGCAAAGCCTTAACTCCTCAACAATTTTTTGGGTATCTCTTTTGTCCATATCGCACCCCATAAAAAATACTATTTAATATTATAGTATCAAGCGCAAATGCCCTTGTCAAGCAGTTTTGACCTTATAGAAAAATTATGCTGCCAGCAAATGAAATGGTATATTTGTGATGATATAATACTAAAGAATATCTTTAAATTATATACATTATATAATAAAAAGCCTGCGAGGAAACTCGCAGGCTTTTTGCTATATTGGTGTTGATACCCTCATCATCGTTAATAACGAGACTAGGCGGTTATAAACAGTGTGGTAAGTACCAAGCAAAGCTCGAAGCGCTTTGTTTTTTTAGAGTTCTTTTATGAATTCGCCAATCTTTTCAATGGCAGTGCTTATGTGCTTAACGGAGTAGGCATAGGATATTCTTGCAAAGCCCTCTCCCGATTCGCCGAATGCGGTTCCGGGAACAATGGCAACCTTTTTCTTTTCAAGCAGCTGCATGCAAAAATCATCACTGCTCATGCCGAATTTGCCAATGTTCGGGAAAGCGTAAAACGCACCCTCAGGAACAAAGCAGTCAAGTCCTATGGAACGGAAACCGTCGATAATAAGTCTGCGGCGCTGGTCGTATTCCTCACGCATATATTCAATATCATCATCACCGTGCATCAGCGCCTCAACCGCCGCAAACTGGCTGGTTGTGGGAGCGCACATAATGGCGTATTGATGTATCTTATACATCTGCTCTGTGATGGGTGCGGGAGCGAGGGTATAGCCCATTCTCCAACCCGTCATGGCGTATGCCTTAGAAAAACCGCTGGCAATTATGGTGCGCTCACGCATACCCTCGAGCGAAGCAATAGAGCAGTGCTTTCTGCCATAGGTAAGCTCAGCGTAAATCTCATCAGAGAGCACCAAAATATTGGTGTCACGCAGTATAGCTGCGATGGGTTCCAAATCCTCACGCGTCATAATAGCGCCGGTGGGATTGTTGGGGAATGCGAGCACCAAAAGCTTGGTGCGCTCAGTTATTGCACTTTTAAGCAGCTCGGGAGTGAGCTTGAACTTGTCCTCATAGCGAAGCGGCAGTTTAACCGGCTTGCCGCCTGCGAGCGAAACGATGGGAGCATAGCAAACGAAGCAGGGCTCAGGGATAATAACCTCGTCACCATCGCGCAAAATTGCACGAATGGCAATATCAATAGCCTCGCTGCCGCCAACCGTAACCAAAGCTTCGGTCTTGGGGTCGTATTTCATTGCAAAGCGACGCTCCATATAATCGCAAATTGCCTCACGCAGCGGGGTAAGACCGGCATTGGAGGTGTAATAGGTGCGTCCCTTTTTAAGACTTTCAATAGCAGCCTCTCTTATATGCCACGGGGTGACAAAGTCAGGCTGTCCAACAGTCAGCGCAGTAACGTCCTGCATGCGCTCGGTCAAATCGAAGAACTTTCGAATGCCCGAGGGAGCAATGCCTTGCGCCTTGTCGGATAACAGATTTTCGTAGTTTATCATACCAGGCAGCTACCTCTTTCGTCGGTCTCTTCATTATCGTAGATAACGCCCTTGTCTTTGTACTTCTTGAGCACAAAATGGGTGGAGGTGGATAGAACAGCATCGATAAGTGCCAGCTTTTCCGAAACAAAGCAGGCAACCTCACGCATGGTCTTACCCTCAAGCACAACGTGCAGATCATAAGCGCCCGACATTAAATAAAGGCTCTTAACCTCGGGGAAGGTATAAATCATTTCGGCAACCTTATCAAAGCCGCGGTCACGCTGAGGAGTTATTCGCAGTTCAATAATGGCGCTAACGTATTCACGGTCGGTCTTGTCCCAGTCAACAAGTGCCTTGTAGCCGAGAATTACGCCTTCGTTTTCAAGCTCCTCGATAGCCTGTGCTATTTCATCTACGCTCTTGTCGAGCATAACGGCTATTTTTTCTTTTGTAAGTCTTGCGTCGTTTTCCACAAGGGAAAGAACCTTGTTCTTGAGTTCGTTTACCATGTATATTTCCCCTTTTACAATTTGAGTGTATATATATTTATTATATTATATTGTACAATAGTTATTAAATCGTTACAGGAAAGTTAAAACTTACTGTTTTTCCGTATAAAATACTCCTTACGCCGTCAAATGCGGGCAAGGAGTT
>JAZOPP010000127.1:0-7815 GCA_045655625.1 Acutalibacteraceae bacterium
GTTTGTTCATTTTGCAGTGCCGAAGGTTGGCTCATATATTGCCATTAAACTTATAAAAACCTATGGTGCAAACACCGCTTCCAACAACTTCCGTATTGCGGAAATTGCTGCTTACGGAGAGGTTACAGAGCCTAATGCCTACGAGCTTTACAGCACGAGAACCGTTACCTCCTTTGCGGATACCAGCCTTTTGCATGGCCTCACCGCTGAAAGAATCGGCTCTACCGGTGGAGATGAAGGCTGGAATGCCGCACTCACCGATGGTGTTGTAACCTCTAAAAAAGACATTACGGGCGTAACCGCAGGCACAACCTACCTCACATATGATATTGGCTATACTGCCGTTATTGATAAGTTTGTTGTCGGTCAGTATGGCGGCTATGTAACAGGTGTTGAATATTACGTTGCGCATGATAAGGACACTCTTTATGATGCTGCAAACCTTGTTGCTACATACGATATAAACGATTTGTTCTCAATAAACGAATCTTATGATGCTTCGGTAGTTTTCAGTGCTGATTCCAAGCCGGTTGGCCGTTATGTTGGTCTGCGTGTTGTTTTCCTCAGCGGAAACCAAACCCGTTTGCGCCTTTATGAGATATCCGCTATCGGCGAAAAGGCTCCGATGGAACTGACTCCCCATAATTATGAAGGCTTCAAAACAGGCTTCGAGGATGGCGATTCCACCGCAGGTATCGGTGGCGTTACCTATACCGAGGATGTCGCAAATATTCACACCGATTCTGCTTCTCGCCTCCATGCTGCAGGCTCTAATGCCGCAGAATGGCTCATTGAAGACTATAAATTAGAGGCTGGCAGAACCTATGATATCTCCTTCTGGTATAAGGCAGAGGGCGATGCTTCTGTAGGCTCTGTAAACGGAAATGCCTTTGGAAACAGCGCAGGCGAATGGAAGCAATACACGGAAACCGTTACCACTGATGAGGATGGCACCTTTGCTATAAGCTTAAATGCCGCAGAGACTGACGTTTACGTTGATGATATCTCCATCGTTCCTGTAATAACCGTTATAAACGACGGTGTTGTTGGCGGAACCGGTAATGTTGAAATTTCCACAAACGACGAGGGCAAGAAGGTTGCGACCTTCACCCCAAACCCTGCATTCGGATATTCTTTGCAGAAGTGGGTTGATATGACAGGCAGTGTTGTATCGGAGGATGCAACTTATGTTGCTACCAATCCTTGGCCGGGATATACCTTAATGCCTGTATTCGAAAAGCAGCAGTTAGCCTTTGATTTCGAAGACGAAAATATTATCTCTTCGGAGGATGCCTCTTGGTATTCTCCCGAAACTGCAGGCTTTACCTATAAGTTTGTTTATTCGGGCAACAAGAGCATAAAATACTCTGTAAAAGCCACAGGCGAAGTTATCACTCTTCCCGTAGATTTGGCCGCAGGCACAAGCTACACCGTTTCCTTTAAGTATATTGCCCAGGCAAATAGCGCTTCGGTTAATGCTGCTATCGGACTTAATGGTGTTGCCTCCGAGGAAATCACCCTCACTGCCGCTGACGAATGGCAGACCTGCACCGCAGAGTTAACCGCTGCCGCAAACAGCGATAAGGCTACTATTGTTATCAGCGGAAACAGTGCAGTATATTATATCGATGATATTTGTGTTGAACCCACCGCTGACGCAGGAAAGATTTCCGTATCGGTTGGCACCGCACAAAACGGCACAGGCTCTGCAAGCGATAGCAAGATAGTTCCCGAAAAACCCGTTACATTCACCGCAAAAGCAAACAGCGGTTACGTTTTCGATAAATGGGTAAACGAAAAGGGCGAAACAGTTTCGAACAATAGCACCTTCGTAATGCTCGGAATCACCGAAAACGTAACACTCACCCCCGTATTTGCCAAGATTACCGATGCAACCGCTACCTATGGCTTTGAAGCACCGGCAAACGGTACAATGAGTGGCGTTGCAGAACTCTATACACCCACTACCTATGGTTACAACGAAAAATATGTTCATTGGGGCGAAAACTCTATCCGTATGGATGGTTACGACAGCTCCTACACATATTCCTACGTTTTAAAGGCAGGTCAGGATTATAAGGTTGCGTTCTGGTATTTCCGACCCGAAACCACAACCGCCAACATAACCTTCACCATTGATAATACCTCACAGACAGGTTGTGCCGATACAGCAGGACTCTGGAACGAGCGTTTCTACAAGATAACTCCCACAGAGGATATGCAACTCACAATTACTGTATCCGGTGGAGCAGGTCCTGTTTATATCGATGATATAATCATAGAGCCGTATCACACTGTATCGGTTGATGATGCAATAAGCACCTATGTTTCTGTTTCAACCGTTGAACCTTTGGATGGCGATGTTATCAAGGTAGGTGTTAAGAAGGCAATAGGCGAACACGAGCTGTTCTACGGCTGGCTTAAGGATGGCGTTGTTACCGAGGCCTCGAGCTATGAGTTTGAACTCACAATTACAAGCGATTTAGTAATTGATGAGGCGCTTATCGGCAAGCCTGTATACGTTAATAGATACGATACTAATAACGATGGCGAGCAGAATATCGCCGACCTCGTATATGCAACCAGAAAGTCCGAATCCGGCTATGTTATCGGCAGCGATATTGACCGTTCAGGTGTTATCGATGATGCTGATTTTGCAACACTTAGAACCAAACTCTTAGGCTATGAAATCGCAAGCGAGCGAGAGGCTTTCCTCTCGCAGGAAAAGAAAACTATCGTTGGTTCAAGCGATGACCTCACCACTTGGATTTATCAGCTGGGTGACAGCAAAATGCAGATTCGTGAGGCCGAGTTTGATTCCGGCAAAAACGATGGCGAAACACTTGAAATAATTCAGATTACCGATGTTCATTTCAACAAACTCAACGATCGCGACTATGCCGATGCTAACCCGACCGTTTTGAGCTCTTACGAAAAACACACTGCAGGTCAAAACGGAACACATGCAGAAAGAGCCACATTGGGCATGCAGTATGCAAATATGTTCTATGACCAAACAATCATAACCGGCGATAACATGAGCTTCCAGACCTGGGGCGGCATTGAGCATATCCAGAAGACCCTTTGGGGAGCCGACCCCTCTGCACTCATAACCCTCGGAAACCATGATATGATGCAGAGAATGCAGGGTATCTATCCCGAAACAACCTCTCTTGCGTCGCGCTATAGCACTCTTCAGGAGAATTGGCGTCACAGCGTTTACTATACCTCGAGAGTTCTAAAAGAAAAAGTTATGGTTGTCCAGATGGATAACGCGCTGAGCGTCTATAATGAGGAGCAGTATGAAAAGCTTGCCGCCGATATCGAAAAGGCAAGAGCAAACGGATATATAATCCTCATATTCCAGCATGTTCCCATCGTAACCCAAAATCCCGAGTACAAAGAGATTAGACCTATCCAGACAAACGACCCCACCGTTGTAAAAAACTTTTATGAAAACTACGACTCAAACGGAAACCGCTTTGACGGAATACGCACAAACAGAGACGACACAACAACCAAGGTTTATAATCTTATAACTCAGAACGCAGACGTTATTAAGGGCCTTTTCTGCGGCCACTATCACGATGACTATTATTGTGAGGTAAAGGCAACCGAAAAGGATGGCACCGAAACTGTAATTCCGCAGTATGTTGTTGAGTCCACCGCTTATGACAGCGGAACCGTTCACGCAATGAAAATAACTGTTAAGTAAGGTAATAGGAGGAAAATCGAATGAGCAAAATTAAAAGATTACTCGCCGCGTTAACAGTTACAGTATTGCTTTTAACTGTTATGTCTTCGGTAATGGCTTCTGGTGTAGAGCCGGTTTTAAAGCTTTCCGGTAATGGCCAGGCAACTGTTGGCCATTATTATGAGCTCGACCTCGTTTTAAACGATGCTGATAGCTTAGTTGGCGGAATAGAGGGCACCATTTCTTATGATGACGATGCGTTTTCTATCGACTCAATAGCTCTCTCGAGCGCTTTCCAGGGCTATGGCAACAAAATAGATGACTCGTTCAACACCGAAACAAGCGGCACTATCAAATTTGTTGGCCTTGCCGATTTAAAAACGGGCGACACAGGCTCAACCTGGTTCACTGTTAAATTTAACGTTTTAAAGGAAGCAGAGGCGGACATCAAGGTTACCGCCACTGCCTCCAACAAAACCGGAACAGATACTCTCAACATTTCTGTTGTCAACAAGGAAAAACTCGACACCGTTCCCAACGTTGCAACGGTTGTTGGAGCTGCTATCAAAACAGGTACCGCAGAAGAACCTGTTCCCGCCGGCAAGCAGGACCTTCGCTTTGTTGTAGCGCTGGATGAAATTGGACTTCCCGAAAACAGCAATATCACCGAATACGGTGTGCTTATGATGTATACCAAAAGATTAGGCGATCGCGAGCTCACTTATGAAATGATCGGAAATAATGAATATGGTCTCGCTGTTGCTAAAGAGACTGGCGAGAATTTAGAGCTTCCGAGCGGTGATATTTATGCAAGCCTCGATGGTATTGCCGCCAATGTTGATGCTATAGGCTCGAGAGTTTCAGCCCGCGCTTATATTGTGGCAGATGGCAAGGTCTATTATAGCAACAACAATAAAAATGCAAATGCAAGCGTTACCAATGGATATAGTTCGTGCTCGGTTGTAGGTGTTGCTAAAATGGCAGCCGCTGAAATCCTCGAAACATATCCCACCGATAGCGAAGATTATGCAACAATCAAGGATTATGTTGAAAACGGCGTTACACGTCAGCAAGCACTCGAATTGCTCGAGTTTGTTGCAGCTAATTACTGGACATACGTGAAATAAATTGAAGGAGCTAATTGATATGAAACCAGAATATGAAACTCCGAAATTTGAAATATTAGGGGTAATGCCGAGATACGATATTATGGATCTCAACGTTTCCTCTGGCGGTTTAGGAGATGCCGAAGGTGGCGGAAATGAAGATTTCAACGATTAAAACAACAGCTAATTTCAAGAGGGTTATAATAGCCTTCTTGATGCTCTGCTTGTCCGTTCTTGCTTTATCCGCTTGTGGTAAAAAGGGAAATAAGGAGAATAAGCCGACAGGATCAAATGCATCCGGTACTGTTTCTATTTATTATAAGGACGATGTATCATCTAAGGTGATTTATGATGATATAATATCGGATAAGGAACCTTCGGCAGATGGCAATTTAGCCGACGATGCTACTCCTGAGTTGATAATTCCGTCCGACAAAACGCCCGGTGAATCATCATCAAAGATAAGCGGAACGTCTTCGGGCTCCGTATCGTCGACCGATTCACCGCAAAACGCTTCTTCAAGCATTCAGCAAGGCGCTGTTTCTTCAGAAAAATCATCCTCGCAGTCGTCATCGACATCATCGCAGGATAAGGGCTACACAAAGCCTTATTAATCATCAATTATGTCGGTGACCTCGCCTCCTAGACTGTTACGGCTGGGGAACGAAGCCGAGGAAAAAGAATTGCAAAAAGAAAACCACCCATCCGGGTGGTTTTTCTTTATTTTCGACACCGCCTTGATTTTGATTAATAGAAGTGCTACAATAAATATATCAAGGCGTGCCTTGAAAACTGAAAGAGGGGATTAAAATGAAAAAATACTTAGCACTTATCTTAGTAGTTTGTCTTTTGCTCACACTCTTTGCAGGCTGCGGCAAAAAGACCGCAAAGGAGCCCGAGTTCACACCGCCCGAGGAATATGCATCGGTAGTGCAGGTGACCATTAACCCCACCGTTAATTTTTATCTTGATGCCGATGAGGTTATCCTCGCGGTTGAATACGTAAACGAGGATGCCAAGGATTGCTATTCCGAAATCGAGGAAGAACTGGTTGGCGCAACGCTCAAGGAGGGCGTTAACAAGGTTATTAAAACTGCCGAGGATGATGGCTATCTCGCCGAGAATAAGCAGGTAACCATCGACGTTATCGAGGCAAAGCAGGCAGAGGAAAAGCTGGTGATTTTAAGCGAAGCAAAGGAATCCGCCAAGACCTATATGACCGAGCAGAAGATAGAGGCCGAGGTAGTCCTGACCGAGACTGCTCAAAAGGAGCTCGATGATAAAATAGCCGCCGAAAAAGCGGAAGCCGACCGTCTCGCTGCAGAGAAAGCGGAAGCCGACCGTATTGCCGCTGAAAAAGCAAAGAAAAACCCCAAGAAAAACCTCAAAAAGGACGCCGAATACAGAATTCTTTTCCCGGGCGAGGACGTTGTTCTCCTCACCGGCTTCCACATTGAATTCAAGGCCGACGGCACATATTCCTATGCCATGGTGCCCTATCTTGCCGATGAGTTTGGCGAGGGCAACTATATTATCCATAACGGCATAAAGTATTTTGAAGCCGGCGGCGGTGGCGGCGCAGGTGATTACACCTTAACCGATGAACGCATTATAATGACGGGTGGACTTGAACTCACCCTCACCATGACGGCAGATGGTAAGCTTGTGGTCGAAAAGGTAACTCCCGAGGAGGACCATTTCAAGGTTGGCGATATAATCGCTATCCCGTAAATAACAAAAACGCGGACTTTTATAAGCCCGCGTTTTTTATTTTATAGGGTTTGCCCATGAACAACAAAAAGAATTATAAGTGCCATGCCTCCCTTGCCTAAAGGGAGGTGGATTTTGCCGCAGTCAAAAGACGGAGGGATACAAAAGCTTGCTCTTTACAAGCTAATATCCTATCAAGCAAAAGCAAAACCCGAGGCTTGCCCTCGGGTTTTATTTTAATAATTCATCAAGCGTTTTGCCAAACACCTTGGCAAACGCGAGCAACTCAATATCGGTCACGAAGCGCTTGCCGCACTCTATGCGCTGAATGGCGTTTTTATCAATATCGATGCCGACTAATTGCATACGGTCGGCAAGCTCGCGCTGAGAGATATGAAGCTCGGTCCTGAAGCTCGCAATGTTTTTGCCGCAGATATTATTGAGCCCTTCCGCAGTTTTATTGATAAACATAATTTTCTCCTTTTTGACATTTAGTGCTTGTCAACAAGAAAAGTATATGCTATAATACAATATCATATGACATTTAGTGAATGTCAAAACAAGGAGGCATATAAAATGAAAAAGATTTTAGCACTCATTTTATCGGCGTTTATGCTTTGCATGGCTTTTGTAGGCTGCGGCAAAAAAGAGCAGGCAAAGGATACAGGTGCAGGTGGGGATGAATCCTCTTCCGTAGTGTCTGAGACATCGTCCAAGGCTTCTGCTGCAACCAGCAGCAACCCTGTTGAGCAAAAGCCTGTTGAAAAACCAAGCACTCCGGCCCCAACGTCAAGCAAAACACATACTCATAGTTATGCTTCGGCTACATGCACGTCACCCAGAAAATGTTCTTGTGGCGCAACGAGTGGTGCGGCATTGGGACACAATTTTGCTGCGGCGAATTGCACAACACCTAAAAAATGCAAGAGATGCGGCATAACAGAGGGAACCACAGCCCATAATTGGGAGGCGGCTACTTGTTCTACTCCGAAAACATGCACACTTTGCAAAAAAACAGAGGGCAAGCCGCTTGCTCATAAGATTAGCACAAAAACAAGCAAATGCACTGTGTGTGGCGAATTCCAATTAAATATAGAGTATGCCGCAAGAGGTGCAGTTAAGTCATCGATAGATTGGTTTAGATCGATAGAAACAGACTGGTATAGTATTAGAAATGTATACTATGTTATGCACGATAATGATGATGAGTGTGCGTGTGACAGATGCGATGTTAATGCGGCTGAAAGCGGCGACCTTTATATTACTGTTGTGGTTGTAGCAGAATACTCAAAAAACGGTGTTGAG
>JAZOPP010000128.1:0-26320 GCA_045655625.1 Acutalibacteraceae bacterium
CTTCCCCTTCTTTTTCTTGCCATACTCCCATAATAATGTTACAATAATCTCATAAAATCAAAGGGAGTGATACCTTGAAATATATAAAATCGTTTCTCGCGGTTTTGATGGCGGCGGTGCTGCTTATCGGCTGCAGGGGAGGAAAAGAGGAGGCAAGCAGCGCTCTGCCGCAGTCGAGCACTCCCGTGAGCTCGGGTGAGAGCGAGCCGCAGTCAAGCCAGCCGACCATTTCCGCTCCGTCGGCGCTGGTGCCGAGCGTTGAGGTGAGCGGCGAATACGGCGACCTGCTGGGGATAATGAATGCGAGCGGCAAAACGCTTAAAGGCTTTGGCGCTTTGGCAAATGAGGAATATACAGAGCCGCTTGATGAATTAAATAAAATCCTTCAAAACTATAGTCGCAACGTTTCGCTCGTTGCCTATTCTCTCGATGGCAAAAAGGCGATAGGCTATAACACGGGTGCGCAAATTTTCTGCGCCTGCACCGTGAAAGCGCCCTATACGCTTTATTGCCTTATGCAGATGGAAAAGGGCAAGGCAACCCTCGATACAGCGATGACCTACGAGAAAAAGCACTACGAGCCGGGCACGGGCGATATGCAATATAAGCCGTTCGGCACGGTTTTCGATATGCGAACAATGCTTCATAAGAGTATGTCGATAAGCGATAACGTGGGTTATATGATGGCGGTTGATTATTTCGGTCGCGATGGCTATAATGCGTGGGTATCCTCGATTTCGGCACCCTCAATGCAGATAAGGCCCACCGTTTGGAGCCTGCGCGCCAATGCGCTGGATTTAGCGATTTGCTGGCGCGAGATTTATAAATATTTTTGCCGCGGCGGCGAATATGCCGAGTTTTTATATAATT
This sequence comes from Acutalibacteraceae bacterium, assembly GCA_045655625.1. Lineage (GTDB taxonomy): Bacteria > Bacillota > Clostridia > Oscillospirales > Acutalibacteraceae > SIG589. Next base: position 871 of record JAZOPP010000128.1, read on the forward strand.
CCTGCACGGGAACCGAGGGTAACTATTCCACACAGTCACTAAACGTTGAGTTTTCCCACAAGCAGGGACACAACCGCAGCGGCGATTGGACATCCTACTCCGACGCGGGCATAGTCTGGAAGAATGGCGCGCCCTATATTCTCGCGATTATAACCGATGCACCCGGTCCCTCCTCGTATGATGCAGGGGTTTTTGCAGATATTGCAAATATCATCCATAACGAGTTGTTTTAGACAAAGATTTTATTGAACTCGGGTGCGTTTTATGGTAAAATATTTAGGATAAAAATAGATTGGAGAATCCCTATGGAAAACAAACAGGAATTCAAGCCTTATGTTCCTGCCGAGAAGATCACTCCCGAGCTTACGGTGACCTCCATCGTAATGGGAATTATTCTCGCAGTAGTATTTGGCGCAGCAAACGCATACTTAGGCCTTCGAGTTGGTATGACGGTTTCGGCTTCCATCCCTGCCGCCGTTATCGCAATGGGTGTTATCCGCGTTCTTATGCGTAAAAACTCCATCCTCGAAAGCAACCTCGTTCAGACCATTGGTTCTGCAGGTGAATCGCTTGCAGCAGGCGCAATCTTCACAATGCCGGCCCTTTTCCTCTGGGCAAAGGATGGCATTATGGACAAGCCCGGCATCATCGAGATAACCTCTATCGCTTTAATCGGCGGTCTGTTGGGTGTGTTCTTTATGGTACCGCTTCGCAACGCTCTCATCGTTCGTGAGCACGGCACTCTGCCTTATCCCGAAGGCGCAGCCTGCGCTGAGGTTCTCCTGGCAGGTGAAGAAGGCGGCGCAAACGCCTCCACCGTTTTTGCAGGTATGGGCTTCGCAGCAATTTTCAAGTTTATAATCGATGGCTTAAAGGCCGTTCCCGGCGAAATCGCATTTAGAGTTAAGGGCTTCGCAGGCGAAATCGGCACTCAGATTTATCCTGCCGTTATGTCGGTTGGTTATATCTGCGGTCCGCGCATCTCCTCGTATATGTTTGCGGGCGGCGTTTTAAGCTGGCTGGTACTTATTCCGCTCATCGTTCTCTTTGGTGCGGAAACCATTATGTATCCCGGCACAGCCCCCATCGGCGAAATCTTCGCTGCTGACGGTGCATACGGCATCTGGGGCAATTATATTAAGTATATCGGTGCAGGCGCACTGGCAGCAGGCGGTATCATAAGCCTTATTAAGTCAATGCCCCTCATCGCCCGCACCTTCCGTGATGCTATAAAGAGCATGTCAGGCGGACTCGGCGGCGGCCAAGAGCGCACCGCTCAGGATATCAGCATGAAGATAATCCTGCTCGCTATCGGCGTTCTCACTCTTGCCGTTTGGCTTGTTCCCGCAATACCCGTTTCGCTTATCGGCGCAGTTATTGTTGTTATCTTCGGCTTCTTCTTTGCCACCGTATCTTCCCGTATGGTTGGTATCGTAGGCAGCAGTAACAACCCTGTTTCGGGTATGGCTATCGCCACGCTCCTTATCGCAACCTTAATCCTTAAGTTCACAAGCGGAACCGACGTTCCGGTTGCTGAGGTTATGCGCAGCGCTATCGCCATCGGCTCAATCATCTGCATCGTTGCCGCTATCGCAGGCGATACCTCGCAGGATTTAAAGACCGGCTATCTCCTCGGCGCTACTCCCAAGAAGCAGCAGTATGGCGAAATCATGGGTGTTGTTGCCGCAGCATTTGCTATCGGCGGAACTCTTTATCTGCTTGATAAAGCTTGGGGCTTCGGCTCTAAGGAGCTTGCAGCACCGCAGGCAAACCTTATGAAGACCATTATCGAAGGTGTTACCTCGGGCAACCTGCCCTGGGCGCTCGTATTCACCGGCGTGTTTATCGCTATTGTTGTTGAGCTTATCGGCATCCCCGTTCTGCCCTTCGCTATCGGTATTTATCTCCCCGTTCACCTCAACGCATGCATCATGGTCGGCGGTCTTATCCGTCTGTTCGTTGATAAGATGCGCAGAAGTGATGAAGAGAAGCAGGCCATTACCAATGATGGTATTCTCTTCTGCTCGGGTATGATAGCGGGTGAAGGCCTTGTGGGCATCCTGCTCGCGGTCCTCGCTGTATTCGGTGTTGGCGAAATGATCGATATTTCGGGCAAGCTTGGTATGTCTCAGACCGTATCGAGCCTTGCAGGCCTCGCTCTCTTTGCCGTCATCATATTCACCGTGCTCAAGTTCTCGGTTTTCAAAAAGCGCAATAAGGTAGCCGCCAATGAAGAAAAATAAGGCGCTGCCGAGCAACTATCTCGATAAGATTCCCGTTCACCCCGCCCATATCGGCTTTTCGGCGGATAATAAGGGCATCGTAACCCTCGAGATAGAAAATAAGGGCGCTATGAACAGAATAGCTCAAAAGCTGTTCCGCAAGCCCAAAACGTCCTATATCCATCTGGATGAAAACGGCAGCTTTGTCTGGCTGCAGATAGATGGCGAGAAATCAATTTCCGCCATCGCTCCTGCTGTTGAGGAGCGCTTTGGCGAGGCCGCGCATCCGCTCTATGAGCGCTTGGCTAAATTCTTTCAGATACTCGAAAGCTACGGCTTTATTGAATGGAAATAAAAAAAGACCTGCAGGTTTTTTACCTGCAGGTCTTTTTAATCGGGAACATAAACCAGTATATCCTCGACTCGACATTCTAAAATTTTACATAGGTCCTCGAGGGTAACCGTGCTGATGGGCTTGTTGTGCTTGAGCCTGTCAAGCAGGCTTCTGCTTACACCGTATTGGTTGATAAGCTTATAGGTGGAAACGCTTTTTTCTTTTAAAGTTTTGTAAAACGGTTCATATGAAATCATATTTTCACCTCAAAGTAATAATATGATATACTCTTATTATTGACAATTGTCTATAAAAAGAGTATAATTTCAGTAAAAGAGGTGGTCAAATGTTATACTGCACGAATTGCGGCAGCGAACTGAACGATATGGTGCTTTTTTGTGCAAATTGCGGTGCAGAGGACGAGGGAACAGAACAAAAAAGCTTGCTAACAGATAAAGAATTAGAAGAAAAATTTCGCGAACTCGTATGTGCGCAGCTGCGCAAAAATTCGAAATTTTCCCGTGCTCATTTTGGAGAGCTTGAAGCCTGTGTGCATAATGCAAATGGGCAGATATATGCTGAACTCACGGTGCACTGCGGTGGCGTGCGGCAACGTTTTTGTGCCGTGGGCGAAACGGACTGTGCGAACGGTGCACTAAAGCTAAGAGCTGGAAGCCCGCAACGTATGGCAGACTTTGCAAAAACATATTTAGCTCGAAAAACAATGGGCTTTACCGATTAAGCAGAAGTCTCTTAGGTGACGCGACACTTGATGAGAAGAAAAGGCAAACAAAGCAAAAAGAAGCACCCTGAGGGTTAACCCTCAGGGTGCTTCTTTAATTTTAAAATCCCTCAAGCTCCAGGATGCCCGCTTTTTTATAAAGCTTCACTACCTCGTGATAGTCAAACGGAGCCTCACCGTAGAGATAATGGTTTTTAAAGCTCTCGCCGTCGCATTCAAATTCGATTAGCAGCATTCCTCTGTCACTCGGCAGGGGAATACTTTTTATAAACGCGGTCGAATTAGCGGGCGAAACACCGCTGCCAACAAACAACGTCTTTCCTGTGGCAACGTCGCTCACCGTGAAATGAACCGAGACCTCGCGCCTGCGCTCATTTCCCACGCAAAGGTCAACCTCGCCGTTTTGCGGCTCATCGCAGAAAAGGCAAACGGGCAGCTGTGAGCGCTTAATAACGGGGAATGCAAGTTTTTTCTTTCCGTAGTAGTCAATTACGGCATCTGAAAACTGCGGCCAACCATCCAGCAAATTCCACCAGATAATACCGTGCTTTTCACCCTTATTCACGCGAAAACGCTCGATAAAATATTTAACCGCCTCTGCCTGGCTTATCTGGCTTGCAAGGCAGAAATCATAAAGCTCATCGGGCACGGTGCCGCCGAAGAGAATATCAAGCTGCTCGTGCATAATTTTTATGCGATATGCAAACTGCGAGTTTTCGTCGGTTTCGGGGGAGGTGGCGTGGAGAATCCAAGCGTCATTTCCGAGCGCGGGCCACTGGTTTTCAGGAGCGATGAAACGCTCGATAGATTCGGGCGAAACACAACCGTGGTATCCCGTTTCACTTGCGAACTTGGCAACCGAGTTTTTATAAAAATCCTGCTTATAATATTTGCGCGGACCCCATAAATGGTCTTCGGGCAGGCGGTGGGTCATCTTATCATCATATGCGCGCTGCGAAACGTAGGGCGAGGAGGGCAAATAAATTCTCAGCGGATCTTCCATTTCGAGCACGGCGGGGATGACCTCACGCGTGATGGTATTTTTGTTGGGGTCGCGGTGACTCATCTGCATTGCATCAACCTCGTTATCGCCCGACCAGAGCATAAGGCTTGCGTGCGAGCGGAACTTTTTCACAACGCTGCGAACCTCATCGGTTATCATATTGCAAAACCTAGTATCCTGCGGATAGGTAGCACATGCCATAGCAAAATCCTGCCAAACTACGATGCCGTTTTGGTCGCAGTAATCATAAATTTCCTCGTCGGGATATACGTTTCCGCCCCAAAGTCGCACAGCGTTGCAGCCGCTCTCTCCGAGCAGAGCAAGCGCTAAGGGGAGTCTCTCTCGGTCGCGCGAGTGGAAAGCATCGAGCGGCACCCAGTTAGTGCCCATAATAAAGAGATACTCACCGTTGACTTCAAAGTGAAAATCGCCCTCGCCGTTTTCGTCAATATAATCGGTCTTTTTAAGATCAAAACGGCGAACACCGTGGCGGAATGTGCGCTCATCACAAACCTCACTGCCGTGCATAAGCCGCACTGTAACGTTATAAAGATTTTGCTCACCCATATTCTTGGGCCACCAGAGCTTAACGTTGGGAATAGGCACGTATATTCTCGCCTCGGTGTGCCAAAGGGTATTCTTTGTTTCAAACACCGAGTCACCACAAATACCCTGCACCCAAATATAATATTCGGTGCCGTAGTCACCCTCAATATCCACGTCATAATAAAGCAGCTGCCCCGTGGGAGCGCCCTTCTCGTGGGAATACATATAAACCGAGTTTATCCTCTCGCGTTTCTTGCGGCAAAGATAAACGCTTTTCCATATTCCGCCCGAGAGTAGTCGCGGTGCAATATCCCAGCCGAAGGTGCTTGCTGCCTTGCGGAAGTAAAGCGAGCCATAGTGGTAGGAAAGACCCGTGGTTATTCCTGCGCCGAGTTTGCGGTTGCGGCTTGCGATGGCAGAGGGCTCAATGTGCACGATAAGCTCATTTTCTCCCTCGCGCAAAAGCTCTTCAATTCCACAGAAGCGGTGTTCTATCATCATATTGTCGCTACAACAGATATACTCACCGTTAAGGAAATATTGCGCCTCGGTATCCACACCCTCAAAAAGCAGAAAATCGCGGTCGCAGGGCTTGCCCTCAAAGGTGAAATTGCGAACATACCACAAATGGCGGTTCTCAAGATACCGTGACTTTAATATGTTGGTATCATAAAAAAGGTCGCAAAGCAGACCCGCTTTCTCCATATCCAGCTCAAAATTTCCCGGCACCGAGCCCTCAATGGGAGTAAGCCCCTTTTGCTTTAAATCCTCCTCGGTTAAGGAGTCGTGATGATTGAACCAATCCTTGCATTTAGCATTCTCCTCGATATAAAGGCGCCAAGTGCCGTCAAGGCTTTGTTTGCGTTCAAAGTATTCCATAGAGCATCCCCCTTTAATTATTTTTTATCATAAATCATGGTAGAAATCAAGAACTTGAAAACAAGTAGTAAATATGTTACTGTAAATATAAGAAAAATATAGGAGGCAAATGCTATGAACATAGAGAAAATTTTATCCTGCGTGGACCACACGCTGCTATCTCAAACCGCCACGTGGGAGGATATAAAAGCGATATGTGATGATGGCATAAGGTATTCCACCGCCAGCGTGTGCATACCTGCCTCGTTTGTGAAAAAGGCTAAGGAGTATGTAGGCGATAACCTCCAAATCTGCACAGTAATTGGTTTCCCCAACGGCTATAGCACCACCGCCGTTAAGGTGGCGGAAACCGCCGATGCCATAAAAAACGGCGCTGATGAAATCGATATGGTAATAAATATAGGCGCCTTAAAAGAAAAAGATTACGATTATCTTTTAAATGAAATTCGCGAGATAAAAAAGGCTGCGGGCGAAAAAATATTAAAGGTTATAATCGAAACCTGCCTGCTTGGCGATGATGAGAAAATTAAAATGTGCGAAATCGTGTCGCAGTCGGGCGCCGATTTCATTAAAACCTCCACAGGATTTAGCACGGGCGGCGCAACGCGTGAGGATATCGCGCTTTTTGCGGCACACGTGGAACCCGGAGTTAAAATTAAGGCGTCAGGCGGTATTTCCTCACTCGAAGATGCCGAGGAGTTTATAAATCTTGGAGCCGAGCGTCTCGGCACCAGCCGCATAGTTAAAATTATTAAAAACACCGATAACGGCGCAGGCTATTAAGGAGAAAATTATGAAAAATTATCCCACCCCACATATAAACGCCACCCCTGAGGATTTCTCAAAAACGGTGCTCATGCCGGGCGACCCTCTGCGCGCAAAATTCATAGCCGAGAACTATTTATCCGATGCCAAACTTATAAATAACGTTCGCGGTATCCAGGGCTACACGGGCTATTATAAGGGCGTTCGCGTATCGGTCATGGCGAGCGGAATGGGCATGCCCTCCATAGGCATCTATTCCTATGAGCTTTATAATTTTTTCGGCGTTGAGAATATCATTCGCGTAGGCTCGGCAGGTGCCATGAGTGAGCAGGTAAAGCTGCGCGACATAGTAATAGCGCAGGGCGCCTGCACCAACAGCAATTTTGCATCGCAGTATGCGCTGCCGGGCACCTATGCCCCCATTTGCAGTTATGAGTTGCTTGAGAAGTGCGTTGCCATAGCGAAGAAAACGGGCGCACCTTTCCACGTTGGCAACCTCATCTCAAGCGATACCTTCTATAACGATATAGACCCCACCCCTGCCTGGAGCAAGATGGGTGTGCTCGCCGTTGAAATGGAGGCGGCAGCACTTTATATGAATGCGGCGCGCAGCGGCAAAAAGGCACTTGCCGTTTGCACCGTGTCAGACCATTTGCTGACGGGGGAGGCAACCACCGCCGAAGAACGCCAGTGCTCCTTTGGTGAGATGATAAAACTGGTTCTCGAACTTGCAAAGGAACTCGACTAATGAAAAGAGTATTTTTATTTGTGCTCGATTCCTGCGGCATAGGCGCAGCACCCGATGCAGCCGCATTCGGCGATGAGGGAGCAAACACCCTTCGCCGCATAAGCGATAGCGAATGCTTCTCATCAGTGAATATGAATGCTTTAGGTCTTTGCGAAATCGATGGCGTTACCTATCTCGGCGAGAATAAAAACCACACTGCCGCTGTCGCCCGACTTTCCGAGTGCTCGGCAGGCAAGGATACCACGGTTGGCCACTGGGAGATAGCGGGTCTTATCTCGCAAAATCCGCTTCCAACCTATGAAAACGGCTTTCCCGAGGAACTCCTTAAGGAGTTTTCGCGCCGCGTCGGCAGAGGGGTGCTCTGCAATAAACCCTATTCGGGCACCGAGGTGCTAAAGGATTTTGGCGAGCAGCATATAAAAAGCGGCGACCTTATAGTTTATACCTCGGCGGACAGCGTTTTCCAAATCGCCGCCCACGAGGAGGTTGTGCCGCTCGGGGAACTTTATAGCATTTGCCGCACAGCGCGCGAACTGCTAACGGGCGAGCATGCCGTAGGAAGGGTAATAGCGCGACCCTTTATAGGCGAAAAAGACTCGTTCACCCGCACAGCAAACCGCCACGATTTTTCCCTTCCGCCGCAGGGTAGAACGCTGCTCTCAGATATTTCCGATGCAGGGCTTGAGGTGTTCGCGGTCGGCAAAATAAACGATATTTTTGCAGGTGTCGGCATAACCGAAAAGGTGCACACGGTATCCAATACCGACGGAATGGAAAAAGCGCTTTTATCCCTCTCGCGCGGAAAAGAGGGACTCACATTTATAAATCTTGTTGATTTCGATATGGTTTACGGTCACCGCGAGGATATATCGGGATATGCCGCGGCTTTCTCACAGTTTGATGAATTTCTGCCGCGCTTTATAAGCAAAATGCAGGAGGATGATTTACTTATCATCACCGCCGACCACGGCTGCGACCCCGGCGACGGAAATACCGACCACACCCGAGAATACGTGCCGCTTTTAATCTATGGCAATAAAATTTCCCCCATCAATTTGGGAACAATAAAAGGCTTTTCTTCCATAGCCGCCACGGTTGCCGAGTATCTCTCGGTGCCTTATAGCGGCGCAGGAGAGAGCCTGCTTCAAAAAATATATAAAGGTTGATAATATGTTAAATAAGCTTTGCGATGCCGCGCGTGCGGTGCGAGAGAATTCATATAGTCCCTATTCGGGTTGCCGTGTTGGTGCAGCGCTGCTGTGTGAGGATGGCAGTGTTTTCACGGGAGTAAACGTAGAAAATGCATCCTTTTCTCCTACCATCTGTGCCGAGCGCAGCGCCTTCTCTTCGGCAATATCGGCAGGCAAGCGCGGCTTTAGTGCCATCGCAGTTTGCGGCGGTGAAAAGCCTTTTCCGCCCTGCGGTGTTTGCAGGCAGGTTATGGCAGAGTTCTGCAAACCGGATTTCCCCATTCTTTGCATAAGTGGCGATACAGTCACCCGTTATACGCTCGCAGAGCTGCTGCCCCATGCTTTTTCGGGAGAGAGTGTGAAATAAACTATGAGAATATATGATATCATAAAGAAAAAACGCGATGGCGGCGTTCTCTCACGAAAAGAGATAACCGCGTTTATAAACGGCTACGTTAAGGGAGATATCCCCGATTATCAGGCTTCGGCATTGCTTATGGCGATATATTTCCGTGGCATGACCGAGGAGGAAACTGCAAATCTCACCGATGCTATGGCGCACTCGGGAGATACGGTTGATTTATCACTTTTCGGCAACCTCTCGGTTGATAAACACAGCACGGGCGGCGTGGGCGATAAAACCACCCTGATAGTGGCGCCTATATTGGCGGCTATGGGTGCCCGTGTTGCCAAAATGACGGGCAGAGGCCTTGGTCACACGGGTGGCACCGCCGATAAGCTCGAATCGATAGAGGGCTTTAAAACCAACCTGTCGAGCGAGGAATTCATATCCCAAACCGCCTGCATCGGCATCGCGGTAACCGCGCAGAGCGGCAATTTGACCCCTGCCGATAAAATGCTCTATGCCCTGCGCGACGTAACCGCAACGGTGGATAGCATTCCGCTTATCACCTCCAGCATCATGAGCAAAAAGCTGGCGGCAGGCGCAAAAAACATAGTGCTCGACGTTAAAACGGGCAGCGGCGCGTTTATGAAAACCGAGGAGCAAGCTGCGGCACTCGCGCGTGCTATGGTTGATATTGGTAAGCGGTGCGGCAGAAACGTGAGCGCCCTTATCACCAATATGGATCGACCGCTCGGCAATGCTATAGGCAACTCACTCGAGGTTATAGAGGCGATAGAGGTGCTCGGCGGCAAGCAGGGCGATTTATATGAAACCTGCGTTGCTCTCGCGGCTGAGATGGCGGTGCTCTCGCTCGGTCTTTCCGAAAGTGAGGCGCGAGAGAGGGTGAAAAGCACCATTGCGTCGGGCAAGGCGCTTAGTAAAATGCGCGAATGGATAGCCTCGCAGGGTGGAAACGCAGAGTGGATAGATAATCCCATGCTTTTCCCTAAAGCGAAATATTTGCTCGAAATAAACGCTCCGCGCGACGGGTATATAAGCCATATGGATGCCGAGGGTATCGGCATGGCGGTGGTGTCCTTGGGTGGCGGCAGAGCCAAAAAGGACGATAAAATCGACCACAGTGCGGGCATAATCCTAAATCTTAAAACGGGCGATGCCGTGAATAAGGGCGACGTTATCTGCACCCTCTATTCTAATAAGGAGGATACCCTCGCGGCGGCAAAGGAGAGGGTAGAGGCGGCTCTTGAGTTTTCGGCGGAGCAGACTGCTTTTAGTGCTCAAATATTATCAGTAGTGCGTTAAAAAGGTAAAAAAATAGGTGTTGTTTTTGTGTCTCGGACAGAGTATAATAACAGCAGGAAAACCCATTAGGGAGGTCAAAAAATATGGAACTTAAAGGCTTAAAAATCAACTTTCTCGGCGATAGCATAACCGAGAGCACAGGCGCATCCTGTGTTGAAAACGGCTACGTTAACCAGATAGCCGTTCGCACAGGTGCCATCTGCCGCAACTATGGTATAGGCGGCACCCGCATAGCAAAGCAGAAAACTCCGTCTGAGAATCCGCGCCACGATATGTATTTCTCTTCTCGCGTTGAGGATATGGATCCCGATGCAGACGTTGTTGTTGTCTTCGGCGGCACCAACGATTTTGGCCACGGCGATGCAAGCCTTGGCATGTTCTCCGATCGCACCGCCGATACATATTATGGCGGTCTGCACGAGCTTTTCTTAAAACTTATCGCAAAATATCCCGATAGCAAAATTGTTGTTTTAACTCCTCTGCATCGCGCCAACGAGGATAATCCCCGCGGCGACTGCAAGGAAACCCCATATGGTGTTTTGAAGGCATACGTAGATATGCTCCGCAACGTTGCTGAGTATTATTCGTTGCCCGTGCTCGATCTTTATAAGGTCAGCGGCATCCAGCCCAAGATTCCTGTAATGCGTGAAACCTATATGCCTGATGGCCTCCATCCCAACGATAAGGGCCACAGCATCTTAGCCGATAAGGTAATCAAGTTCTTAAAGGCTTTATAAAGAGGTGGCTTATGGAACTCAAAGGTAAAAAAATAAACTTCCTCGGCGATAGCATCGTTGCAGGTGTTGGCTCCTCGGGTGGCGAGGATTCCTACACCCACGAAACCAATTTCGTTAACACTATTGCCAGAAAAACAGGCGCCTTGTGCCGCAACTACGGTAAGGGCGCAACCTCTATTGTTAAACTCACATGGTCTGAGCGCGTTGATTTTAATTATCGCGCCGACTTTATGGACCGCGATGCTGACATAGTAGTTATCTTTGGCGGCACCAACGATTTTGGCCATTGCGAGAAGATAGGCTCCCCGCAGGACCGCACCATCGACACCTTCTACGGCGCAGTTTACAGCCTTTTTTATAAGGTCGTTGAAATGTTCCCGAATGCGGCAGTAGTTGTTTTAACTCCGTTCCACCGCCACGGTGAAAATCGTTTCCGCGTGCCCGGTGCACCGCTCGCGGAATACAGAAGAGTTCTGCTCGAGATGGCAGAGGAGTTTTCACTCCCCGTGCTCGACGTTTGGGCGGAGAGCGGTATTCAGCCGCAGCTTGAACAGCACCGCGAGCAATATATGCCCGATGGTCTTCATCCTAACGACCGCGGCCACGAACGCCTCGCCAATATGGTAATTAAATTCTTAGAAGAACTTTAAAAATAAAAACCGAGAGGGTCTGCCTCTCGGTTTTTTGATTTGACAGTCACCGCCTCGGGTGCTATAATCTTTAGGACAATTAAATAAACGCCGCAGGCGTCTTTTTATAAGACTTAATAAGGAACGGGGTGCAAATCCCCGACGAACTCGTCGCCGTAACGGGCAAGGAAGCGCAAATCGCCACTGATGCAAATTGGGAAGGCTGCGCAGCCGCTATAGCCCCCAGTCGGAAGACTTACCTGCAGCGGTCGGCGCAGAGTGCCACGAGTTCTTGGCGGTCGCAAATAACGTTTTCTCGCAGGTCAGGGCGAGGGGGCGTCTCTTTTCGATTCTCTCTTTGTGTCGGCAGCTTGTCGAAACTGAAAAAGGGAGATTTTTTTATGAAAAAACAAACTAAAATTATTATCATTTGTGCGGTAGTGCTTTGCCTTTTAATAGCCGCCGCAGTAATCATTCCTCAACTGCTTCCTGACCGAGCAAAAGAAGGGGAAAAGGAAATAACCTTCACCGTGGTGTATCCCGATGGAGAAAAGAAACCTTATGAAATCCAAACCGATGCGCTCTATCTTGCCGATGCGCTGCTAGAGGAAAAACTCATCACCGATGCCGAGTATAAAGCAGGATTTTATACCATCATCGATGGAGTTGAAGCGGTATGGGCGAATGATAGCGCTTGGTGGTGCGTCACAAAGGATGGCGTGATGACCACTGTTGGCATGAACGAGCTTGCAATAGAGGATGGAGATAGCTTTGAAGCAACCTACACCAAGGGCTAAGCAAAGCCTGCGCGAAACGGTGGTGCTGGCGCTTTTTGCGGCACTTTTCATAATATCTAAAGAGGCACTTGCGGCGCTGCCGAATATCGAGGTAGTGAGCCTGCTTATCATCCTGCTCACCCACCACGTGGGGCTCAAAGCGCTCTGGTCGGTTTACACCTTCGTGGCGGTGCAGTTGCTTATATATCCCTCGGGCGTGTGGATGATATCGTATCTTTACGTTTGGGCGATTCTCGTTTTCGCCGTGTGCCTGCTGCGCCGATTTGGAAACCCGCTGCTTTATACCATAATAGCGGGCGTATTCGGAATTCTTTTTGGCGTTCTCAGTAGCGTGCCAGCCTTTTTTATCGGCGGCTTCGGCTACGGTGTTTCATGGATTATATCGGGTCTTTCCTTTGATTTAACCCATTGCATCGGCAATATCCTCACAACGGCGCTGCTTTTCTATCCGCTCGATAAAGCAATGCAAAAAGCACTAAAATAAATAAAAGCCTTAACCAAACGGTTAAGGCTTTTTCTATTTACATTTTGGAACCCTTTGCACCCTTAGTGCCTCCGAGTTTTACACCCGAGAGAATGTTGGATTCGAAGGTAAAGTTTAAGGATTTTTGCTTGCGGCTGCGCTTAAAGGCGAGGTCAACCGCGCGTGTGAGCAGTTCTTTGTAGCTAATTCCGCTTTTCTCCCAAAGGTAGAAAGCAAGCGAGCCGGGGATGGTGTTTATCTCGTTAACGTAAACCTTGTCGCCGTTCTGTGTGTCGAGCATAAAGTCAATACGTGCAATTCCCGCGCCGCCCAGCGCTTTTATAACGCGGCAGGCAAGGCCTTTAATCTCCTCACTCTTTTCCTCGGGAATCTCGGCAGGGATAATGCGCGAGAGCGACTGCATACCCTGGCTTTCACCGCTTTTCTTGCCGCCTCCTGAGAGATATTTATCCTTAAAGGATAAAATCGCATCCTGAGCCACAGGCTCCTCGCAGCAGGAGGCAATGCAATCATCATAATCGCCGAGCACTGAGCAGTTTATCTCGCGAAGGCCCATAATCGCACGCTCAACGAGTATCTTATCGGCAAATGAACAGGCGAGGTTTATAGCTTCATTCAGAGCCTCCACCGTTTCAACCTTGGTAATACCAACGCTCGAGCCGAGGTTGGCGGGCTTAACAATAGCGGGCAGACCGATTTGTGCTTCGATTTTCTTTAGCATGTTCTCGCGGTCCTCGAAAAACTCGCGCGAATAAAAACGCACGCAGGGCAACACGGGCAGACCCGCTGATGCTAGAACGTCTTTAAATATCGCCTTATCCATTCCCACCGCCGATGAGATTATATCACAGCCAACGTAGGGCAGACGCAAAAACTCAAAAAGTCCCTGAATGGTGCCGTCCTCACAGTTGGTGCCGTGAACGATGGGGAACGCAACGTCTATTCTCATCGCTTTTCCGAACATGCCAATGGTTTTCATCACAACGTCCTTGCCCTCGCGCACGAGCGTAACTGCGCGCAGCTTCTTTAAAAGAGCGGGCAGATTTTTATAGCTTTCAATATCAAAAAGTTCCTCGCCCGTCATCATAACGCCATCCTTAGTAACGTAAACGGGAATGAGGTTGTATTTTTCACGGTCAAAGCTGTGCATAGCCTGAACCGCAGAGATGATGGATACCTCGTGCTCAACCGAGCAGCAGCCGAAAAATACGGCAACGTTTATAGCCATATATATCCCTCCTGAGGGTTATTTTAAATAGTTGTCGGGCAGGTCGTTTTCAACGAGAGTTACGCAGGTGCTATCCGCAAAGCCGCGCAGCTTTTCCACCGCCTCGGCAAAGGATGAAACGATAAATAGGCGCTCTTCGCTGAAATCGGTGGTTTTTATCGCATCGTGCATCGGAACCGAACGCTGTTTGCCCACGAGTATAATTATATCGCATTTTTGCGCCGCCGCAAGACCTAAATTATAATTATATTCGTATTCGCGGTCGCCGAGCTCAACAAGTCCCGGTGTTATGATTATCTTCTTTTTGCCCTCAAAGCTTGCAAGCACGTTAACCGCCTCAATCGAGCCCTCGGGGTTAGCGTTATAGGCATCGTCTATCATTAAAGAACCGTTTATAAAGGGTTTAAGCTCCAAACGGTGCTCGGTGGGAGCCAATCTTGATACGGCATAGGTAATGGCCTTATCCGAAAGGCCGAGGCGCTTTGCCACGGCAACACCTGCGGTAATGTTCAGCACGTTGTGCCGTCCGAGCAGTCGGGTCGAGAGCGGCAGCTCTTTGCCGTCGCACATAACCGAGAACGAAGCGCCGAAGCTACCGTAGGAAATCTTATCGGCATAAACGTCGCAGTCGGGGGTAGTACCGTAGGAGGTGGTGTTATAAGCGCCGCCACGAGCGCGGATGATTTCGTTATCGTAGTTTAAGAAAACCTCATTTGCCGCATCGGCAAGCTCAAACTTGGTATCGGCAACCGTTTCTATATTGCCAAAGGTGTCGAGATGCTGGGGGCCGACCGAGGTAATAACTCCGATTTGCGGAGCGGCAATATCGCAAATTTCTTTAATATCACCTTTTCTTTTGGCTCCCATTTCACAAATAAACACTTCAGTCTCGGGGCGCAGATGCTCGCGCACGGTGCGCACAACGCCCATAGGTGTGTTAAAGCTGCCGGGCGTGGCGGTAACGTTAAGCCCCTCCTCGAGCAGACCCTTTAGAATAAACTTGGTGCCGGTTTTGCCGTAGCTGCCCGTAACACCAACGGTGGTAAGCGAGGTGCTCTGCTTTAAAATTTTCTTGGCTTCGTTCACGTATTTGCGCGCAATCATTTTTTCTATCGGCTTGGTTACGGCAAGCACCAAAAGCGCAAGGCTATAGGGCGCAAAGCAGCAGTGCAAAAGCAGAATGCAAAGTGCGAAGCTTACGTAGTAATTGCGAACCAAAACCACACCTGCAGAAAGCGCAAGGCAGATAACCGCCGCTGCAAGATACATTCTTTTCACCCTCGCGGTAACCACGAGCGGTTTAATCGATGAGCGGTTACGCTTCAGCGCGGATTTTGCCTTTAAATATGCAACAAGCAGAGCAAGGCTTCCCAAAACGTAGCTGCATATCATCAAAGCGTCCAAAAGCGAAGCAGAAGGCTTCTTGCAAAACGGGGTTCTTGTTATAACCGCACTCAACACGGTTAAAAACATAAACGTAAAGACAGGTTGGCGGAAGGAGAAAGGCCTACTCTCTTTAAGCCAACCGCAGTAGCGCGAGGCAAAATAAGAATTTTGCTGCAGCATCTGAAACTGGCGGGTAACGCCTATTGCGGCGCATATAGCCAGTATTAAGGCAAAGATGATTTTAAAAATCAAGTATTCCATCATTTAACCCCTAAAAAACTTTTAATAATCGCGTGGGCGAGTCCCGGGTTTTCAATAAACGACCAGTGGCCCGTGTTTTTTATAACGCAAAGACCGCAGTCGGGAATTGTCTTTTCGATAATTTTCGCATCAGAGAGGGGAGTGGCGGTGTCATTCTCGCCCCAGATGAGCAAGGTTGATGCCTCAATGCCGCCGAGAATATCGCGCAAATCGGTGTTAACCAAGGTAACGAGGGTTTGCCGCAGCACGGGGGGAGCTGCGTTATAATCAGCGGAACCAAAATATCCGCGTGCTTTATCGAGCAGACCCGCACACGGCTTTTTAAGGCCCGGCAGGGTGCAAAAGCCCTTAACGATTTTAAAGGTGCGCGAGCGCACGCGGGTTTTAAGGCTCTTTTTGGGGATAAGGCCTGCCGCATCAAGCAGCACCATTTTCTTAACGTTTGTTTGCTTTTCGGCAGCCAATTTCAGCGCCACTCTGCCGCCGTGGGAGTGGCCGAAAAGAATAACCTCATCGAGCGATAGCTCCTCACAAAAACACTTTATAAACTTGGTGTAATCCTCGAGCGCCCAAGGCTTTTCCATAATCTCGCTTTTTCCAAAGCCGGGGAAATCGAGCGCAATGCAGCGGTAATCGCTCTTTATTGCGGCAATTATTCCGCGATAAGCATCGCACGAGGAACCCCATCCGTGCAGCATAAGGCATACGGGGCCTTCGCCCTCATCGATATAATTTATATTCAGTCCGCATATGCTTATATTCAAAGCGCGCACCCCCAATAATAATCCATTTTACTTATTATACCAAATATCTATAAAGAATAGAAGAGTTAATTTAAATTTATTACTTTAAAAAATTTGACATATTTGAAAATTGTGGTTTACAAGAACTGAAATTTATGCTATACTGATAAAAACTTATACTCAAAAGAGAGGTTAAATATTATGAAAAAGATTTTAGCAGTTCTCATTTCCGCACTTTTGGTTTTCTCCCTCTTTGCATTTTCCGCATCGGCAGCAGGCACTCTCGGCAACAACGAGAAGAAGGTTGTTGATTTCCTTTCTTCTAAGGAAACCTATAAGGTTTCGGATAAGGAATTCACCTTTAAGATTCCTGCAAACTACGTAAATCAGGCTAAGGCTTTTTTTGTTGGCACCGCCGATGATATAACCGCAGAGCAGGCAGAAGCCATCATCGCATTCGTTAAGGAAGGCGAGGCTCTCGTTAAGTCCACCTTAGAGGCCGATGGTTCTTATCTCAAGGGCGAAACCGTAGATTTTGTTCATTTTCCCACCGCCACCCGTAAGACCATCCTTGAAAAGGGTCAGGAGGCTTGTGAGGTTGTAGGCCTTGACCTCGAATTCGATGGCGAGCACGTTGTTATCACCGATGCTGCCGGCGCAGCTATGTTCGATGATGATGCTATCATCAAGACCACCGGTGCAGAATTTAACTACACCGCTCTCGCTCTTGCATTTGGCGCATTCGCTGTTATCATGCTTGGTGCTCTCGGCGCAGCAAAAAAGGTAAAGCTTTTCTAAGCCGTGCAAATTAAAATCAAAGGTTTAAAGTGGCTAACGGCGCGAATATTTGCGCCGTTAGTTTTTGCTTTAACGGGATATTTGCTGATTTATGCAGCATTTGGTTCCATTCTGTCAACGGCTGACGGAGTTTGGAACTTAATAACAGGCGGCAAATCCTATGAAGCGCAGGAGCTTATGGAAAATCGGCTCGATGGTTACACCGAAACCGTGCCCTCCAGCGTTATCACCTTCCCGAAATACGGTGATTTATATGGTGAACTGCGCATTCCCACCGCGGATATAACCGCGCCGCTTTACTATGGCGATAACGATAAGCTGCTCAAAAAAGGCGTTTGTCAGTATATCGGCTCAATGTTTATAGGTAGCGGCACTACCGCGCTCATTTCGGGGCATAATAATACCTACCTGCACACGCTCGATCGCGTAAAGGTTGGCGATAAAATCGAAATCGACACCAACTACGGTGACTACGTCTACGAGGTCGAAACCGTGAGCATCGAAAAAGCTAGCGACAGTAGCTGGTATAACCTTGAATCCGAGGTTGAATACCTCGAGATATACACCTGCTATCCGTTTAACGCTTTGGGACTAACGCGCTACCGTTATTGTGTCGGCGCTAAGTATGTTTCGGGCCCCAAAATTCTTTTTGATGAATAGGAAGAAATGATGAAAAGGGATTTTTCAAAAAAAATAATTTCGGCTGTCGTTGCGTTCGGCGCCTGCGTTATGCTCTCTGCGGCTATTCTTGCGCTCACGGTGGGAGCTGTGTTCTCGCGCCCCTATTTCTCGTTGCTCACGGGCAACGGCTATAAGGCAAAGGTGACGGGTGAGGTGCTCTCGCAACTCGAAGGCCTTGCCATACCGGGCGGCCTGCCCCACGATTTTTTCGAGCAAGAGCTGGATAAAGCGCTGCTTAAGAAGGATATAGACCGTGCCGTCTCGGCAGCCTTTGCTGATAAAAGCGTAACCTTTGAGGCATTTTCTGCCGCCACCAAGCAGAGCGTGATGCGCTACGCCCAGGAGAATAATATAACCGTTCAGGCAGGCGATGAAACAGCCGAGGAAAATATCGATCATTTGGTATCGCTTTGCGCCAAAAAATATAAAACCCTCGTGAACTCCGAGTTTATCAAGTTCGGCGGCGCGATATCGCGGTTTTTAAATCCATGGTGCCTTATTATCGCGGTGGTTCTCGGGGCAATAGCAGCGGGGCTTATTATAGCAACCCATAAAATAGGCGGTATTACCTATTTGCGAATGGCGCTCGGCGGTGCGGGCATAATGCTGGTGCTTTTTCCTGCGTATATGCTCATTTTCCGCAATATCACGAGCCTGGGTATTACCAGCTCGTCAATGTATGCACTAGCAACCGGAATAATCTATTCGCTGCTCATAACGCTTATAGTTTTCGCCGTTATACTGCTAGTGCTGGCAAACCTGCCATATAAGAAAACAAAAAAGTCTGAGGAATAGCTCCTCAGACTTTTCTTATTTAAAGAGATTATAATAATAAATCGGCAGCGCTGTCCAACCGTGGCACAAGCTTCCGGCACCACTGAAATCCGCCTCTCCCTTAGCGGTTTCCCAAAAGGAGGTTGCTCCCGCCTCGAGCATGTGTCCGTAAAGCTTGCGAATATCATCTAAAATATAATCGCGGTTGTTTCCATCAAAGCTTAGCAGAGCATCATATTTATAGGTCAGCATCGAGAGCGTTGCTTCGATTAGCGTGGGGTCGTTTTTAATTGCATCGGCAGTTCTTGCATCGCCGAGACCTATAAGAATCGCAAAGGAGTTACCAATCTGCGAGCTAAGCTCGGGGCGGTCGCTTCTAAGCGCAAACAAACCGGTTTCGGGGTTATAAAAATCGCGCTCAACAGCCGCCGATACAGCATCAAAATCACACTCAAACTTTACCTTCGCCATTTCGCAGAGTTCGTTGAATTTTCTCCCCGCAAAAACAAAGGCGCAGTTTAAAATCAAATGGAAACAGTCCTCATAAACGTAATCGGGAGAGCCGGGGATTTTGCCTGCAGAACCCTCGCTCCATTCATAGAAATCCCAAAAAGGTTTAGGCAGCGAGCGAATAAGTTCGTTTTGCTCGATGCGGGATTTGCATGCTTCCATTATTGCAAGCATAGCCGGCATGGTTTGCTCTAAGATGCTTTTATCGCCCGTATGCTCGATATATTCATAAACCGCAACGGGGAACATAACCGAAAAGAAAGGGATAGGGGCAGCACCAACAGAGGGGCAGGTAAGCTCCAAAAAGCCATCTTCGCGAAGGCTCTTAGCAATGAATTCAAGGTTTGCCCTTGCAAAGGAGGTTTCCTCAAAGGCATAATAACCGCAAAGCATTTGGTTTCTCGCATCTAAAAGAAACAGCGCCTGCTCACGCCACGGCGTATCCTCATAGTGCGCGTTCATGCAAAGACGCAGAGTTCGAACGCAGGTATCATATATTTTTTGGTCAAGCGGTGTTTTCAGTGAAAAGGGCTTCTCGGTAACGGGATAAAGATAGGGAACAACACCAATTTCGAGAACCTCGGTTCCCTTTGGGAGGAATGCCTGCAAATAGCGTCCCGAAATACGAACAAAATACTGCGTGAATTCGTGTGTGCCTGCAGCGATGCTGAACGAAAGCGAAAAATCTCTGCCGCCTATAATTCGGCGAACGGCGCCATCGGCTATATGCTGACCGTATGCTATCGTTGCGGTCGCGGGAGCGGACGATTTTAATTTAACGTATAAATATCCTGCCGTTTCGCGGCCGAGGTCGTAAAGATTTTTATCTTTATCAACAAGCTTCGCTTTTGCGAACGCCTGCTTCTCGGTTTTCAAAACGGGGCGGGGCATCAGATTTTTTGAGTGATGGGTTTCCACGCACCTTATATCGCATTTATAGTCGCCAATGCGCATATGCGAGGAAAGACCAATCTGCATGGTAATAAGCTGTTGGCTATACTGAACGTATCGATTATCATAGCCGCCAAGGGTTTGTTCACTGCTGTGAGTAATATTTTTATCTCCCGAATCGAGTGAGAAGATGACGCCTGCACCATCAGGTATATGGGTCAACGAACGGGTGCCCTCATAGCGTACCGTTAGGGTAAATTTATTCTGCCCGTTCTTGCAAAGAGCGGTTAGATCAAGCTCGTCATAGTATTTATGGGTAGGATAATTCGGGAACTGACCAAATCCTGCAAGCACCCCGTTTACAAATAAAACGTAGTCGGTTTCGGCGCAAACTGTGAATATAGTCTTTTCGCCCGAAAAAGTGAACTCCTCCTCAAAAACGGCGTATTCGTTGCATTTGGGATCATCATTTATCCATATCCATTTAGCATTTTTGGAAAACATAGCATCACACCATTCTGAGGTTTTTATCAATTATATAACACAACTCATTCCGTATTGCAACAAAAAAGGCGGATGAATCCGCCTTTTTATTTTACATACATTTAAGTATCATCTTAAGGATTCTCTTAGCGCAAACGGCAACGTCACCGCGGGTCAGGCGACTCTCCTCAAGGGCGGCCTTAATAACTGCGTTATCGCGGTTGGGCATCTTAATATCGTTGCCTGCGATGAGCTCCTCCTCGGGAACAGCAAGAGTAACCCAGTCGGTGGTTATCATGCCCTGATAGCCCCATTCGCCGCGGAGAATACCGGTAATAAGCTCGTAGTTTGCGGAGGTGTAA
This sequence comes from Acutalibacteraceae bacterium, assembly GCA_045655625.1. Lineage (GTDB taxonomy): Bacteria > Bacillota > Clostridia > Oscillospirales > Acutalibacteraceae > SIG589. The sequence goes on from JAZOPP010000128.1 coordinate 21,733, forward strand.
ATTCCGTTTAGCTTGTTATAGGAGGTCATAATGGTCCACGGGTCAGCCTCCTTAACCACGATTTCGAATGCTTTAAGATAAATCTCGCGGAGAGCGCGCTCGGAAACGATCGAATCTGATCTGTTGCGGTTGGTTTCCTTGTTGTTGCAGGCAAAGTGCTTAACAGAGCAGGCAATTCCTAAGGACTGCATTGCACGAACCTCCTCGGCTGCTATCTTACCTGCGAGCAGCGGGTCCTCCGAGAGGTATTCAAAGTTTCTGCCGCAAAGGGGATTACGGTGAATGTTGATGGCGGGGGTCAGCCAAATGTTTAGGTTGTTCTCGTCCATCTCGCGTGCGCCGCCGAGTGCAACAGCCTTTGCCACCTCAACGTCCCAGCTGCAGGCAACCAGTGTTGCGCAAGGCCAGCTTGTGGCACACATTCCGAGCCCCGTGCGGAAACGAACACCTGCAGGGCCGTCGCTCGTGTTGGAGAGCGGAATTCCAAGGCGGTCGATTCCGCCCATGCCGCCCGTATCGGCAACGCTTTTGCCCTCGTGTCCGCCCGTGATGAAGATAAGCTCATCATCGGTCATCTGGCAAATAAAATTATCAAGCTCGCACTTGCCGTCGTAAACGTCCTTGAGAGTGAAAGGCTTATCGGTCGCCTTATAGGTAAACTCAGGCTGCTCATCGTGGGGACGGTTTAAGGGGAATGAGGGATGCTCCTCAAAGCTTCCGTCAGCGCGCATACGCTTCTCAAGCTGCGAGGGACGGCAGCGTGCCGTGAGCTGCTCGGTTATCTTGTCTTCACTAAGGGTATAAACAAAGCCCGTATCGGCAAGATTTCGAACCGAGTTGCCTATAAATACCTTATAATCGCCTCGCTCAAGCACGTATGCCGATGCAGCAACCTTACCGAGGTCATCGTAGCTTGCCATCTGTGCGATGGGGAAGGAGAGGGTCAGCTTTTCGCTCTCGCCGGGCAGGAGTTTGCGGGTCTTTTTAAAGGCTGCCAGCTCATAGCGCGGCTTGCCGAGAGCGCCCTGCGGTGCACTGTAGTAAACCTGTGCAACCTCGCGGCCGGCATAGTTGCCCGTGTTCTTAACGGTTACCGAAACCGAAATCTCATCTCCCTGCTGCTCGGCAGCAATATCGCTCATTTCGAAGGTGGTGTAGGAAAGACCGAAACCGAAAGGATAGCAAACCTTTTTATCGGCACCGGGAACGGTCTCAAAATAGCGGTAGCCTACGTAAACGTCCTCATAATATTTGAGGTAATCATCGCTGTCGTTAAAATGCTCAGCCGAGGGATAATCGGTGAACTCTCTCGCAAAGGTATCGCAGAGCTTGCCGCTGGGGGTCTCATCACCGCAAAGCAGGTCGGCAATGGCACCGCAGCCGTCAATTCCGCCCTGCCATGCAAGTAGCGCGCCCTTGATGCGAGGGTTATCGGTTATCCAGGAGGTATCTATCATGCCGCCAACGTCCAGTACAACAACAACGTTATCGGTCTTGGCGCAAATGGCATCAACTAAAGCCTTTTCGGCGTCGGTCAGGTAGAAATCGCCCTTATTCGCCGTGCGGTCGCGACCCTCGGTTGAGGTTCTGCCGATCATAATAATTGCAACGCCGTCGGAATTAACAACGTCGTTTATCATAAACTCGGGGATTTCGGGTTCATCAGTAACCTTTTCATAAATAACCTTATGTCCATAAAAGTGTGCAGGATAGGTGAGCATATTTACCTTGCCCTCGCGCATCTTTTCGGTGAATGCTTCATAAAGGGTTGTAACGTGATAGCTCCAAACCTCGCCGCTTCCCTGACCGCCCTTTTGGTAATCAATGCAGGCACGACCGAAAAGCGAAATGGTTCTGCCTTTAGAGAGGGGGAGAATGTTGTCCTCATTCTTTAAGAGAACAGCGCCCTGAGCTGCTGCCCAGCGCGAAAGCTTTTTGTGCTCCTCGCTTGCGGTAAGCTTGGTCTGCGAGAGAGCAGGATATGTGTTCATGCGTTCGAATCTACTCATAATATCATCTCCTTATCTTGAATTTTAGGCTATTTTATGCTATAATTCAAGCCATAAACCAGCAAATAATAGACAAAATATGCTAACAAGGTGAATTATGACAGAATTTGTTCAACTGCACAGAGATTATCGCAGCGATATAACCTCGACCCTTACTTTTCCTCCGCACCTGCACACCAATATGGAAATAATATATGTATGGGAGGGACAGGGCAGCGCCCGAATCGATGGCAGCGATTATATTTTAAAAACAGGGGATATGCTTATAATATTCCCAAACTGCGTGCATAGCTTCGGCGAATGCGAAAAGGGCAAATATTTTTGCTCCATTTTCCCTTGCGATGCAGTTCCTGCACACACAGAGCTGCTCAAAACCACACGCCCTAAAAATCCCTTTATATCCGCCCAAAAGATAAGCCCTCCCACCAAAGCGTTGCTCGGCATTGCCTCGCGCAACCGCGGTGAGAATATGGGAGTTTTTTCGGGCGTCATGACAGCCATTCTCCACGAAACCCTGCCCCACACCGAAATCGCACGCGGCTCTATGGAGAGTAGCACCCGAAAAATTCTTGATTTTTGCCTTGAACATTATCGCGAGCCCATAACCCTCTTGGAGTTGTCTTCGCAGCTGCACATAAGCCCTTCGCGCCTCTCGCATATATTTGAGGAAAAGGTGGGACTTTCGTTCCGCTATTATATAAACTATCTGCGCGTGCTTGATGCTTGCCGACTGATGCTCTCGAGCGATGCCTCAATAAGCGATATAGCACTTTCCTGCGGCTTTGATTCTATCCGCACCTTTAACCGAAACTTCCTATATATATTAGGTGAGACCCCTACCGCCTACCGCAAAAATGCCGATAAAAAGCCCAGCAATATTTTTTAGAAAAAACTTTTGAAAAAACACTTGACAAACTCGAATGCGGTGCTATAATGGAATTGCTTTAACGAACCAACGCTTTAAATCATTAAAGCGCGCATTTGATTTCTGGAGGAAAACAAAATGAAAAAATTACTCGCATTAGTACTTTGTCTTATGCTCTGCACCATGTGCTTTGCAGGCTGCGGCGGCGACTCCGCTGACGACGGAAAATACACCATTGGTATTTGCCAGCTTGTAACCCACGATGCGCTCGATGCCGCAACAAAGGGCTTCAAGGATGCCGTCACAGAGGCTTTGGGCGAAGATAACGTTGAATTTATTGAGCAGAACGCTGCAGGCAGCGGCGATACCTGCGTAACCATTGTAAACGATTTCGTTTCCAAGAAGGTTGATCTTATCATGGCAAACGCAACTCCTGCTCTGCAGGCTGCATATAACGCAACCGAAACCATTCCGATTTTAGGAACCTCGGTTACCGAATATGGCGTTGCTCTCAACCTTAAAGATTTTGACGGCGTAGTTGGATCCAACGTTTCGGGCACCTCTGACCTCGCTCCCTTAACCGAACAGGCTCAGATGATAATCGATTTAGTTCCCACCGCCAAGACCGTTGGTATGCTTTATTGCTCCGGTGAGGCTAACTCTGCATATCAGGTAAAGGTTGTCCGCGAATACTTAGAGGGTAAGGGAATAACCGTTAAGGATTTCAAATTTGCCGATTCTGCTGACGTTGCTCAGGTTGCCGAGGCAGCAGCAGTTGCATGCGATGCTCTCTATATCCCCACCGATAACACTGCAGCTTCCTGCGCCGCAACCATCAACGGCGTTGTTTCTCCCAAGAAGGTTCCGATCATCGCAGGCGAAGCAGGCATTTGCAAGGGCTGCGGAATTGCAACCCTCTCCATCAGCTATGAGGAACTCGGCCGCACCACCGGTGAAATGGCTGCCAAGATCTTAAAGGGCGAAGAGAAGATTGAGGAAATGGCAATCAGCTATGATAACAAGCCCGTTAAGAAGTATAACAAGGACCTTTGCGAGGAGCTTGGAATTACCATTCCCGAGGGCTATGAAGTGCTCGACTAATTTGGGTTGACATTAGCCAAACACATAGTATAAAATATAATGTGCCGCTGCCCCGTTTGCATTGCGGCACATTTGCTATTTTTTTGAGGAGAAAAATTATGGATTTTATGAATTGGCTTAATGCTCTTCCGGGCGCCGCTGCCCAGGGAATGATATGGGGCATTATGGCTATCGGCGTGTATATTACATATAAGATACTCGATATGGCAGACCTCACGGTTGATGGCTCTATCGTAACCGGTATGGCAACCTGCGCCATGCTTATGGCATCGGGCTGGAACGTTTGGTCTGCAATGCTTATAGCAGTGTTGGCAGGTATGTTAACCGGTCTTGTAACCGGCGTGTTCCACACGGTTATGGGCATTCCCGCCATTTTAGCAGGAATACTCACTCAGCTTATTTTATGGTCGGTCAACCTCAAGATTATGGGCAAGGCGAACCAGGCTCTCCCTGCCCGCAATTTTGATGTAATCGTAACCCAACTTCGCAAATATGAAGCACTTGTATATCTTTTTGTTTTCTGCGTTGTGCTCATTGCGGTGCTCTATTGGTTCTTTGGAACCCGTTACGGTATGTCCATCCGTGCAACCGGCTGCAACGAGAAAATGGCTCG
>JAZOPP010000129.1:0-6903 GCA_045655625.1 Acutalibacteraceae bacterium
ACTTAATGCTTGAACTCGTCCTTCGCATTTTTATCGCCTGCCTTTGCGGCGCTATCATCGGTCTGGAGAGAACTATTCGCTTAAAGGAAGCAGGTATCAGAACACATACTATCGTTGCTCTTGGTGCCGCATTGCTTATGACCGTTTCGAAATACGGTTTCTATGATATGATTATCTGCGGCATAAACGTTGATGGTTCGCGTATCGCATCCTGCGTTGTAACCGGAATATCCTTCCTCGGCGCAGGCGTTATCTTCGTTCGCGGCAATTCCATCAAGGGTCTCACCACCTCGGCAGGTATCTGGGCAACCGCTGGTATCGGTCTTGCACTGGGCGCAGGAATGTATATTGTTGGTGTTTCCGCCACTCTGCTGCTCGCTATTGTTCAGCTGGTACTGCACCGCTTTATCGGCCGTCTTGATAGTCTTGTTGCCGCCGATATTTCGATAACCGCCATCTATTCGCCCGATATTATTGATAAAATCAATAAAGCACTGCTTGAGCGCGGTCTTGAAATACATCGTTGTCACGCCACAAAGAACACCGACAACACCGTAACATTCAAGCTCACCGTTAAATCCACCAAGGAACTCCCATTTTCGGATCTTGTGGATATTTTCGAGCACAACGAAAGCATTGTAGGCTTTTCAATCTAACGAAAAGAACCGTTGGTTTTCCAACGGTTCTTTTTTTATATCGCAAAAAACATTATTCCAAAAAACTGCAAAAGGCTGCCCATAATAACCAGCAGATGGAACACCGAGTGCATCCATTTCACCTTTTTGCCGACGCCATAGGCAATCGCGCCCACGGTGTAGGCTATGCCTCCTGCCAACACCCACAAAAATCCTTCAACCGACAGCACCTTTATGGTGGGCTTAACGGCAAGGATTATACACCAGCCCATTCCGATATAGCATATCATCGAGAACTTTTTGTATTTTTTAAGGTCTATAGCGGTCAGCGTTACCGCAACAATGCTAAGACCCCATTCAACACCAAACACCGTCCACGCAATGGCGGGACTATATCTTCGCATGGCAGCGAGCATTATGGGAGTATAGGTGCCGGCAATGAGAAGATATATCGTGCAATGGTCTATCACCTGCATCACTCGCTTGGCGATCCCCTCGCGCAGACCGTGATAAATGCTCGACACGGTATAAAGCGCTATCATAGTTGCACCGTAAATGCTGCAGCCTACCACTGCCCACGCATCCGCATGAAGCGCAGAATAGACCACGCTCACCACCAAAATGGCGACACTCAGCGCAGCGCCTACCATATGGCTTATGGTGTTAAAAAACTCTTCTTCCTTTGAATAATTTGGAAGTGTGCGATTTCTGAGTATGGTTCTTTCCATTTTTATCTATCACTGCCCTCAAAGAACAGCGCCAGCGTTCCGGGGCCTGCGTGGGCACCGATAAATGCGCCAAGATATTCAACAAACACCTGCTTTATGCCAAAACGCTCCTTAACCATTTCCGCCATAGCGTTTGCTTCATCCAGGCAGTCGCCGTGGCAGATGAAAACGGGTGTATCGGGGGTTATGTTATCAGCGGTTTCAGCCATACGCTCAACCATCATATCAATGGCGGCTTTTCTGCCACGCGCCTTAGCAACAACGGCAAGCTTGCCGTCATAATCAACGTGCATCATCGGCTTTATGTTGAGCAGCGAGCCAACGAAAGCGGTAGTGGAGCTAACTCTGCCGCCACGCTTTAAGAAATAAAGGTCATTAACGGTGAAGCGGTGAACTATGCGGTTTTTGGTCTCCTCTGCATAGCTGTAGACCTCATCGGCGGTGGCACCTGCCAGCTTTTTCTGGGCGCAGAGATAAACCAGTAGACCCTGACCGAGCGAAGCGCAGAGCGTATCCACAACGTATATCTTATTATCGGGGAACTCCTCTGCAAGCTCCTCGGCTGCGAGGCGAGCACAGTTATAGGTGGCACTCAGTCCCGAAGAGAAGCCGAGATGAACGATATCATTTCCCTTTTCGAGCTCGGCGCGGAACAGCTCCTCATAAACAGAGCTGTTGATGGCGCTGGTTTTAGCACTGCCACCCTCGCGTAAATATTTATAAAACTCCTGCTTGCCGATGGTCAAATCGGTGTGCTCTTCTCCGTTCTCCAAAACGAAGCCGCCCTGAGCTACCACGATACCAAGCTCATTGGTCATTGAAGCTGAAAGGTCGCAGGTGGAGTCGGTTATAATGGTAAAGTTTTTCATAATAAGTCTCCTTTTAAATTAAGAAAATTCTTTGGCAAAATTTCTTCTTATATAGAATATCATTTTGTTTGTCAAATGTCACTAAACACTCAAAACCCTCTCGGTAGAAAACAAAAAACGCTCTCTACTCACAGTAGAGAGCGTTTTTCACAAGGCTTGATTTAGCCGTTTTTTAGAATATTCCCTTTTCAGATAAAAGTCTTGAGAGTGATGCTAACTGCTGCATATCGAGTTTTTCTGCGCGCACCGTTTCGGGGAGACCGAGCTCTGAAAGTACCGCAGAGAGCGCCGCTTTTTCAATATGAAGCGTGGAAGAAACCGTGTTGAGCAGGGTTTTTCTGCGCTGGGCAAAGCAGGCTTTCACGAGGGCGAAAAACTTGCCCTCATCCGGCACCGAGATGGGCGGCTCACGTCTTACCTTAAGGCGCATTACCGCGCTATCAACCTTGGGCGGCGGCATAAAGCTATCGCGGCCAACGCCGAAAAGAATCTCACTCTCGGCATAGTATTCCACCGCAACGGTGACCGCTCCCGCCTCGCGCGAGGAAACGGCGGCACACAGACGCTCCGCAGCCTCCTTTTGCACCATAACCACAATTTCATCAATAGGCAGTCGGCTCTCAAGCAGCTTCATAACTATCGGCGAGGTGATATAATAGGGCAGATTAGCACAAACCGTAACCCTCTCGCAATCAGAGAAGTTCTCGGCTATGATTGCGCTGAGATCCAGCTTCATCGCATCGCCGAAAATCACGCGAACGTTCGGAAGGTCTCCGAGCGTTTGGTCGAGAATAGGTGCAAGACTGCGGTCAAGCTCGATGGTCACCACGCGCTTGGCGGCAATACCCAGCTCGCGCGTGAGCACACCGATGCCGGGGCCGATTTCGAGCACTCCCGTTTTATCATCGGCGGCACAACTTGCCATGCGGGGACAAACGGTTTCATCTATTATAAAGTTCTGACCAAGCGACTTTTTGAAAAACACGTCGTCGCCCATCAGTTTTTTAACGGTTTTTGCATTTGCGAGGTTCATAGCACCTCTCCTTTCCCTAAAATAATACCACATTGTGCCCCGCTTTACAAGACAAACAACTTTTTTGCCGCCGTTATTGATTTCGTAATATTTTTATGGTATAATTACCGCGTATCAGTAAACATTAGGAGAAAAACTATGGAACAGAAAATTATAGATGCAGTTTTAGCCGAGCTTCGCCCCACCCTCGAGGGCTATGAGGAAAAGGACGGCGCATTCATCGGCGAAAGCAAAGCCTTTAAGGTTGAATACAATGAAGAAAAAGAAATCTTCTGCCTTCTCACCGCCGAGGTAACCGCAGGCGAGGTTGGCAGCTATAGCGTAGCCTCCAGCTACCTTTTTGACTCCACCCAGCGTGAGAGTGATGCGGCAGCGGTCGGAATCGACTTTAACGATACCGTAACCTCTCTGCTCGGAATCAACACCAGAAAGGCACGCCGCTCGATGGACGTTGCCCTGCCCTCAAAAAGCGATAGCGATACTGCCGATATCGGAGAGCTTTGCAACAAAATTCTTGCCATTTTCCCGACCTATAAGGATCTTTATAAGGAGCGCGTAGCAGAAAACGGCGAATTCCTTTATATCGATTTCTTCCTCGAGACCGCCGCAAAGGAAATCGAGGCTCTGCTCGAGGCAGATAACAAGAAAAAACTTAAAAAGATTTACGATTCCTTAAACGATCTCTACGTTAGAGGTGACCGCAACGTTGGTAACACCATTATCGTTGTTATCCTCGGCGGCGCCATTAAGGGCGACGAGGCAAAAACCGCAAAAATGCTTGAGGGGCTCGAGGCTTTCCCCTATCTTAAAAAACCTGTTCGCCAGATTGCAATGCGGACTAAAAAAGACCGCCTTCTCCGCGAAATATACGGTATATAACACCTTAAAAACCACCGCCTTCGGACCAAAATCCGAGGGCGGATTTTTACTGCTTTAAAGTGCCATTAAAAATAACAAAAAATTAACCTTTTTTCGCCAAAAAATGAGATTATGTAAATCTGAATAACCTAAAAAAATATTCAACTTTTGCACACTCTTTTTCACTTTTTTCAAAAATTTTAACGATTTAATCGCGTTTATTCCCCCAAAACGGTGGATAACTCGGTTAATATGTTTAACTACTTTTCTCTAAATAATAATCAAATAAAAAAGATTATGTTAAGTTACAACGCGTAAAAATTGTCATTAAATGTATAACAAAAAATAAAGGCATCGGAAGCCGTTTCCGATGCCTTTTTCTTTACCATTTTTCACCTGCAAGACGGTGTGCCAAATCCTTTAGCTCATCGTTGTTATAAAACTCGATTGTCAGGCTTCCGCGACCATTCTCGGAAGCGGAAATCTTAACGGGACGGTGCAGCGCGTTTTTAAGTGCTATTTCTACCTCGCTGTGATATTTATCCTTGCGTGCGGCAGTTGCTTTCTTCGGCTTTTCTGCCATCTTGGCAAGACCTTCCAGCTGACGAACCGATGCGCCCTGCTTGGCAAGTGCCAAGAGTCCCGCTCTGCGCTCCTCATTTGCCGAAAGCAGCGCCTTGGCGTGACCGGTTGTTATGCTGCCCTCGCGGAGTGCAGCAAGCGTATCGTCATCAAGCGCCAAAAGGCGAAGCGAGTTTGCAATTGCGCTGCGCGATTTTCCAACACGTGCAGCAGCCTCCTCTTGAGTAAGTCCATAGGCATCAATAAGCGATTTAAAGCCGAGCGCTTCTTCAACGGGGTTTAAATCTTCGCGCTGCAGGTTTTCGATAATCGAAACCTCCATCGTGCGGCGGTCGTCCATGTTCTTGATTATTACCGGAACGGTGCTAAGCTCTGCCATGCGGCAGGCGCGCCAACGGCGCTCACCCGCAATAATCTGATACATTCCGCTCTCAAGCGGGCGAACGAGAATCGGCTGAAGCAATCCATGCTCGCGAATGCTGTCGGCAAGCTCGGCTATAGCCTGCTCATCGAAATCGCGACGGGGCTGATTTTTATTAGGCTCGATTTCCGAAATGCGCACCTCGAGAATGCTGTCGGAATCTGTATTATTTTGGTTAAAAAGCGAATCTAATCCGCGTCCGAGTCCACTCTTTTTCATGATCTTCCTACTTTCTGTTGTTCTTTATGAATTCCTTTGCCAGCTTGTTATAAGCATCGGCTCCTTTGGAGCGCTTATCGAAATACTGAATGGGCATTCCAAAGCTGGGTGCCTCCGAGAGGCGAACGGTTCTGGGAATAACGGTTGAATAAAGCTTCTTGGCAAAATATTTCTTTATCTCGCCAACCACCTGCTGTGTGAGGTTGAGGCGGCCGTCATACATTGTGAGCACAACGCCCTCAAGCTCGAGCATGGGGTTATACGAACGCTTGACCTGACGCACGGTTGCCATCAGCTGCGAAAGTCCCTCCATTGCATAGAACTCGCACTGGATGGGTACCAGCACCGAATCGCTCGCGTTGAGCGCGTTTATCGAGATAAGACCCAATGAGGGCGGGCAGTCGATAAATATGTAATCATACTTGTCGCGCAGCGGCAAAAGTGCGGTTTTTAAGCGACTTTCTCTGCGGTCGAGCTCGGTCAGTTCAATTTCGGCGCCCGCAAGATCGCTCTTGGAGGGTAGCACCGAAACGTATTTATATTCGGTTGCGATTATGGCGCTATCGACCGATGCGGTGCCTATGAGCACCTCATAAGAGGATAACGTTTTTTGCTTGTTTATGCCAAAGCCGCTGGTGGTGTTTCCCTGGGGATCAACGTCCACAAGCAGCACCTTTTTGCCTGCAAGTCCAAGTCCCGCAGCAAGATTAACCGCCGTTGTGGTTTTACCAACGCCGCCTTTTTGATTAAAAATCGAAACGATCTTTCCCATTTCTACTCTCCTTTTGTGTCTAATCTTATTATATATCCCAAGCAGACCGTTGTAAAGAAAAAAGTTCCACGTGGAACATTTTCCCGTGGAACCTTTATTGCTTTGGTTTTGAACGTGATATAAGCGATGCTATAAAACCGAACAGCATTGCCGCAGTTATTCCGCCTGCCGTGGCGGTGAGTCCTCCTGTGAGGGCTCCGAGCAGACCGTATTCTCCAACCGCTTTTTTAACGCCGTTTGCCAAGCTATAGCCAAATCCCGTTAGCGGAACGGTAGCTCCACAACCTGCAAAATTCACAAGCGGCTCATAAACCCCTATTGCCGTGAGTGCAACACCCATAACCACAAAGGCAACGAGTATTCGCGCCGGAGTGAGCTTGGTGAAATCAATAAGCACCTGACCGATAAGGCATATCGCTCCGCCCATCAAAAAGGCAAGCACGCATCTTAAAACCATATTACCACCTCTGTGGCTTAGTTTTTCCGAGGCGGTGTGCAATATTCGCGCGCGGCGGCATAATTTATATATTTAACCTTTATTCGCTCTCCGCCTTTTCCTAAAAGATAAAGCTTTAGCGTGCAGCTGCCGTAACGTTTATCCGCTTTTAGCCGGCGAAGCCTTAAAAGAGCAACCCTTTCACGCTTGAAATATAGTTCTTTTACCGAAAAGCCCGAAACCGAGCGCGCATAAAAAAACGGTTCTCCTTTTGCAATTGCGCTCGTTTTTGCACTCAAAGCCGATAGATATAGCAAATATAGCATAAGTGCGAGAGCAAAAAAGGCGAA
>JAZOPP010000130.1:0-27953 GCA_045655625.1 Acutalibacteraceae bacterium
GTTGTACATGAATTAATACCCGAATGCCAACAAAATAAACAAGCACAACCATATTTTGCAACAATGGGTATTATCCTCGGATTTACAGTAATGATGTTGCTGGATGTAATGTTGGGGTAATTTGTAATTAATAATGCGTAATGTTTACTATTAAAATAAAATAACAGTCCCAACCTAAAGGTCAGAACTGTTATTTTGGCTGGGGTGGCAGGATTCGAACCTACGAATGCAGCAGTCAAAGTGCTGTGTCTTACCGCTTGACGACACCCCATGATTTTGTTTTGTTAGAAAAATGCCGCAGACGATTGCGCCTGCGGTATTTTTCTTGGGGTGGAAGATGGGATTCGAACCCACGATCTCCAGTGCCACAAACTGGCGCTTTAGGCCAACTAAGCTACATCCACCAAATATTAAAGCGTCAAAACGCAAAAATTATTATAACACAGTAATTTAATTTGTCAACACTTTTTTATAGCATAAAATCTTCACTTTTATAATCACCCGATAAAACAGCCTTTTGCGGCACACGCTTTGTAACGTCATAGGTGTATTTGCGGCAATAATCGTTTTTATCCACCACACCGCGCTTTGCGCACAAAACCTCGTTTTCCGAATCGAATTCGCGCGAATAAAGACAATGCTTGCATTGCTTGGGTATATCGCTTTTAAAAAGTTTTGCTTTCATAAAAACACCGTCCTTGCGTTTATTCTACCATAGGACGGTGTTTTTTTCTACATAAATTTAAGATTTTTTCTATCGCTTACGGAAACGCACAAAACCAAGCTCAAAATTATCAGTGCTATTGCCGAGGTATACGTGAAAGAAACGTTATTGCGAACGGTGCTTATATTGTTGGAAATAGTGTGAATAGCGCGATTATCAGATTTTAAAAAGATATACGTTATTAAAACCGAAATACTTGCATGAAAAGCCCTAAATAACAAGAATTTACCATATGGCGCCGTCGCTCCTTTTCCCACTGAGTAAACTTGGCAATGCACGCAAAGTCCGCAAAAGCTCAAAATTGCCGATATTAGCAATATGTTTTTTGTAGCCATTGCAGCTGTGGTTACTTCAAACAAATATTCAAGCGGTTTGCATACGTTTTCCGGTAACACGCCGCAATTTATTATCGATAAAATGGAGGAGAAAAGCACTACCCAACCGCATATTCCAAAAATTGATTTTGCAGCATCAGCCGTTGCATCAACGAACGCGTCACTAATAGGCGTGCTTTCCTTTTTAACGGCTGAGACCGGAGGTGTTTGCCGCACCTCGGTTACAAAGCAAATAATCAAGGTTGCCATTAAATTGGCAAACAGCAGTATTCTGCCGTAGTATCTGTTTCCAAGCATCCCTTCGCCAACGGCGGTGAGTATAAATGCTGGACCGGCATTTATGCAATATAGCGACATACGTTTTGCTTGCTCTGCTGTGATAGCATCTTGAGCGCAAAGTGTTTTTATCAGTTTTATTCCCACGGGGTATCCTGCCAGACACGACATTATTAAAACGCAAAACTGTTCACCCGATAGATGAAAAATTCGTTTTGAAAAAGGTGATAGGAAACGCGCTATATAACCTATGATTCCGCTTTTAAAACAAAAGAGCGCCAAAACACAAAATGGAAACAGGGAGGGTATAACAACGTTGCCGCAGATTATTAGTCCTTCTCTGGCACCGTTTGCGGATATTGCAGGGAATAGCAAGCAAAGTGCTCCCATAAAAAAAGCTATTATAGTTATTGTTCCGATTTTTATAACTTTTCCGCTCATTAAATACACCTCTTTCAAGTATATGGTGCACCTATAAATAATATTATTGAATAGAACGGGGGGCTGTTATGGGTAAAGCGAGAATGCCGAGTGAATTGCAAAATATAATGCAAAGCGGGGCACACATAGAAATGTTTTCAAACCGTGAAGCGATAGTCGATGGAATACGCGGAGTTTTGGAATATAACGATTGTTATATAAAGCTAAACACAGGGCGAGGAACGCTTGAATTCACAGGCAGTATGCTTGAGATTTCATCACTAGATGCCGAGGGGTTGATAATATGCGGTAAAATTGAGAAATTAGAATTTTGCTTATAGGTGATAGAATGATTTTTCTTAAATTATATCGTTTTTTTATGGGCAAGTTAAAGTTGGAGGCAAGTGGGGACTTTTCTGAGAGAATACTGAACCTTTGCGCGCATAATGGTATTGCCATATGGGCTATACGGAATCGAAACGGTAAGATAACGTTTTATATCACCGTGAGGGATTTTAGATACTTGAGAAAAATAATCAGAGGCACGCATATTAGAGTGCATATTGTGAAAAAAAGAGGTTGGCCGTTTATCATTAAAAGATACTCTCACCGCTACGGCATTATGGTCGGTTTACCAATGTTTTTTGCGGTGTTGCAGATGCTATCGCTATTTTTATGGAATATAAACGTTTCCGGAAATATTGAAATTTCCGATAAAGAAATTATAAAGGCTTGCGAGGAGATAGGCGTATATGAGGGTGTTCGAATTGCGCGGCTAGATGAGCAGAAACTCAGATTAAAGCTGCTCGGCAAGGTCGATACACTTGCCTGGGCAGCGTTTAACATAGAGGGAAGCACACTAACCGTAGACGTGACCGAGATAGAAGAAAAAGGAGATAATAGCACAGATCCTTGCAATATAGTGGCATCAGCTAACGGAATAATAAGAAGCATTGAGGTTGAGCACGGAAAAAGCCTTGTAAAGGTTGGCGATTCGGTTGCGGCGGATCAACTGCTTGTGTCGGGCATTTATGAATATAAAGACGGCAGCACGGTGCTGGAACACGCATCAGCCCGAATAATGGCAGACGTGAGTGAAACAGTGACAGCAACGGTACCGCTAAAGCAAAAAGTTAACGTTTTGTCGCAAAATGAAAAGGTGTGTCGCACGCTAAATTTTTTTGGTATTAAAATACCGTTATACCTCGGCAGTTTCAGTGATGATTATCTGCGGCAGGAAAGCGAAATCAAAATAAAAAACGGTAAAAACTATCTACCGATTTATATTCAAAAATCAACATTTAAAAAGGTGAGCAGTGAGGAAATAATAATTTCAGAGGATATGGCAAAAACACTTGCTCGCGAAGAACTGGATAAAAGATTTGAAGATTTCAAAATTTTATCCAAAGAGGAAAAAGTAACAGTAAAGAATGATACTGTTGTTGTCACCTATGAAATCGTTACACAGCAAGATATTGCAAAAGAAGAAATTTTATTATTTAGTACTACAAATTGAAAGACTTATGTGTTATAATCAATATGAATTATTATATTAAATTTAAGGAGATGCATCTTTGGAGAGGAATATCGATATTGAACGGGTTGAGCAAATTGCAGGCTTGTTTGGAAATTTTGATGAAAACGTTAAGCGCATTGAAACTAAATACGGAGTGAATATCACTTCACATTCCAATCAAATTAAAATCTCCGGCAGTGCTGAGGGGGTTTCTTGCAGTGTTCGCGCTATTGAGTGCCTGCTTAAATTGATAAATAAAGGCGAGGCAATAAACGAGCAAAACCTGCAATACGTTTTTGCACTGGTAGGTGATGGCGATGATGAGAAAATCGAGAACCTCACCGATTCGGGATGCATTTGCATAACCTCGAAAGGTCGCCCCGTAAAGCCCAAAACGCTGGGACAGAAGCAGTATGTTGAGGCGATTAAGAACAATACTATCACGATTGGTGTCGGTCCTGCCGGCACAGGTAAGACGTATCTTGCCGTTGCAATGGCGGTTAAGGCGTTTCGTGCTAAAGAAATTAACAGAATAATTTTAACCCGCCCTGCAGTTGAGGCCGGCGAAAAGCTCGGCTTTTTGCCAGGCGATTTGCAGCAAAAGGTTGACCCGTATCTTCGTCCGCTTTATGATGCGCTTTTTGATATGCTTGGCGCCGAGAGTTTTCAGCGTTGTCAGGAGCGTGGCGATATTGAGGTAGCGCCGCTTGCATATATGCGCGGCAGAACACTTGATGATAGTTTTATTATTTTGGACGAGGCACAGAACACAACAAGCGAGCAGATGAAAATGTTCTTAACGCGTTTGGGCTTCAATTCAAAGGCTGTCGTAACCGGCGATATTACGCAGATTGACCTGCCCGATGGCAAAAAATCGGGTCTTAAGGAGGTTGTATCCATCCTAAAGGGAATCGATGATATCGCAATCTCCCAATTCTCTGATCGCGACGTTGTTAGACATCACTTGGTGCAGGAAATAATCAAGGCTTATGAAAGACACGAGGAAAGAAAAAGCAATGATAAAAGCAACGATAACAAATTCACAAAGAAAGATTAAGGTTACAAAGGACTTGAGGGCACTTATTGCTAAGGCGTGTGATGCTACTCTTTCGGTGGAAAATTTCACAGATGATGCTGAGGTTAACGTCGCTCTGGTCAGCGATAAGCGCATAAAGGAACTCAACCGTGATTTTCGTCAAATAGACCGTTCTACCGACGTGTTGTCTTTCCCCTTAGGCGAGGGCGGAGTTTATGACCTTAATCCCGAAAGCGGCGCATATATGCTGGGCGATATTGTGTTATCGCTGGAGCATGCAGTGGCGCAGGCTGAGGAATTCGGCCATTCGTTTGAGCGTGAAGCCGCTTATCTCACCGTTCATTCAATGCTGCATTTGCTGGGATATGACCACATTAATAACGAACAAGAAAAGAAAATTATGAGAGGCAAAGAGGAGCAGGTAATGGAACTGCTCGATTTGAGGAGAGATATATGAAAAAATCTGCTTTTATTGCGGTTGTAGGACGAGCCAACGTTGGCAAATCATCCTTTGTTAACCGTGCTGTTGGTGAAAAGGTTGCCATAGTGTCGGACAAGCCGCAGACCACCCGAACAAAAATCATGGGTGTTTTGACAGAGGGCGAAACCCAACTCGTATTTATTGATACACCCGGTTTTCATAAACCGCACAACACCTTGGGCGAGAATATGATGAAAGCAGTTGGCACAGGCCTTTCGGACGTTGATGCTGCAGTTTTCATGGTTGAGGCTGTAACGCGTTTTAAGTTTGACCCCGATAATCTGCCTCCCGCAGAACTTAAACTCATGGAGGAACTAAAAAAACGCAAAATACCGGTTATTTTAGCAGTTAATAAAATAGATTTACTTGAAGATAAGGCTGAACTGTTACCTATAATTGGTGCATATAGCTCGATGCTTGATTTTGAAGCTGTTGTTCCTTTCTCTGCTAAAAACGGAGACGGTGCTGATATACTGGTTTCCGAACTTATGAAGTTTTGCAAGGAATCTGTTCATTATTTCGATAGTGATACCGTAACCGATCAGAGCGAGCGCACTATGGTTGCCGAGATGGTTCGTGAGAAGCTTCTGCGCACGCTGGATAACGAGGTGCCGCACGGAATTGCAATAGATCTTGAACAGTTTTTCGAGAGCGATAGCCGTGACGGAGAACCTATTTTGAACGTTAGCGCAGTAATCTATTGTGAGCGTGAAAGCCACAAGGGAATAATCATTGGCAAAAAGGGTGCTCTGCTAAAAAAAATCGGCACACTTGCCCGCAGAGATATTGAAGAGTTCTATGGAATAAAGGTTTCCTTAAAGCTTTGGGTCAAGGTTAAGGAAAATTGGCGCAGCATGCAGGGCGCCATCCATGGCTTCGGGCTTGACTGATTTTACCTTTAATATTTCAGCGATATAATCACACGATAATTTCGGGTGATATAAATGAATTCTAAAAACGCTTGGCAAAGCTTTTTGCAAGACGGATCGGTTAATGCCTATTTGGCATATTGCAGTTTAAAACGAAAAGAGGGAGAAAAGGATGAGCCTGTCAACCAACGGACTGGTGATAAGGGTGAACAATGTCGGTGAATATGATCGCATTATATCAGTCTTAACCGCTGATTTTGGCATAATTCGCGCCTTTGTTCACGGTGCTCGCAGTTTAAAAAATAAGCACGCGACCACAACTTCACTGTTATCCTATTCTCATTTCACTTTTTCAAAAAAACGCGATACATATACAGTGACCGATTCTTCGGTTAACAAGGTGTTTTTTAACCTACGTGGAGATATTGAAAAGTTGGCGCTTGCGCAGTATTTTTGCGAAATAGCCGAAACGTTGGCGCCCGTTGAGGATGCAGCGGAAGAATACCTCAGAATAATGCTGAATTCTCTGCATTTTCTCTCAGGCAATGAAAAAAGCTCCTTGCTGCTTAAAGCTGTAACGGAGCTTAGAATGTTATCGATTTCAGGCTATACGCCCGATATTGTTGCATGCAAGGAATGCGCCGAATATGAAAGTGACGTTATGTTTTTCGATCCCGTGGGCGGCGAGCTCTATTGCAGCAACTGTCGACCGCCGATTCCAAACCTTATGGCGATAGGCAAGGGCGTTTTGGCGGCGTTGCGCCATATTGTGTATTCGGATTTTGAAAAGCTATATAGCTTTAATTTGCCCGATGAATCTCTTTCTAATTTAACCCGTGTTACCGAAACGTTTTTACTAAGTCAAATCGAGCATCGCTTTGCAACACTTGAATTTTATAAAAATCTTTAGAGGAATTTTATGTATAACTACGAAAGATGCAACAAGGTTTTGGAGCTTGATAAGGTCCTTTTAATGCTCGCAAACGAGACGGGACTTTCAGATGCCGCCTTGCTTGCAAACGAGCTTTCTCCATCATTCAATAGGGAAAAGGTTATAAGGCTGTTGGCGGAAACGGGTGATGCCCATTCGCTAATGGCTCGCTTTGGTGCGCCATCATTTGGCGGTGCGGTTAATGTGAACAGCGCTCTTGCCAGAGCAAAAGCAGGAGGTGTTTTATCCCCATCGGAGCTGCTCCAAATCGGCGAAACACTGCGTGTTATCAGAGCGGTCAGAGATTGGCGCCTTAGTTCCGATTGCGCAAGTGAAACCGCTATCGATTGCTTTTTTGATGTGTTGGTTCCTAATAAATTTTTTGAAGATAAGATTTTTCTTTGCATAAAAAATGATGAAGAAATCAGCGACCATGCGTCTCAAACTTTGTTTGATATAAGAAGAAAAATATCTTCCTCAATTTCTAATATTCGCTCCAGACTTGATAAACTGGTTAGAAGTCAGGACTCTAAATTTTTGCAGGAAAACATTGTTACTCAGCGTGACGGCAGATACGTTGTTCCAGTTAAGGCTGAGCATAAGGGAGAGGTTGCGGGCCTCGTGCACGACACCTCTGCTTCAGGTGCTACGCTATTTATCGAGCCGATGGCGGTTGTTGAAATCAATAACGAAATCAAAGTACTTAAAGCCAAAGAAAAGGCCGAAATTGAGCGTGTTCTCGCAGAGCTTTCGGCTCTTGCGGCAGATTTCGCCGATTGCACCGTTCGTTCATATGATGCGCTTATATACTTAAATTTAGTTTTTGCCAAGGCGAAACTCGGTTATCGTATGAAGGCGACTATTCCCGCCCTCAGCGAGGATAGAACCCTTTATTTAAAGCGAGCAAGACATCCTCTCATAAAACCGACAGATGTTGTTCCGGTAACAGTTGGTTTAGGTAAGGAATATGATACGCTTATCATCACTGGCCCTAACACAGGCGGTAAGACAGTTACACTCAAAACCATCGGTCTTTTAACGCTGATGACAATGTGTGGTCTTATGATACCTGTTGATGATGGCAGCTCCGTATATGTTTTTGATAAGGTTTTGGTTGATATAGGCGATGAGCAAAGCATTGAGCAGTCGCTTTCAACCTTCTCATCTCATATGGCTAATATTATAAAGATTTTATCCGTTGCGGATGAAAATTCTTTGGTGCTTATAGATGAATTGGGTTCGGGAACCGACCCGATTGAGGGAGCCGCTCTCGCCAATGCTATACTTATTCGCTTGCGCGAACAGGATGCGCGAATTGCCGCCACTACCCATTATGCCGAACTTAAATCTTATGCCCTTGATACTGCAGGTGTCGAAAATGCTTGTTGTGAGTTCGACGTTCAGACTCTGCAGCCAACCTATCGTTTGCTTATAGGTGTTCCGGGTCGATCTAACGCTTTTGCTATTTCCACAAGACTTGGTCTCGCACCTGAGATAGTTGAAAACGCTAAGGGCCTTATCGATCGTGATGATTTGCGCCTTGAGAATATTATTGGTTCTCTAGAGCAAGCAAGACTTGATGCCGAAAAGGAACGCGAGCAGGCAAACAGACTGCGCAGTGAGCTGCAAGCGGCAAAAAACAGCGTTAAATCGAAAATTGAAGAACTAGAGCGAGAACGTATAAAGCAGGCGGAGAATGCAAAAAGTGAAGCAATGCGTATTGTTGATAGCGCACGTTCGCAAACCAATAAGCTGCTTGATGAGCTTGAGCATATGAAGAAATCGATGAATGCTTCAAATGCTGCCGCAATGCTCTCGCGTGCACGTGGCTCTGTTAAGTCGGGACTTAACAAAATGCAGGATGCCGCCGACCCGGTTATCAGCCGCGATACCGATAACTACGTGCTTCCGCGACCGCTACAGGTTGGCGATAACGTTGTTATTTATGATATCAATAAAAGCGCAGTTGTTTTAAGCGTAGATGAAGTATCAAACACTGCAATGGTTCAAGCAGGAATTATCAAAACTAAGGTTGGCATTGATAATTTGCGCCTTGCCGATAAGAAGCCAAAAGAGGTAAAGCGTGAGCGCAACGTTAAGGGAATTCAATCGCGTGCCGAACGCACCACGGTAACAGAGGTTGATCTGCGCGGTATGGCGAGTGATGAAGCCATTATGGAGCTTGATAAATATATTGATAATGCGGTTATGTGCGGTATTCCGAGTATTCGCATTATTCACGGAAAAGGAACGGGTGTGCTTCGTAAGTCGGTTAGCGCGCATCTCCGTAACCATAAAAATATCCGCACCTATCGTCTTGGCGTTTTCGGCGAGGGAGAGGACGGAGTAACAATAGCAGAACTTAAATCATAAAAAAGGCACCATGCGATGCATGGTGCCTTTTAATATTAGTGGATAAATTTGTCGTGAACTGCGTTAAGAGCGCGCTCGCCATCCTTAATATCAACGAGAACCGAAATCTTGATTTCGCTGGTTGAGATGGTCTGAATGTTGATATCAGCATCATAGAGAGCCTCAAACATCTTGGAAGCAACGCCGGGGTGGGTTTCCATTCCTGTGCCGACGATAGAGATTTTGCAAACGCTTTCATCGTGAACAACGTGCTTATACTTAAGGGAATCGCTCAGAGACTGGATGCTTTCAATAGCAGCATCGCACTGGTCCTTAGTAACGGTGAAGGTGATATCCTTTGTTCCGTCACGTCCAACCGACTGAAGAATAATATCAACGTTAACCTTAGCCTGTGCTAAGCGGTTAAACACCTTGAATGCGATACCAGGCTGGTCAGCAAGACCAACGATAGAAATACGGGATACGTTGCTATCTTTAGCAACACCTCTGATGATTGTTTTTTCCATTTTAATAGCCTCCTTAACAATGGTTCCCTTAACGTCGGGTGTAAGACTTGATAATACTTCCATTTCAACGCCGTGTTTCTTTGCCATCTCAACCGAGCGGTTGTTGAGAACCTGTGCGCCGAGGGTGGCAAGCTCAAGCATTTCATCATGTGTGATTTCATCTAATTTCTGAGCATTCTTAACAATGCGGGGGTCAGCGGTGTAAACACCGTCAACGTCGGTGTAAATCTGGCAGAGGTCAGCCTTGAGCTCTGCAGCAATAGCAACGGCGCTGGTATCGGAACCACCGCGTCCGAATGTAGTGATATCATCGTATTTGTTGATGCCCTGGAAACCGGCAACAATAACTATGTTCTTTTTGGAAAGCTCAGCACGTAAACGCTCTGCCTCAACGCGTTTAATGCGAGCGATAGAGTAGTGCGAATCGGTGATGAAGCCTGCCTGCCAACCAAGCAGCGAAACAACCGGAAGGCCGAGTGTTTCAATAGCCATAGCAAGCAGAGAAATCGACATCTGCTCACCTGCGGAAATGAGCATATCCATTTCACGCTTCGACGGACCTTTGGGGTTGACAGAGTATGCCTTTTCTATAAGCTCATCGGTGGTATCGCCCTGAGCGGAAACAACAACTATTATGTCGTTACCCTTTTTGTAATCCTTTTCAATAATTCTAGCGACGTTAAAAAGTCTTTCGTTGTTGGCAACGGATGAGCCGCCGAATTTCTTTACGATAAGTGCCATAAAAATCCTCCGTTATATTTTATCGCTAGGTAGCGATATTTTGCAGTTTGCATCATTCTATTTACATAATAGAACGTTTGGGTTTGTCTTGTTAATCGATTACGCGGAAAACACGATAATCAGCTATTCCAAGCGCATTCATTTTAGCAGCAATATTGTTTTTAGTTTGCTTTTCAATAATTATAGCGAAATCATTATCTTTTTTTGTGTTTTCAGTAGCATCGAATGCATCGAGAAGCTTTTCAGAAAATGCAGCATTGGTTATTATCATATAATCGTATGCAACGTCATTGGCATTGGCAACATAATTATCATCGCCATCTTCCCAGAATAGGTATTTTCTTGCTTCAAGGTGCTTAACGCAGTCGATAACGTCGGCAACAACCGCGCTAGCTGTGGGTAGTTTGCCAGCTCCGCGACCGTAGAAAGCAACGTCGCCGATAGCATCGCCACGAACCTTAATGATATTGAAAACATCCTCAACGTTGGAAATAACGCTATTAGTGGGAATAACGGCAGGGCATACCGATGCCGCAACCTTATCACCAAGAACCTTTGAATGACCGATAAGCTTAGTAACGTAGCCCATTTGAGAAGCAAGCTCTACGTCAGAGAGCTTCATTCCACGGATACCATCGGTTTGAATCTGTTCGGGATAAATATGCTTTCCAAAAGCGAGGGAAGCCAAAATGCATATTTTTCTTGCTGCATCGTGACCATCAATATCGGCAGAAGGGTCACGTTCGGCATAACCGAGGCGCTGTGCCATAGAAAGCGCATCATCAAACTGCATATTCTCCTTTATCATCTTGGTGAGGATAAAGTTTGTAGTGCCGTTTAAAATGCCTGTAATTTCGCTTAAATCGTTGGCTGCCAAGCATTGAGCAATGGGGCGAAGTACGGGTATACCGCCGCCAACCGAAGCCTCAAACAGGAAATTTATGTTCTTTTCCTGAGCGATTTTCAAAAGTTCAGCACCTTTGAGCGCAACAAGCTCCTTGTTGGAGGTAACAACACTCTTGCCGCGCATAAGACAAGCCTTAACGTAGTCATACGCAAATGTGGCGCCGCCCGCTGTTTCAACAACAACGCGAACGTCATCGTCGTTTAAAATAGTATTGAAATCTTTAGTGAACTTATCGCTATAGGGAAGATCATCAAAATCGCGTATATCAAGTATGTACTTGAGGTTGATATTCTTCTTAGCCTTTTGGCTGATAAGCTCATTGTGGTTCATTATAATCTCGGCGACACCCGAGCCTACAACTCCGTGACCGATTATTGCAACATCAATCATTTTTTCACCTCGTTAAATAATCTGTTCAATCGAAACAACACCTTTTAATTGGCGCAAGTTATCGATCATATCATCAACCGAGTGATGCTCGTTATCGATTCTCAGTGAAACGGTAACAGCGGCAACGTTATCGGTCGGAATTCCTTGATTAACGGTTAACACGTTGGCATCATATTTATAAAGTATCGATAAAAACTCGGAAAGACTGCCAGCAATATCACGCAACTCTGCACGCAGATTTATAACGTGCTGCTCGTTATAGGAGAAAACGCAGTCTTTGTACTTGTAAAATGCGCTGCGTGAAATACCGCAAAGTGCGGCTGCTTCAGATGCGGTTTTAGCATCGCCGGAAGCCAATAGTTGTTTTGCCTTGAGCACCTTTGCGTACACATCGGGTAGGGCAGATATACATACAAGCGCGAATTTTTTGTTAGCCATAGTGTCCCCCGTAGAAAAACATTTGTATTCGCATATTTGAAATGATAGCACATAATTCGCTGAAAATCAAGCGAAAAATTAAATTTGTAAAAAATTACACAATTACTATTGATACAAATCGAAAAATGGGTTATTATAATACAAAAGTGAGGTGCTTTTTGTTGACTATCGAACGCAAAAAAAGATTTTTGATAGACGCCGCTTTTATTTCTGTAGTGGCGGGATTAACCTATCTTGTTCTTAAATTCAGTTTAAGATATTTTCTACCATTCGTTATCGGCCTTGTTATTGCCGTAATCGTTCAGAAGCCTGCGAAGTTTTTATCAAATAAGCTCAGAGTCAGAAAAGGTATTATATCTGTAATACTTGTGGTTATAATGTATTTGCTCACGTTGTCCTTAATAACGCTGATCTGTATTCTGATTTATAATCTGGCTTCCAATTTTATAAGCAATATATCAACCTATATGGAGAGCGCAAAAACAATTTTTGGCGATATAAACGCCCGTTTCTCTGAAATTTTGGATAAGCTTCCTCCCGAGGTCGTTAACGCCGTTAATACTTTGCCCGATACCATAATGACTAAGTTTACCGGTATTGCAACCAACTTCTTATCCTCATCGGTTACTTCAATAGCAACCAATTTACCCGGCCTCTTAATAACGGTTATCGTAACAATTGTAGCAAGCTGCTATCTTGCCAAGGATTACGATAGAGTTATGGGGTTTGTTCACGATCATACGTCTTCGAGAGTCAATAAAATCATAGCTGACACTAAGGAAATCTTCTTCAAGAGCATTTTAAAGATCGTTAAGAGTTATGCACTACTGATGCTGTTAACCTTTGTTGAACTCACGATAGGCTTCCTGATTTTAGGAATAAACAATGCATTCACCTTGGCTGCAATTATTGCCGTGGTTGATATTCTGCCCGTTTTGGGAACAGGTGCTATCTTGATCCCGTGGGGAATTTTTTGCCTTGTTAACGGAAATATTTGGCTCGCGGTAGGTCTGTTGCTTCTCTATCTGGCAATAACCGTTATCCGCAATTTCTTCGAGCCGAAAATTATCGGCGACCAGATGGGACTTTATCCTTTGCTCACGTTAGCTTCAATGTTTGTGGGTTTGCGCTTTGCCGGTCTTCTCGGAATGCTCGGTTTCCCGATAGCTATAATAATTATTTCGGGTCTGCAAAAGCGAGGAACCATCAATCTTTTCGGAGATTTAGGCAAGAAAACCGAATAGTTTAAAAAACCGGATGTTAAGCATCCGGTTTTTCTTTACCCATTTTTCATACTTTTGCATAGAATGTACTGTGTTTCATAGCATCCACAGGAATAAAACGGAGTGATCATTTTGGCTAAATATTTGATCGTTACCGGGACAATAACCTATGCCATTCGCGGGCGTGATATCCTCAGAAAAAAAGGATTTATTGCAAACATGGAAAAGACTAAATCTAGCCTTGAGCATGGATGCGGTTATAGTATATCGGTTAGCGGCGATATAGAAAAAATCAAGGAAATATTATTAAAAACAGGAGTTAAAATTTTAGATATAAATATGATCTGAAAAGCGGCACAGAGGTTATATCTCTGTGCCGTATTTGGAGGTATTCTTTTGATATATTTAGATAATGCTGCCACAACGGGACATAAGCCGATAGCAGTGCGAAAAGCTGTGGCTGAGGCGCTTGAGAAATATTCAGCAAACCCGGGTAGGAGCGGACATGCAGCGGCGCAACGCACTGGGGAATTCGTGTATAAAACGAGAGAAAAGGTGGCGATGCTTTTTGGCGCGAATCCCGAAAACATAGTGTTCACGCAAAACTGCACGCAGGCTGCTAATTTCGTTATAAAAGGTGTTTTGGAAGAGGGAGACCATGCAATAATATCTTCAATGGAGCATAATGCCATTGCAAGACCTGTTCATACGCTCAAGGCAAAGGGGATTATTGATTATGACATAGCACAGGTAATCATAGGCGATGGTGATTCAACGGCGCGCTCGTTTGAGCGTTTATTAAGACCTGAAACCAAATTGATAATTTGCACGCATATTTCAAACGTTACCGGCGAAATTCTGCCTATTGAAAAAATAGCAAGCATCTGCAAACAACATAATATTCTTTTTGCCGTTGATGCTGCGCAATCGGCCGGTATAATACCGATAAATATGGAAGAAATGGGAATAGATTTCTTGTTTGTTGCTCCTCATAAGGGTTTATATGCTCCGATGGGAACAGGCATTTTAATAGCGCGAAAACCGATAAAAAACACAATCATAGAGGGAGGAACGGGCAGCTTTTCCAACCTGCTGCTGCAACCCGACGATATGCCAGAACGCTTTGAGAGCGGAACGCTGAATCTGCCGGGGATTGCAGGTGTTTCTGCGGGTATTGATTTTATTCAAAAAAACGGTATCAATAGGATATTTGAATATGAAAAAAAATTAACAAAAATGCTTGTTGAATCGTTAAAAAACATTTCGGGAGTGGCTCTCTATTCCGATGCAGGTAATGCACCCGTAGTATCGTTTAATATGAAAGGACTTCCCAGTATGGAAACGGCAGAAAAGCTGGCACAAAAGGGAATAGCTATCCGTGCGGGACTTCATTGTGCTCCGCTTGCGCATTTAACCATAGGTACTGCGGAGAGTGGTACCGTTAGAGTTTGTCCATCGATTTTTAATAGAGAGAGCGAAATTTTTATGCTTATTAGAGCCATAAAAGAGATAAATTTAGGAAAAAACCTTGCAAAAAACTATTGATAATATTTTATTATATGTTAAAATAAATATGAATAGATATCAATGTTGGATGGGAAGTGTAATTTATGAGCGAATTCTTTGACTCTATAGCCAATATGTTTGTTCAGGTCTTTTATGCTTTAAAGAACATTCGCATTGCCGATATAATTGATATTTTGCTAATCGCCTACGTCATTTATAAGGCTATCGATTTGTTCAAAAAGTCTCGAGCCGGACAGCTTATGAAAGGAATCATTATTTTGCTGGTTGTTGCCGTTCTTGCGCAATGGCTTGATCTTGTCAGCGTTAAATGGGTTCTGGATAAGTTCATAAATTCCGTTATTATCGTTATTGCTATCATCTTCCAGCCCGAGCTGCGTCGTGCTCTCGAGCGTATGGGCAGAGGACAGCTTATCGGAGGTGGCCGCTCTTTTGATGATGGCCGCGAATATATGCTTCGAAGTATTGACTCAGTTTGCAAGGCCTGTGCATCTATGCAGGAACAGAAAATCGGTGCGCTCATCGTTTTCGAGCGCTCCACATTACTTGGTGAAATTATTGATACCGGTACTGTTGTTGACGCCGAGGCTTCCGCACAACTCATATCCAATGTTTTCTTCCCGAAATCGCCGCTGCATGATGGCGCAATGATCTTGCGTGACGGTCGCGTTTTGTCGGCAGGCTGCATACTTCCGCTTACTTCCAATGATCGCTTAAACTCCGATCTCGGCACTCGCCATCGCGCCGCGCTTGGTATGAGTGAAAACTCCGATGCTGCCGTCGTGGTTGTTTCTGAGGAAACAGGAATTATTTCCATCGCAGTTAACGGCGAAATCACGAGAAACTATAATTCCATAACTCTACGCGAAGAGCTTAATAAGCTTTTATTTGTTGATGAGCGTCCTGTGGCAGGAGGAATAAAGGGCTTCTTCAAGAAGGTTTTCAATAAGAAAAACAAGAACGGGGAGGCAAAATAAATGAAAATTAAAAAAGATTATATGCACAACCTGTTCTATAATAAAAAATTCGTTTCTGCCTTCTCCTTGATAGTTGCTTTCGTTTTTTGGTTGGTTATCACTATAAATCAAAATCCTGAGAGAACTCGTGTCTTCGGCAATATTACCATTTCCGTTACTACCGAGGGAACCGCTGCAGGAGAACTTGGACTTGACGTTATTTCCAAGAGCGCTGAAACAGCAAGCGTAAAGGTGAGCGGACCCAGCTACATTATCGCCTCACTTTCTTCGGGGGATATTTCTGTTAGTGCCTCTATTGCTGAGGTAACCGAAGCAGGCTCCTATGAGCTTGGCCTTTCCGCTTCTTGTAATGATTCTGGAGTAAGGGTTTTAAGTGTTTCCCCTTCAAAGGTATCTGCTGTTTTTGACTATGTTGATACTAAGCTCTATAACCTTGAGGTTGAGGCCAAGGGCGCAACTGCTGTAAGCGGTCTTATAGTTGATACTCCTGCCGTCAGCACGAGCAGCGATTCTACTATTTCCATTACCGGCGCTCGTACAGAACTTGAAAAAATCGCAAGAGTTGTGGCTGTTGCTGATGTTAATATGCAGCTGAAGAACACAGCCTCGTTTGATGCTGATATTTGCCTTTATGATGCTGAAGGTAACGTGCTTGATAAGGACGCTTATTCTTTATCAGTAAGCAAGGTTAAAATAACTGTTCCGATTTTAAAACAAAAGGTTGTTCCTGTTAAGGTAACTTTCTCTAATCGCCCCAAGGCATATGCAAACAAAGATATTTCATATGATGCTTCCGTAACCAGAGTTACTATCATGGGCCCTGAGTCCTCGATTGATACTATTGAGTCTATTTCCCTTGCACCTATCAATTTCGATAATATCTCTAAAAACAACAATAGCTTTGATGTTGCCCCGATATTACCGAATGGTGTTAAGCTTGCCGAGAATATTGAAACAGTTACTGTTGAAATCAATACCGCAGGATTCTCTGAGGGAACCTATAACGTTACTGATTTCCAATTCAGCGGAACTGCGGGCAAAAAGGTTTCTGCTTCGGGAGTTAAGAACGTAAAGATTTGCGGACCCTCATCGGCTATTCGAAAGATTAAGTCATCAGGATTATATGCTGTAGCTGATCTTACCGGAAAGGCCGCGGGCGTATATACCGTTCCTGTCCGCATCTATGCGGAGAATTACGATAACGTATGGCAGGTTGGCACATATGAGGTCGTTGTTACCGTAAAATAAATAATCGGGCATTCGCGGCAAATATCTGCTTTTAAGCGATTTTGGCTGTGAATGCCCTGTTTTTTAAGAATTTAGCATTTTTTTATCATTTGCATAATCTGTTAATGGGTGATTAAATGCTGAAAGTTTTAATAATAGTCATATCGATTTTTCTATCAGTTATCGGTCTTAGTGAGATATTGCATAAGCTTTGGCTTTTTCTGCTCAGACCAACGAAAAACACAAATTTCATTGTAACAATTCTCGATGAGAATTTTGCCGCCGAGCAGATTACTGCAATACTCGAAGATATGCGTTGGAACGGCAAAAACAGTGCACGGGCGTTAATGGGAATTAACCTTGGTATCGGCAACGAAAAATTCGAAGCTTGCCGTATGATTGAGCAGTTGAATTCTGATTTCGTTATTGTTACGCCCGAAACACTATTTGATGAGATAAAGAAAAGGAGTTGAAAAAACGTGGACGGTCAGTTTGAAACGATAAGTGGTCGTATTGATTACATAACGTATAAAAACGCACAAAACGGCTATACCGTGTTCAAGCTTTCCGTAGATGGAGAAGATATTGTTGCCGTGGGCAATTTTCCTTATATCACCGTTGGTGACGTTGTAACTCTCGGCGGTAGTTTTGTTACTCATCCCACGTATGGGCTTCAGTTTTCTGCAAGCGAATGCACCCGCGAGACACCTTCAACCGCTGCTGCAATACTGCGTTATCTCGCTTCGGGCGCTGTTAAGGGGATTGGTCCTGCTACGGCTCAAAAGTTGGTTAAGCGTTTTGGTGAGGAAACTCTCGAAATTATAAAAACCGCGCCCGAACGTCTTGCTGAAATTCGTGGTATCTCTCCTGAGAAAGCACAGTCGATTTCCGAAGAATATAAAAAGCAATTCTCCTTGCAGGATCTTATGTTTTTCCTATCTGCTTATAAGATAACACCTGAGGAAGCGGCACGTGTTTATAAATATCTCGGCGATTCTGCTATTAAAATAATAAAAAACAACCCATTCGCTCTTTGCATGGAGGGGATAGGCTTTTCCTTTGAACGTGTGGATGAAATCGCCGAAAGCTTTGGAATAGCCGATAATGATGATGAACGGATTGCGGCGGGTATTGAATATATTTTAAGGCATAATTTATCAAACGGTCATACCTGTCTGCCACGCAAGCGCATCTGTGAAATCGGCTCTGCCTTTTTGGGGTGCACACAAGATGAACTCGAGACAATAGCAGAGCAACTCGTTTTAAATAGACGCGTGATTTCTTATACTGTTGATGATATTGAATTCTTGTTCTTGCCTGCATATTTTGCGGCAGAAGAGTTTATTGCTGCAAAGCTTTCCATTCTTTCGGCATACGGCGCTCGTGTTGCCCTTGATGAATTGGAAATCGACTATATCGAAAACCGCTTACACATAAAATATGAGGAAATGCAGCGAAAGGTTATTGAGCTGGCATTCTTGGGTGGTGTAACTGTTTTAACGGGAGGACCCGGCACAGGTAAAACGACAACACTTAACGGCATAATTGAACTTTTTGAGCAAAAAGATATGAAAGTCATACTTGCTGCTCCAACCGGCAGAGCGGCGCAACGCATGTCTGAGCTCACGGGCAGGGAAGCAAAGACAATACATAGACTTTTAGAGGTTCAGTGGGGCGAAGGTGAGAGACCCTGCTTCAACTTTAACGAGCGTAACCACCTTAAATGCGACGTTATCATTGTTGATGAAATGTCGATGGTGGATAGCCTTTTGTTTGAGAGCCTGCTTCGGGCGGTTAAGCTTGGAACCAAGGTAATTTTGGTTGGCGATTCGGATCAGTTGCCAAGCGTTTCTGCCGGTAACGTATTACACGATATTATAGAATCAGGAAAACTTCCTTGTATTACTCTGCATAAGATTTTCCGTCAGCGCGATTCCGGACTTATCGTATATAACGCACACGAAATCATCGGAGGTCGGATGCCTGAACTTGATTCAAAAGATGCGGATTTCTTTATGATAGATTGCAAAGATCCTATCACTGCCGCCAAAACGGTTGTCGACCTTTGTGCCGAACGTTTACCCAAGGCATATGGATTTTCAACTTATGATGATATTCAGGTGCTTTGTCCCTCACGAAAACTCGAACTGGGCACCGTTAATTTAAACGGAATGCTGCAGTCGGCACTCAATCCGAACACAGCATCGAAGCAGGTTGTTAAACACGGTGGCTTTACTTTTTGCGTTAAGGATAAGGTAATGCAGGTTAAGAACAATTACGATATTTTGTGGCATCGCGATAACGGCGAGCAGGGCAGCGGTGTTTTCAATGGTGATATTGGTATAATCGAGACCATAGATAATTATTCGCAGCTTGTAACCGTCCGATTTGATGATCGCGTTGCATCATATTACGGAACGGATATTTCTCAGCTCGAGCCTGCCTATGCCGTTACCGTTCATAAGAGCCAGGGCAGTGAATTTAATTGTGTGATATTGCCACTCCTTAATCTGCAATCACAACTGACCTACCGCAATTTATTATATACCGCCGTAACGCGTGCTAAGCGTATTTTAATAATCGTTGGCGATAGAAAAACCGTTGAACGAATGGTTGAAAATGATCGAAAAACCTTACGTTATTCGGGACTTAAAAATATGATAGAGGTTGCGTTTAATGTTTGATCTGATTAAGAACTGGATCTATTATATTTTCCCAAAACGTTGTGCCGTTTGCGAAACCTATATATCGTATAGAGAAACGCTTTGCGATTTTTGCGCGGAAAACATAAAACCTCTTGAGGGGAAAACGTGCCTGCGTTGTGGTCAACCCGTGAAGCAATGCGAATGCAAACGCTTTGCTTATCATTTTCGCGGCTTTGTTGCTCCTTTTGAGAATGAAGGACTTGCGAAATACGGAACTTATAAATTTAAAATGAGCAAGAACTATGATGCCTCTAAATATTTTGGTGAAAAGATTGCCGATAGGGTTTCTGAGGTGTTAAGTGACGTTGACTTTGACGTTGTAACCGCTATACCTATGAACCGCGGCAAACGCAAGTTTACCGGCTTTGACCATGCTGAGATTTTAGCGAAAGCTACCGCAAAGTGTTTAGGCGTTCCGTATCGACCCTTGCTTATAAAGTGCAAAAAGAATAAAGCACAGCATACACTTTCTGCAAAAGAACGTTTTGAAAACGTTAAGGGCGCATATATTGCGACGGGAAAACTATCCTATGAAAATGTTTTGCTGATTGATGATATCAAAACTACGGGCGCCACACTTGATGAATGTGCTCGAATGCTTATGTTGGCAGGTGTAGATAACGTTTATTGCGCAACGGCAGTTATTACTACTTGCAAAGAACAGGACAGTTAATTATAATAGTACTGTTGAAAGAAATGTGGTGATATAAATGGCAATGGAAATAGCAATTGACCTTGGCACTTCAAAAACTGTTATTGCTTCGGGTCATAAAATAATTTTGGAGCTTCCCAGCGTTGTAACGGTTGATACCGATACTTGGGAGCCTGTCCACTTTGGTGAAAAGGCGTATCAGACTTATGGCAGAACACCTGATAGTCTTACTACTGTTTTTCCGATTCAAAACGGAATTATAGCAGCTCTGGACGTTGCAGAGGCTATGATAACTGAATATATGCACGAGGCATTTGGCAAGCGCATTATAAGACCTAAGGTAATTGTTTCAATGCCCACGGGTGTCACTCCCATTCAACATCACACCGTTGCCAACGCTCTTGAAACTGCAGGCGGAAGAAACGTTAACGTTATCGAAAGCCCTATCGCAGCTGCCATTGGTATGAATATGGATTTCTCTAAGCCGCACGGTGGTATGGTGGTGGATTTTGGAGCAGGCTGTACCGATATTGCCACTATTTCTATGGGTGGAATTGTTGAGTGCGAATCGCTTAAACTCGCTTCCAGAGATATTGATGAGCTGATTATAAAGTATGTTAAAAAGGAATATAATATTTTAATTGGCCCTTTAACTGCCGAGCAAATAAAAAAGCAGCTTGGCTCTGCCTACCGCAGACCGCTTGAGGTATCTATGACAGCAAAGGGCAGGAACCTACTCACCGGTCTGCCGCAAACCTTTGAAATTTCTTCAAGCGAGGTTTATGAAGCTACCATTGATGCTCTCAATGCCATTTGCAATGAAGTAAGAAGCGTGCTTGAGCGCACCTCGCCGGATATCGTTGGCGATATTAAGGTTGATGGAATTATGCTTACGGGCGGCGGCGCTTTAATCAATAATTTTGATAAGCTACTGGCTGAATACATAGGGTGTGACGTTCATATGGCTGATGACCCGACACACACTGTTATTAAGGGCGAGTGCATTGCAATTAAGCGTCCGGAACTGCTTGAAAACGGAGATTATTTATATCGCTCGCTAAAAGAACTCATAGTTGAACAATAAAAAAGACCCGATTGTATATCGGGTCTTTTTTCTATACAAATGGATATTCGCCTCTGATAACTGCATAGCAGTTTTTATCTTCCTCGCGGATTTTTTCGCAAACCTGCTTAACAGCCGACTCCAAAGAAAATTTAGAATCATGCGGAACAACGAGGTCAAATATCAGGTTGGTATAATTATCGCCTTTGGTTATTCTGAAATCATGAATTGAAAAATCAGGAGATACGGAAGCCACACACTTTTCGGCAAATAATCGCATAGCATTTACGTGCTCATCATTAACGGAAATAGGATCAAGATGAATTGTAACGATGAAATTGAATTTCTCGTGCATATCGCGCTCAAGCTGGTCAATAACCTCGTGCGCGTGGTTTATATCGCAGTCTGATGAAACCTCGGCGTGAAAAGAAACGATTTGTCGACCGGGGCCATAATCGTGCACCATAACGTCGTGAATGCCGAGTATTTCGGGGTAATGGCCCGTGAAATTGTATATTTCTTCAATAAATGCCTTATCGGGCGTTGTTCCAAGCAACAAATCAATGGTTTCTTTTGCGGCTTTTGTGCCCGAATATAGGATAAAGCAAGCAACGATAATACCTGCGATACCATCAAACGGAATAGCGGAAGCAACGTCAAGATAAGCGAACAGGGAAGTGATAAATACCAAAGCCGTTGCAAGACAGTCAGAGATACTATCGGTTGATGCCGCCTTAATAGCAGAGGATGATATTGTTTTTCCAATAAATCTATAAAAGAAGAACAACCATAGTTTTACAACTATCGCAACACCAAGCAGAATAAGCGCCACGGACGATGCTTTAGTTACTGTGGGATTTATAATTTCGTCGATTGATGCGGTGAATAGCTCGAAGCCTACCAATAAGATAATCATATCAACGATGAATGCGGTTATGTATTCAAATCTGCCGTGACCTAACGGATGCTCAGGGTCAACAGGCTTGGAGGATAGGCGAAATCCAATAAGTGTGATAACAGATGAACCGGCATCTGTAAGGTTGTTAAACGCATCGGCAATTGCAGAAACGGAATTTGCAAAAACACCGATAAGCAGCTTTCCTATAAAGAGAGCAATGTTCAAAACTATTCCCACAACGCTTGAAAGTGTTGCATAAACGCTTCTCACAGCGTTGTTTTTAACATCGTTTTTATTTTTAATAAATAATTTAATGAGTAATCCGGTCATATATAACCTCCCAATATATCTTTAAGCATAATACAGCAAACGCGAAAATTTTGCAAGAGGTGTATGCCTGTCATAAAATATGTTATCCGCGAATATCCATATTACAAAAGAAAGTGTGAGCGGAGGATAATTATGACAGATACGAGCATCTATAAGGACATAGCCGCAAGAACCGGCGGAGATATTTATATTGGCGTAGTAGGACCCGTAAGAACCGGTAAATCTACGTTTATAAAACGTTTCATGGATACATTGGTGCTGCCAAATATTGAGGAGCATTATGTTAGAGAACGCGCTAGTGATGAGCTTCCGCAGTCAGCATCTGGCAGAACGATTATGACAACCGAGCCTAAGTTTATACCCGAAAATGCCGTTAATATAAATTTAGGTGATAATGCATCACTCAACGTACGTCTTATTGATTGCGTCGGTTATATTGTTCCAAGCTCGGTTGGTTACGTTGAGGATGATCAGCCGCGAATGGTTGCAACGCCGTGGTTTGAGGAAACTATACCATTTAATATGGCTGCGGAAATCGGCACAAGGAAGGTTATAAACGAGCATTCAACAATTGGTCTTGTGATAACTACTGACGGCAGCATTTGTGAAATACCTCGTGAAGAATATGAAGAGGCAGAAGAACGCGTTATTAAAGAACTGAGTGATATAAATAAACCGTTTATAATATTACTCAATTGCATGGACCCGACCTCGCCGCACAGCGTAAATTTAGCAACAAAATTATCAGAGAAGTATTTAGTGCCCGTGGTGCCGGTAAATTGTGTGGAGCTCAACACAGATGATATCAAGCAAATATTAGGGCGCATTCTATTCCAATTCCCCATAAAAGAAATTGATATCGACCTTGGCAGTTGGATTAACATACTGCCCGCATCGCATTGGTTGCGTTCTTCACTGATTGAAACAATAAAATCCACCTGCATCAATATGCGGATAATAAACGATGCACGGCTGCTTGAAACAAAAATATGTGAGAACGAGTTTGTTGAGAGTGCTCAAATTGAAAAAATAGATTTGGGCTGCGGAAAAATAAAACTTAACGTTCGCACAAAAAGCGAGCTGTTTTATAAGGTGCTCTCCGAAACTACGTCATTTGAAATCAAGGATGAGGAAGATCTTATTAAGAATTTAATTGAACTTGCCCACGATAGACGTGAATATCTTAAAGTAAAGAACGCTATTGATGAGGTTGAAGCAACTGGTTACGGCATAGTTATGCCCGCGATTGAGGAACTTGCTCTTGAACAGCCGGAGATAATGAAGCAAGGTGGCAGATATGGAGTAAGACTTCGCGCTTCAGCTCCGTCAATTCATATGATGAAAGCGAATATCACAACCGAGGTCACACCCATCGTTGGAAGCGAAAAGCAAAGTGAAGATCTCGTTATGTATTTACTTAAAGAGTTTGAGGAAAGTCCTGAGAAAATTTGGGATTCCAATATATTCGGCAAATCGCTTAACGAGCTTGTTAACGAGGGCTTGCACACTAAGCTTGCCCGAATGCCCGGCGATGCTCGAATGCGCATTCAGGAAACACTTGAGCGCGTTATCAACGAGGGCTGCAGCGGACTAATATGCATAATTTTATAAGCAAAACCCCTTTGGTACTAGGCCAAAGGGGTTTTATTATATCTTAATTATTTTTTCTGAAAGCTCGCGATTGCATGGAGTAATGCTTTTTGATGCAAGCGCATAGAGATTTGCTGCTTTATTTTGCAACTCGAAGCATTTCTTTGCATCGCCCTCAAGGAGTAGATAATCGCGACTGCGGTTAATAAGCGGCACGGTTGGCTTCGCTTTCCTAATAATTTCTTCACCGGTCTTGTTAAATCCTAAGACTTTAACGTAGGGAACAGGCTTATCGAAAAACGACATATCTATTCCTAAAAACGCTGATAACAATATTCGCCTGATGCGTGCCATAGTATAGCGTTTGCTTTTTGATAATTCAATTACTTGAGATATGGAAGATGCTTGCGCTATGGAAGCGACTATTTTATTTTCAAGTCCTTCGGAAACCTCGGGTGTATTCTTTAAATCATCGGCTGTGAGTTGTCTAAGCGCTGCTAAAATGGCAGTATCAATATTTTTAATGCTTGCACATTTATCATCGTTATATTCTCGCAACAAAATATCATAGGCTGCTTTTGGCATATGTGATAATACATCAGCGATTTTCTCGGATTCAACGGCGCTTCGTATAGCAGATGCACTGACAATATCGCCCTCTAGGGATGCACTATCGTGCGAGCAACCCTCCCGCTTTATAGATATGAACTCAGGGTGGAAATCAAGCTTTTCAGCGGCATAAATATATTCGGTTGCAAGGGTGTCGTTGGGATTGGCGAGAATTTCCGCATCCTTTCCAATAATTTGTTCTAGAGCGATTTGTCTCGCCTTTGCAAAGGTCGTGCCTTTTTTTAATTCATTCTCCATCGGTGCCAAAAGATTATCGCTGTGCGCCGCAGCAGAAACACGTTTAATTTTGTCAATATCCGCGCACTCGCTGCCGAAAGCAATGGCGGTGGTGCCGAGTTCCTTTAAAATACTAACGCCGCCCAAGGCGAAATTTGCGGCACATGACATGGACCATGGTGTAGGCATTAAAACGCAGAGGTCGGCTCCGCAGCGCAATGCGGCCTCGGCGCGAGCATATTTTGAGATGATGGCAACGTCGCCACGTTGTGTGAAATCATCGCCAATAACGCAAACAATGCGGTTGTTCTCCTGCTTTGCCTTCTCAATAATCAGTTTATGGCCGTTGTGAAACGGATTAAACTCGGCAATAATTCCAACAGTTTTCAATTTTTACACCTCTTTTGCTCTAATAACTTGCATTTTTAGAAGTTATATAGTATTATATTCCTTGGCAATTTTTATACTTATGATACACGATTTTTATTCGCATATCAAGTATTTAAAAATCAATTTGAGGAGAGATTATGATGAAAATTTTGGTTATCAATGCCGGAAGCTCGTCGTTCAAGTATCAGCTTATCGATATGACCGACGAAAGTGTTATTGCAAAGGGTCTGTGTGAACGTATCGGTTCTGCAGGCAACATCAAGCACACCGCTGCTGATGGCAGAGTTTATAAGGCTGATTATCCGATGCCCACACACATGGAGGCTTTCGATTGTCTCATCTATGCTCTTACCAAGAGTGAGGCAAAGGTTATTGATTCTCTTGATGAAATCAATGCTGTTGGTCACCGTGTTGTTCAGGGCGGTGATTTCTATTCGCAGTCGGTTGTTATCAATGAAGACGTTTTAAAGACGGTTGAAAGTTTCAACGATCTCGCACCGCTCCACAACCCCGCAAACCTTATGGGTGTTCGCGCTTGCATCAAAGCTTTTGGTGAAAACGTTCCCCAGGTTGCAGTATTCGATACTTCTTTCCATCAGACAATGCCGCCTCGCGCATTTATGTATGGTATTCCTTATGAGTATTATGAGAAGTATGGCGTTCGCCGTTATGGTTTCCACGGTGCATCTCATAGATTTGTTAGCGAGCGTTGCGCAGAAATTATGGGCAAGAAGAAGGAAGACCTTAAGATCATAACCTGCCACCTTGGCAATGGTTGCTCCATTGCTGCTGTTGATGGCGGCAAGAGCATCGATACCTCGATGGGCTTCACACCGCTTGATGGTTTCATGATGGGAACCCGTTGCGGCACACTTGATCCCTCTATCCTCACATTTATTGCAGAGAAAGAGAATATGACTCCTGCCGAAATGTCCAATATGCTTAATAAAAAGTCCGGTATGCTCGGTATCTCGGGTGTTTCGAATGATAACCGCGATATCACTGCTGCCGCAAATGAAGGCAACGAGCGCGCAAAGCTTGCATTCGAGATGCAGCGTTATCAGATAGTTAAGTTCGTTGGTTCTTATATCGCCGCTATGAATGGTGTTGATGCTATCGTATTCACCGGCGGTATCGGCGAAAACGATTCTGCTGTTCGCAAGTACGTTATGGATAGCCTTACCTATATGGGCATCTATTGCGGTGATGCTAATGCTGACGTTCACGGCTGCGAAGCTTTAGTAAGCACCCCCGATTCCAAGGTTCCCGTATACGTTATTCCCACTAATGAAGAGCTTGTTATTGCTCGCGATGCTTTAGCCCTTACAAAATAAACGGAGTTAAAACACTATGAAGATTTCTTTACTCAAGAAATTAATAACCGACGGCGGTCTCGATGATAAGTTTTCGCTCCTTTATCGTGACGTTTTAGCGGCACGTGAGCGTTATATAAATGCTTGCGATGGATTTGCTGAAACCTTCGGCGATGAAAAGAACGTTGAACTTTTCAGCGCGCCCGGCAGAACCGAGGTTGGCGGTAATCATACCGACCATCAAAACGGTCGTGTGCTTGCAGGCAGCGTTGATTTAGACGTTATTGCTGTTGTTGCAAAGAATGATGGCAACGTTATCCGTGTTAAATCCGAAGGCTATGATATGGATACCGTTAAGTTTGATATGCTCAGCCCCCGCACCAGTGAAACCGCTCATTCTGCGTCATTGATTCGCGGTATGTGTGCAATGTTTGACCGTTCGGGCATGAAGAACGGTGCGTTCGATGCTTACACAACCTCCAACGTTTTAAAAGGCTCAGGACTTTCTTCCTCTGCGGCATTTGAGGTTTTAATTGGCGTTATAATCAACCATCTGTATAACGATGGTGCTGCCGATGCAGTAACGATTGCCAAGTTTGCCCAGCAGTCAGAGCGTGAGTTTTTTGGCAAGCCTTGTGGTCTTATGGACCAAATGGCAAGCTCTGTCGGCGGATTTACTGCAATTGATTTTTGTGATCCGCAAAACCCGATAATCGAAAAGGTTGATTTTGACCTTGCTGCCAATAACCACTCGCTTTGTATCGTAAACACGGGCGGAAATCACACCGATCTTACGGATGATTATGCCGACATAACCGTTGAATGCGCAAAGGTATCTGAGTTTTTTGGCAAGAGATTCTTGCGCGAGGTTGATGAAAACGAATTCCTTGCAGGCATTGCAGAACTGCGCAAGCGTGTTGGAGATAGAGCTATTCTCCGCGCCATTCATTTCTTCTCGGATAATCGCAGAGCGTTATTTGAAAAGGAAGCGTTAGGTAAAGGAGATTTTGCCGAGTTTTTAAATTTGATCAACGAATCCGGAAATTCTTCTTTCAAATACCTTCAGAATGTTTATTCTATTTCGGCACCTGCAGAGCAAGGTTTATCGCTTGCATTAGCCCTTACCGATAAATATCTCGCAGGCAGAGGCGCTTGCCGTGTGCATGGCGGTGGATTTGCAGGTACTATTCAGGCGTTTGTTCCGAATGATATTTTATCCGGCTATATCGAGACGATAGAAGCTGCGTTCGGCAAGGGTAATTGCCACGTGCT
>JAZOPP010000131.1:0-5740 GCA_045655625.1 Acutalibacteraceae bacterium
T
Source organism: Acutalibacteraceae bacterium (assembly GCA_045655625.1). Lineage (GTDB taxonomy): Bacteria > Bacillota > Clostridia > Oscillospirales > Acutalibacteraceae > SIG589. Next base: position 2 of record JAZOPP010000131.1, read on the forward strand.
GCTTTCGTTAACCGCCCCAAAAATCCCCACAAGGCTGTTATTGCCGCTCCACTCATAAACAAAATGCAATAGCGTGCCGACTATCGATACAATAATTATATTGATAATCGTTTTTCTCTTATTCATAAAATCACCCTTAAAATTATATGCATATTAAGGGGGGAATATAAAAATACTTTATAGATAATTAACATTATATACATTAAAAAGAATAAAAATCGACATAAGCGGCGTGTATAATATTTTACAGCTAAAGGAGCTGAATTATATGAAAAGGCATATATTAGCCTGTATAACACCGCAATTACATTGCAAAAACATAATTTCTGCCGCACAACTTATGGCGCAGGGACTTGGAGCAACACTTTGCGTAGTAACTGTTTTGCCGATTAAAGAAAAGGCAAAGGAGCGTGCCGAAAAACTTAAAACTTTAAAGAGTATATCAGATGAGTGTAATGTTGACATTATGATACGTTATAGCGATAATCCTGAGGTTAGCATTGCTGCACAGGCAAAGCAAATCAAACCGCTTCATGTTTTTATGGGCGAAGATAACGGGTTCTTAACCAAATTTTTATCGCACTACAACCAAGCACCGGTAAGTATTGTTTCAAAAAAAGTTATATTCACTGTGCCTCAGATAAAAGGCGCATAAAGAAAACCCCCGAGAAAACTCGGGGGTTTTAATATTACTTTTTGCGGCTGGCAACAAAGTTGCACCATTTAACCCACAGCGGACCGGAAACGCACATCGAGGATACGCAACCGGAAACAATTCCGAATGCCATCGGGATAGCGAAGGTGCGGAGTGTGGTAAGACCGCAGATTTCAGAAACCACAATAACGGTCACAACGGCAACAAAAGTAGTAACGGTTGTGAAGATGGTTCTGCGCATAACCTGGGTGATACTGGTATCAACGATAGTCTCAAGATCGCGGCTGCTCATAGATCTCTTATTTTCACGGATACGGTCGTAAATAACGATTGTATCGTTAAGCGAATAGCCGAGAAGCATAAGAATAACAGCCATGAAGTTGGAGTCAATTTGCAGACGGAAGATAGCGCAAACAGCGAAGGCCACCAAAACGTCAAGTACAAGAGCTGCAAGAGCGGTTACAGCGGCTGAAACGCCACCGATACGCTTGAAGCGGAATCCAACGTAAACAACAACGAGTGCCGCAGCTAAAGCAACCGCAAACAGTGCCTTAGCAAAGAAACTGCCTGCCAGCGTCGGGCTAACAGTTTGAGCTTCACCAAGCTCGATTTTGTTATCCTTGTAATCCTTTTGCAGAGCAGTGAGTATTTTCTGTTGCGCTTCGGTCGAGAGGGCTTCATCACCAACCAACGTAACTACTAACTTGGTAGAATCACCGGTCATGGAAGAGCTTTCACTAACGGTAACGTCTTTGCCGTCAAGCGTTTTTTCAATGAGTTTTTCAACGTCAGCAACCTTAACTTCGCCGGTGTAGGTGTAGGTTAAGCGGCTGCCGCCCTTGAAGTTGATATCAAGGTTAACGCCAAAAACGATTCCAACAATAAGAGCTGCGCAAATGATAACAGCATATGCAATAAGCGGGATGCGGAGGTTCTTTACAAAATGAAAACTTTTATTAGTCATTTTTAGCACCTCCGTAGTACTGCGGCTTGCGCAGGAATTTTAGTCGAGAAATACTCTTGAGCATAAGGCGTGTAGCGCCGATACCCATAATGAAGTTGAACACAACGCCCATCAGCAGGGTATAGCCGAAGGAGTAGATAGAGCCTGTGATCGACGAACTGAAGAGCGACATAACGGGCGAAAGAAGCTTAGCCATAAAGCTGTCGGGAGAACCGAAAGCGCCCATAAGTATTAAGGATACGATAACAACGGTTACGTTACCGTCGATAACTGCGGAAAGGCTATTCTTAAAGCCTGCGTTTATAGCGCCGTCAATGGTCTTGCCCTTTTTGAATTCATCGATAATGCGCTCAGAAGAAATAACGTTACAGTCAACGCCGATACCGATAGAAAGAATCATACCGGCAATACCGGGGATGGTGAGTGTGAAGCTTGCAGCGCCGGGGAAGAAACCGGAAATGGCAGCGATCATACCTGCAACCTGACCCAACAGTGCAATAGAAGCAACAAGTCCGGGAATACGGTATTTAACAATCATAAGAACACAGATGAGGAAAAGAGCTATTGCGCCTGCTATGAGCATAACGCGAAGCGCCTCGGTTCCGAGTGTGGGGGAGATAACCTGAAGCTTGGAATCATCAACCGAAAGAGCAAAGGGAAGAGTACCTGCATTGATCTGATCGGCAAGTTCCTTAGCGTCATCAGCTCCGCCGCCGCCAAGTGTAATCATAGCATTACCGTCGGTAATTGCTTCGTTAACGGTCGGGCTGGAGATGAGAGTATCATCCATCCAGATGGAAATTGTCTGCTTTACAAGACGAGCAGTAGCCTCGGCGAACTTTGCTTTACCTGCGCTTGTGAGCTCAAGCTGAACAACGTACTGATTATCGAGATATCCTGCTTCGGCATGTTTAACATCCTCAGAACCCTTTAAGATAACCTTATCATTGGTGCTGCCCTCACAGAAAGTGAGCATTGCGGTGGCACCTAAGGAGTTAACTGTCTTGGTGGGGTCAAAGCTACTTTCGCCTGCCTGCCAGGGGAAGCGAACGATAACCTGCTTATTATCATCGTCAACATAAACCTCATAATCGGTTATGTTGTTGTTAACAAGACGTTTCTCAATAATGGTTTTTGCAGCTTCCATATCAGAGTCACTGATTTTGTCAGTATCAATGTCGGGGGAGAAGACCGCCTCAACACCGCCCTGAATGTCAATACCCCAACGGATATCGTTGGCGCCCTTGACATATGTAAGCTTCTTGTCGCCGTAGTAATCGTGAATTCCGAAAAATGCGCAGAAAGTCAAAGTAAGAATCAGCGCCAGAACTATGAAAAACGTCGACTTACGTGATTTTTTCATAAGAAATCCTCCGTTTTTTGAACTTATAAATAACATTATATATTTTTTGTTAAACAAAGTCAATAAGAGTATTATAAAAAGTGAAAAAATGCTCAATATGTTGAGATTTTCCACTCTTAAAATCAACAGATTGTGATTTAGAACTTGACATATAGTAAATGTAGTAATAAAATAGAGATGATATGGTAGCATATTATGATTTGGCGAATCATTTGTTTTACCGTTTCACGGGCGGATAACGCGGCCCTTTATAAACATGCGTATTCAAATATAGGAGGTGCATATCATATGCCGGAAACAATGATTTATGTTATCGGCGGTGTTGCGATAGTTGCAGCATCGGTTATTTTCTTTTTAATCGGCTCTGCTCACCGCAAAAAGACCGCTGAGGCTACAATCGGCTCAGCCGAGGATGAGGCACGAAGAATCTTAAGTGATGCAATGAAAACCGCCGAAGCTCGCAAAAAAGAGCTTATTATTGAGGCAAAGGAAGAAATTCATCAGCTTCGTACCGAAACCGACAGAGACCTGCGCGAGCGTCGTACTGAGGTTCAGCGTCAGGAGCACAGACTTCAGCAAAAGGAAGAAACCCTCGACCGCAAGATAGATAATCTTGAGGTTAAGGAAGAGAATATCCAGAAGCGTGCTAAAGAGGTTGAGGAAAAATTACTTGAAACTGAAAAGGTCAAGAAGAGCCAGCTTGAGCTTCTCGAGCGCATTTCTGGTTTTTCCGCAGAACAGGCCAAAGAGCATTTACTTTCCATCTTAGATGGAGAACTTTCCCACGAAAAGGCTGTTAAAATTCTTGATTATGAACAGCAGCTTAAGGATGAGGTTGACCAGCGTGCACGCGATTTAATTTCGCATGCGGTTCAGCGCTGTGCAGCCGACCATTCCTCCGAGGTTACCGTTTCGGTCGTTGCATTGCCCAACGATGAAATGAAGGGCAGAATTATCGGCCGCGAGGGTAGAAATATCCGCGCTCTCGAAACTGCCACGGGTGTTGATCTTATAATCGATGATACTCCCGAAACCATAACCCTCTCCAGCTTTGATCCCGTAAGAAGAGAGATTGCTCGTCTTTCTCTTGAAAAGCTCATTCTTGACGGAAGAATTCATCCTGCAAGAATTGAGGAGACCGTTGCTAAAGCTACCGCCGAGGTAGAGCGCACCATTAAGCAGGAAGGTGAGCGCGCAATGCTCGACGCAGGTGTTCATAACCTGCACCCTGAGCTCGTTCGTTTGCTTGGCCGCCTGCGCTATCGTACAAGCTACGGTCAGAACGTACTCAATCATTCGCTTGAGGTTTGCCATCTGGCAGGTCTTATGGCTGCAGAACTCGGTGAAGACGTTTCACTCGCTAAGCGTGCCGGTCTTCTGCATGATATTGGTAAAGCGCTTGACCATGAGCAGGAAGGTTCACACATTCAGCTCGGTGTTGAGGTTGCCAAGAAATGCAAGGAAAGTGAAATGGTTGTTCACGCTATTCACGCTCACCACGGCGAGGTTGAGGCAAAGACAGTTATCGCTTGTCTCGTTCAGGCTGCTGATGCTATTTCTGCAGCTCGCCCCGGTGCCAGAAGAGAGAATATCGAGAGCTACATAAAGCGTCTTGAAAAGCTTGAGGAAATCGCCAATTCCTTCAACGGCGTTGAACGTTCGTTTGCTATTCAGGCAGGCCGCGAGGTTAGAATCGTTGTTAAGCCCAATGTGGTTAGCGATGATCAGATGGTGCTTATGGCACACGAAATTGCTCAGAGCATTGAAAAAGAACTCGAGTATCCCGGTCAGATTAAGGTTAATCTCATCCGCGAGAACAGAGCAGTTGACTACGCAAAATAATAAAAAGAACCGCAGGAGAAAACTCCTGCGGTTTAATTTTTATTTACCGGTGCTTCCAAAGCCGCCGGCGCCACGTTCGGTTTTATCAAGCTCATCAGTTTCACAGAATTCTGCTGAGAGGAAAGGCATAATAACAAGTTGCGCAATTCGCTCACCTTGCTTTATAATTTTTGCCTCATCCGAATCATTATGAAGTGCAACAATATATTCGCCACGATAATCCGAATCAGCAACACCGACACAGTTTGCGGGGCGAAGACTCTGCTTTGCTGCAAGACCGCTTCTGGCAAAAATAGCGCCGAAATAACCTTCGGGAACGGCAATTGCCAAACCGGTGCCGATTTTAACGTTCTTATGCGGGGGGATAATAATATCATTATCACAGCAAGCATATAAATCATAGCCAGCTGCATATTTAGAGCCACGAGTGGGCAGAGTGGCATTGGCTTTTAACTTCTTTACCTTAATTTCCAAAATAATCACTTCCTTGATAGGATGGTTTTATTATATAGAATATTGCAGTAAAACGCAAGGTAAAGATTGACTTATTATAAAGTTTATTTTATTATAAATATATATATTTATTGGATGGTGCAGCAAATGTATAACTTTGATTCTAAAAAAGTTTGTAGCGATTGCGTCAATTGGATAAAAGAATGGTTTTCTGAGAATGGACCGGATTGCAAAGCTGTTGTTGGCGTTTCCGGCGGCAAGGATAGCTCGGTTGTGGCGGCGCTGTGTTGTGCAGCCTTAGGTAAGGAGCGTGTTTTAGGCGTTCTAATGCCGCAGGGTGAACAGGCCGATATAGATTATTCTCGTGACCTTTGTGAAACGCTTGGTATTGAAAATATCACTGTTAACGTAAAAGGTGCGATTGAAGCTGTTATGTCAGAAATCGAGGACAAGCTCGATGTT
>JAZOPP010000132.1:0-2478 GCA_045655625.1 Acutalibacteraceae bacterium
CGATATCGATGCTCAGAACGCTGAGTTCGTTCAGATGGGTAAGAACGTTGCAATGCAGATTGCAGCTATGAACCCCTCTTATCTCGACATTGCTTCCGTTCCGGCAGCAGTTGTTGATCGTGAGAAGGAAATCCTTGTTGCTCAGATGAAGGAAGATCCCAAGATGGCAAACAAGCCCGATGCAGTTCTCGGCAAGATCGTTGAGGGCAAGATCGGCAAGTACTACAAGGAAAACTGCCTTGTAGAGCAGCAGTTCGTTATCGATGGCGACCTCACCGTTGGCAAGTATGTTGAGAACACCGCAAAGGCTCTCGGCGCAAGTGCTAAGGTTGCAGGCTACGTTCGTTTCGAAAAGGGCGAGGGCATCGAGAAGCGTCAGGATAACTTCGCTGATGAAGTTGCCAGCATGATTAAGTAATCATAATAAAATTTTTAAAACACCTGTGTGAAAACGCAGGTGTTTTTTGTTGACTTAAAATTATCGCAGTAATATAATTGAGGGGAGGAAGTGATACTTATGAGAAAATATCTTTTTAATCCCGAAAATAAGTTTTATAAAGCAAATATGCATTGTCACACCATAATTTCCGATGGCAAAAAAACTCCGCAGGAAATCAAGGATGAATATAAAGCAAAGGGCTATCAAATAGTAGCTTTTACCGACCACCGCGTGGTAGTGCCGCACCCAGAGCTCGAGGATGAAGATTTCCTTCCCATAACGGCAAGCGAGTTCGATTGCAACGACCCTGACGTCCCGTGGCCTGCAACCCGAACCTATCATCTCAATTTTTATTCAAAGGATAAAAACCGTACCGAGTTTATTCCGTTCACCCGCGTGCATTCTGTCGAGGGTATAAACAAGGTAATAGCCGATGCCAAGGCAGCAGGCTTTTTGGCGCAATATAACCATCCGCGCTGGTCAATGCAGCGTACGCAGGATTTTATAGGACTTGAGGGCCTCGATTTCTTCGAAATATTCAACACAGGTGCCGAGCTCGGCGAAGGCTTCCAGGGCGATGCCGAATATGAATACGGTCTTTTTTGCAGCGAGGGCAACCGTTGCGGCATAACTGCAGGCGATGATAATCATCAGCAGTTTGAGCAGTTCGGCGGATTTACTATGATAAGCGCCCCTGCACTCGAGTATGATGCTGTTATAAAGGCACTCGAAAATGGCGACTGCTATGCATCTCGCGGCCCCATCATCAAGGAGCTTTATATTGAGGATGACGTTCTGCATATTGAGTGTTCTCCCGTTTGCCGTATTGCGGTGTTAACCGAAACGCGTGCCGGCAACAGAGTGCGCTGCGAGGACGGAAGTGACAGCATCGAAAGCGCCGATATCAAGCTTGATTCAAGGTATAAGTTCATACGTGTAACGTTGGTGGATTCTCACGGTCGCCGAGCATGGACCCGTGCCTATAATATGTAGGAGATTTTTATGAAAAAATATTTATTCAATCCCGAAAACAAATTCTATAAGGCAAATCTCCATTGCCACACCACCGTGTCAGACGGCTGCTATACTCCTGAGGAGATAAAGAAGCTCTATATGAATGAGGGCTATAGCGTTGTGGCGTTCTCCGACCACGATAAGGTCGTTCCTCACCCCGAGCTTTTGGATGATAATTTCATTCCCTTAACTGCAGGGGAATATAGCCTTAATGACCGCTCCGATAAGGTTTGCCCGTGGTACACCATTCGTACATACCACCTTAATTTTATATCCAAGGATATAAATAATGCCCAATTTTTAGAGTGGGATAAGGATATATACGACGTGCCGAATGTTAACCGCCTTATCGCAAAAGCGGCTGATAAGGGCTTTATGTGCCAGTATAACCATCCGCGCTGGTCGATGCAGACTCCCGAAAATTTCATAGGGCTTGAAAATATATTCGGCTTTGAGGTTTATAACACCGCGAGTGAGTTTGACCTTTTCTGTGGTGATGGCGAATATGAATACGAGGTTTTCTGTCGCGCAGGCGGAAAAAGCGGCGCCACCGCTAACGACGATAACCACAAGCCTGAGCATATGTTTGGCGGATTCACTATGTTAAGCGCGCCATCGCTTGGTTATGATAACGTAATAAAAGCGCTAGAGCAGGGCGATTTCTATGCCTCGCGCGGTCCCCTCATCAAGGAGGCCTTTATCGAGGATGAAACGCTTTACGTTAAAACCTCGCCCTGCACCAAAATCGGCGTGTTCAGCGATAACCGTTGCCACGCTGCCGCGTTTGGAGAAAACCTTGAATACGCAGCCTTAAAGCTCGATTTTCCGCGTGAATATATCCGCTTGGTAGTGGAGGATGACCGCGGTCGCCGCGCTTGGACAGGCGCTTTTTTCGGAATATAAATATAACCCCTTCACACGAAGGGGTTATTTTTTATCCGTGCGGTTCAGTATGTAATCAACCGAAACCCCGTGAAAATCCGCTAAAAAAATAAGATATTTATATTGACAAGCCGTATGCATAG
>JAZOPP010000133.1:0-5350 GCA_045655625.1 Acutalibacteraceae bacterium
TCTTCCGTCTTTAAAGTAATTTAAACTTTTCTGATGCCCGACGGCGGCAACGCCGTCGGGGGATTCTTCCCGTAAAACTTGATTTACGAAAGGTAAGTTACAATGATTATTGGTAAGGTAGTTGGAACCGTAGTTTCCACAAGAAAGAACGAGAACTTAGTTGGCAGCAAGTTTATGATCGTAAAGCCGCAGGAAGGCGGAGAAAACTTTGTTGCCGTTGATAACATCGGCGCAGGCATCGGCGAGAACGTTCTGGTTGCAACAGGCAGCGCAGCAAGAATCGGCTGCGGCAAGAACACCGCTCCCATCGATGCGGCAATAGTCGGAATTATAGACGACAATATCTAATCTTTAATTTTTTAAACCGGAGTTTAAAATGAACTACGACGAGTTGGTTAAGACAATTAAATCAAGCGGTGTTGTAGGCGCAGGCGGAGCGGGATTTCCCACTTATGCCAAGCTGGATAAACGCGCAGATACGTTGATTCTTAACTGTGCGGAGTGTGAACCGCTGTTAAAGTTGCACCGTCAGCTTTTGGAGCGCAACGCTTATGAAATACTCAGCACGCTCGATCTTATCTCGAAAACAGTAGGCGCCAAGCAGGTTATAATCGGCATAAAGGGCTCTTATAAAAACGCCCTCGCCGCAATAGAATCGCTGCTTGATTCCTTCCAGAATATTTCGGTCTGCCGTTTGCCCGAGGTTTATCCCGCAGGCGACGAGGTTGTGCTCATCTATGAGGCAACAGGCAGAGTAGTTGAACCGGGAGCGCTGCCGATAACGGTCGGCGTTACGGTGTTCAACGTTGAAACAATATATAATGTTTACCACGCGCTTGAGGGCGAGAACGTTACGCATAAATACGTAACCGTTGCAGGCGAGGTAAAAAATCCGATGACGCTGCGTGTTCCCATAGGAACGAGCATCGGCGAGCTGATAGATTATGCCGGCGGCAGCGAACTCGATAATTATGAAATAGTGCTGGGCGGACCTATGATGGGTTCACTTGGTAACCGCTTTGACGTGGTTAAAAAGACCACCAACGCGATATTAGTCCTCCCAGAGGACCACTACATAGTTAAGAAAAAACAGGCTAAACAGTCTATAAATATCAGTCGCGCGATGGCGGCATGCTGTCAGTGCACCTATTGCACCGACCTGTGCCCCCGTCATCTGCTCGGGCACCCCATCGACCCGGCACGATTTATGCGCAACGCATCCCACACGATGGAAAAGGAGCCGTATCTCGATGCCGCGTTTTGCAGTGGTTGCGGCCTTTGTGAGATGTATTCCTGCGGTCAGGGCTTATCGCCTCGCTCTCTACTCGATATGGAGAAAGCGGAAAACCGCAAAAACGGCTTAAAGCCCGAGCGCAAAAAGGGAACGGGAGTTCCCGATGCTCGCAGTTATCGCCGCGTGCCCATGAAGCGGCTCGCAGCAAGAATCGGAGTGGATAAATATAATAAAACCGCCCCGATGAAGGATGATATAATAAATCCCAAAACCGTAACCATAATGCTCTCGCAGCACATAGGCGCTCCTGCCAAGGCAGTGGTCTTGCCGAAGAGTGAGGTTAAATGCGGTCAGCTTATAGCCGCCGCGGTTGATGGTCTTTGCGTTAACATTCACGCTTCCATCGACGGAGTTGTTACGGTAGTGAACGATAAGTTTATTAAGATAGCACGCAATTAGGAGGATAAAGAGTGAACAAAGCACTTGGAATGGTCGAATATAAGACGGTATCCACAGGTATGGCCGCCTGCGACCTTTTAGTTAAAACCGCCGAGGTAGATATAATCGAAGCAAAAACCGTCTGCCCCGGTAAATATTTAGTGCTCATCAAGGGTAATTTAAGCTCGGTTCGCGCCGCAGTTGATGCCGCAAAAATCCGCTACCCCGATGCCCTTATAGATAGCTTTGTGCTCGGCAATCCCGACCCCACCATTTTCGATGCCATCTACGGCACCGTGGAAGTCGAGAACCCCAATTCGCTGGGCGTGCTCGAAACCTATTCCTCCTCCGCCGCTATTGTTGCGGCAGATATTGCTTCCAAGACCGCGTGTGTTGATTTAATCGAGCTTCGCTTAGCACGCGGAATGTGCGGCAAGTCCTACCTGCTTCTTACAGGTGAGGTAGCCGCCGTAACCGCCGCTATCGAGCGCGCAAAGGAAGGCGCAGGCGAGAACGGAATGTTCCTCGATTCCTCGGTTATTCCGAACCCCGACCCAAAAATGTGGCAGAGTATTCTATAACAAAACGGAAGGGCGAAACAAATGCTTGCAATAGAAAGACGCAACGCGATAATCTCGCGGCTTAATATGGACGGTAAGGTAATCGTTACCGATTTGGCTCAAGAGTTCGGCGTAACGGAGGAAACCATCCGCCGAGACCTCGAAAAGCTGGATGCCGAGGGTCTTGCAAAAAAGACCTACGGCGGCGCGGTGGCAAATAAGAGCCTTAACGTTGACCTCCCTTCAAGCGTTCGCAAACGCGCAAACGTTGAGCTTAAGCAGCGCATAGCCGAAAAAATCGCACTCATGATAAACGATGGCGATTACGTTATGGCGGATGCCAGTTCTACCGCAATGTACGTTATCAAGTGCATCAAGCACAAGAAAAATATAACTATAATCACCAATTCGGTCGAAATCCTCTATGAGCTTTCGGACCATAGCGACTGGAACATTTTATCCACCGGCGGCAGCTTAAAGCCCGGCGCATTATCGCTGGTTGGCAGCACCGCCGAGAAGATGATAAGAGATTTCCACGTTGATATCGCCGTTTGCTCCTGCAAGGGAATTGACCTTAATATGGGACTTACCGACTCCAACGAAAAGGATGCCGGCATGAAACAGGCTATTTTCAGCTCGGCGGCACGCAAGGTGCTCGCCATAGATTCTACCAAGTTTGATAGAATTGCATTCACCAAGGTTTGCGACGTAACCGACGTTGACGTAATTGTTACCGATACCTGCCCGAGTGAAAAATGGGTAGAGCATCTGCGAGACGCAGGTACCGAGCTTGTATATTAGAAAGGAAGCGTTTTTATGGCACAGATTTCCGAAAACGAAATCAGAGAAATAGTATCCAAGGTTATAAATAACATAAGCGGCGCAGCAACCGCAGCGGCACCGAAAAATTATGATTCCACCCAATACGGCGGCAGAAAGTTCATCGGTATCTATAGCGATATGAACGCTGCTATCGAGGCTGCAAACGAGGGCTATAAGGCCGTTCGTGCAATGCAGGTTGAGGAACGCGAAAAGATTATAACCGAAATTCGCAAGCTTTGCCGTGAAGAGGCTCCCGTTATGGCTTCCCTCGGCGTTGCCGAAACCAAGATGGGTAAGGTTGAGCATAAGCGACTCAAGCACATCTTAGTTGCCGATAAAACTCCCGGCACCGAGGATATTGTATCGGCTGCTAAAACAGGCGATAACGGTCTCACCTTAGTTGAGATGGCTCCGTTTGGCGTTGTTGGCGCTATCACTCCGTCCACCAACCCGTCTGAGACTGTTATCTGCAACAGCATTGGTATGATAGCCGCAGGCAACGGCGTTGTTTTCAACCCCCATCCCGGCGCTATCGCAACCTCCAACTATGCAGTTGACCTGGTTAACCGTGCTTCCCGCGCGGCAGGCGGTCCCGAAATTCTCGTAGCATCCATGGATAAGCCGACCCTTGATTCGGCAAACACCATGTATAAGCATCCGCTCATTCGCCTGCTTGTTTGCACAGGTGGTCCCGGCGTTGTTCGCGCCGTGCTCTCCTCGGGCAAAAAGGCAATCGGCGCAGGCGCGGGTAACCCCCCTGTAATCGTTGATGACCCCGCCGACGTTAAGAAGGCGCCAAAGTGCATCATCGATGGCTGCACCTTCGATAACAACCTCCCCTGCATAGCAGAAAAAGAGGTTTTCGCATTCAATAATATTGCTGATGAGCTCATCAGTGGCATGAAGCAGAACGGCGCTTATATGATAACTGCTGCTCAGGCTGATGCACTTTCCAAGATAGTTCTCACCACCGTAACCGATAAGTCGGGCAAGGAAAAGGTAACCGTAAGCCGCGATTGCGTTGGCCGCGATGCCGCAGTTCTGCTCGATAAGATCGGCGTAAAGGTAGGTCCCGAGGTTCGTTGCATCATCTGCGAGACCGATTTCATGCATCCCTTCGTTCAGCACGAGCTTATGATGCCGATTCTCCCCATCGTTCGCGTTCGCAATATCGATGAGGCTATTGATCTCGCCGTTAAGGCTGAGCACGGCAACCGCCACACTGCTCATATGCATTCCAAGAACATTGATAACCTCTCTCGCTTTGCCAGAGCGGTTGAAACCACCATCTTCGTTAAGAACGCTCCCTCCTATGCAGGAATCGGCTTCGGCGGCGAGGGTCACGCAACCTTCACCATCGCAGGCCCCACAGGTGAGGGTATCACCTCGGCTCGCAGCTTCACCCGTCAGCGTCGCTGCGTAATGGCCGATAGCTTCCGTATAATTTAATTGTAGGTGAATGAAATGGCATTAGATAAGGATTATATCGCCGACGTTGTAAAACGCGTTGTCGAGCAATATAAGGGAGGAAACGATGAGGGCACCGTTCCCGTAGGAGTTTCCAACCGTCATATCCACCTGTCACAGCAGGACCTTGAAACCTTATTCGGCAAGGGCTACGAGCTTACCCCGTTTAAGGACCTCTCCCAGCCGGGACAGTATGCTTGCAAGGAGTGCCTGACCATCGTAGGTCCCTCGCTTCGCCCCATCGAGAAGGTGAGAGTGCTGGGCCCCGTTCGCAAGGCTTCGCAGGTTGAAATCTCGCGCACCGATTCCTTCGTGCTCAAGGTAAAGCCGCCCGTTCGCGAATCGGGTAGGATCCAGGGCTCTGCACCTATAACGATCATCGGTCCTAAGGGCATTGTTCAGCTCGATGAGGGTTGTATCATCGCTAACCGCCACATTCATATGTCTCCCGACGATGCCGCTCATTTCGGTGTCAAGGACGGCGACTACATCGACGTTGATGCAACCACCGGCACCAAGCGTACACGTTGGTTTGACGTTCAGGTTCGCGTTCACAAGGATTTCCGCCTTGAGATGCACGTTGACACAGACGATGCAAACGCAGTTGGCTACAAGAACGGCTCTACCGTTGTTCCCGTAAAATAATTAAGAGGTACGTAAATATGTTAAAAGGAAAAGTTGTAGGAAATATAGTTTCGACAAACAAGCTTGACAAGCTCGTTGGATTTAAGTTTTTGGAGATCCAGATCATCGAAAACAAGCAGCTTACCGACAAGTACATAGTTGCCGTTGACCGTACTGTAAGCGCAGGTATCGGCGAAGAGGTGCT
>JAZOPP010000134.1:0-17641 GCA_045655625.1 Acutalibacteraceae bacterium
AACCGCACGGATTTATCAATCGTTTTCTTCCGCTTACGCCCCCTACGGGTTCTCGTCCCTGCTTTTCTGATTCATGATAAAAGGAAAACCCCAACCTTTCGGTTGAGGTTTTCCTTTTATGGTGACCCGGACGGGATTCGAACCCGTGTTACCGCCGTGAAAGGGCGGTGTCTTAGGCCTCTTGACCACCGGGCCTGGTAGCGGCTATAGGACTTGAACCTACGACACTTCGGGTATGAACCGAATGCTCTAGCCAACTGAGCTAAGCCGCCATTTGTGGGACCGATTTATTATAATATATGAAAATCGGTTTGTCAACACATTTTTTAAATTTCTGTTTTTATCCTCTTCCCGCTTCTTGAATTGTTCATTTTTTTGTGTTACAATTTTTTCATCCCAATAAAGAAGGTTAATATATGCTCAAACGCTTTTTAAGTTACTATAAGCCCCACAAAAAAATATTTATCCTCGATATGCTGGCGAGCTTGCTCGTTTCGCTCTCGGGCATTGTTTACCCCATCGTTACCCGCCGAATGCTCAACGATTTTATCCCCGGCGAGAAATACGACCTCATTATTATCTGGGGCGTGGCGCTGCTCATTATTTATATTGTGAGGATGCTGCTTAACTATTTCATCCAATATAAGGGTCACATAATGGGCGTTAGGATGCAGGCGCAGATGCGCAGAGAAATGTTCTGCCACCTGCAAACGCTTCCCTTCTCGTTTTATGATAATCACGAAACGGGCAAGATAATGTCGCGCATGACCAACGACCTTATGAACGTGAGCGAGCTTGCACACCACGGCCCTGAAAACGTTATAATTTCATCCATCTCCATCGTGGTTTCGTTTTGCTATTTGTGCACCATCAACGTATGGCTGACGCTCATAATATTTGCCTGCGTGCCGCTGCTTATAATTATTTCGGCGGTGCTGCGAAAGAAAATGCGCGCCGCGTTTATGCGCAGCCGCGAGGCCATTGCCAAGATAAACGCTTCGCTTGAAAACAGCATTTCGGGCATCCGCGTTACCAAGGCGTTCACCAATTCCGAAAGTGAGACCGCAAAATTTGATGACGGCAACGAGGATTTTGTTGCCGCCCGCCGCGACGCCTATGATGCTATGGGTAAATTCCATGCGACCACCGGCTTCGTTACCGACGTTTTTAACGTGGTTATTTTAATAGCAGGCGGACTTTTCCTGTATCGCGGTGCTATTGATTTTGCCGATTATTCGGCGTTCTTTGTTTCCATCAATATGTTCCTCTCCCCCATCCGCCAGCTCATTATGTTTATTGAGCAGTATAACGAGGGTGTTACCGGCTTTAGCCGCTTTGTTGAAATCATGGATACCGAGCCCGAAAAGGATATTGAGGGTGCTATAACCGAGTTTTCTCCCAAGGGACACATTGAGTTACGCGACGTTACCTATGGCTACGGCGAGGAAGCCGACGTGCTTCATAACGTAAACCTCGATATTAAGCAGGGTGAAACCTTTGCCCTCGTTGGTCCCTCGGGCGGAGGAAAAACCACCATCTGCCACCTTATCCCCCGTTTTTACGGTGTGGAAAACGGCGATATTCTCATAGACGGCACCAATATTAAAAACGTTTCTGCGCTGGCACTGCGCCGCAACATAGGCATAGTTCAGCAGGATATTTATCTTTTCAATGCCTCGATGCGTGATAACATTCTCTATGGTCGCCCCGATGCGAGCGAGGAGGAGGTAATCGCCGCCGCCAAGCGCGCCAACATTCACGATTATATTATGACCCTGCCGCAGGGCTACGATACCCAGATAGGCGAGCGCGGAGTGCGCCTCTCGGGCGGACAGAAGCAGCGTTTATCCATCGCGCGAGTTTTCCTTAAAGACCCTCCCGTGCTTATTCTCGATGAGGCGACCAGCGCCCTCGATAACACTACCGAGATACTCATCCAGGAATCACTCGATGAGCTTTGCAAGGGCAGAACCACCATCGTTGTGGCACATAGATTATCCACCGTTAAAAATGCCGATAGAATTGCCGTTATCTCCGAGGGCCGCGTTACCGAGGAGGGCACCCACGAGCAGCTGATGGAGCTCGGCGGCACCTATAAACACCTTTATTCCCTGCAGTTCCGCGAGGATTAAAATGAAAAGCCTTAGCTTTTGCTAAGGCTTTTTTCTTTTGCATATGCGCTCGGCGATACTCCGCAGGCGTTTTTAAAATAGCGGCTGAACGTATAAATCGATTCAAAACCGAAGGTATGAGCCGTTTCGGTCACGCTCGCACCCGAGAGCAGATGGTCTTTTACAGCCGCAAGACGCAGGCGATTATAATATTTTGAAATCGGCTCACCTATATCCTCGCAAAACCGTTTTTCAATATAGAATTTATTATAGTGAAAATGGTCCTCGAGCAGCGAGAGGGTGATGCGTGTGGCAACGTTGTTATCGATAAACTGCTTTATCATCTGGGAGAGCGGCTCTGCCCTTTTTGGTGCCGCTGTTTCGCCCAGTCTTGATAACAGCCTGCCGATTATAGCGGTAAGGTACGCCTTTGCCTCCAGCTGAGAGGCAATATCACGGCGCTTCGAGAGGTCGATTATTTTATAAAGTCCCTCGGTCATATCGCGGTCAACCCCGTGCACCACGGGTGAGGTTTTGCCCTGCAGAATATCCCTGTGCATGAGCGCGCGCTCATCCTCGGATAAATCGGCAAAATCCTTAAAGCAAATAAACCGCGCCTCGCTCTGCGAGGGTGAATAGCACATATCAAAATGAATATGCGGCTGCGAAACGGGGCGTGAGAGCACCTCGATGCTGTGGGCAATGCCGGGGCGCAAAAACAGAAAATCGCCCGCTCGGCAGATATATTCCACCCCATCGTACCATAGCTTCCATTCGCCGCTTTCGAGATATATCAGCTCATAATCGAGGATTATGCGCCGCCTGATTTTCATATTTGCGGGCAGCAGCGAGCGCGCCGCCCAACGAATATAAGGAGAGATAGCATTTATATCCATAATTCACCAACACACCAAAAAATGTTAAATAAAATGCAAATTTGTGATATTTATTTTAGCACATATAACTCGTATAGTAAAGACAAATATTAAAAGGAGGCACTTTTATGTTCCAAGACCTTTCGAAATTAAAAAATGTGAAATCCCGCTCCATCTCGCCCGAGAACTTTACGGGTGAAAAAGGCAAGGGCGGAATGGCAACCGAGGGCGCAAACGCTCCCTATGCCCGCGAGCTGGGTATCGGCTGGAAGATTTCTCCCTGCGTTCATATAAAACCGGGCGAGACCTTCACCCTCGCTGATATTCACGGTCAGGGCAGAATCCGCCATATTTGGGCAACCGATAACGCAAACCGCAACCGCAAGCTTATATTGCGCGCCTATTGGGACGGAGCAGAAAAGCCCTCCATCGAGGCACCTATGTGCGACTTCTTTGCTTCAGCAGATTACCAAAGTTATGCCGAGCTTTCGAGCGCTGCCGTTTGCATCGGACCCAAGCGCGGCTTTAACTGCTATTGGGATATGCCCTTCTACACCGAGGCAAAGTTAACGGTTGAGAATATCTACAACGAGACCATCGTGCTCTATTACCAGATAGACTACACCCTCGAAGATTTAGAGCCGGGACTCGGCTATTTCCACGCTCAGTTCCGCCGCGTTAATCCCCTGCCCTACAAGGAGGTTTACACCATTCTTGATAACGTTAAGGGCAAGGGCCACTACGTTGGCACTTATATGTTCTGGGGCGTTAACAACACCGGCTGGTGGGGCGAAGGCGAGATAAAGTTCTATATGGATGGCGACAGCGATTTCCCCACCATCTGCGGAACGGGCACCGAGGATTATTTCTGCGGCTCGTGGAATTTTGATATCGGCGGCAAGTATCAGGAATTCACCAATATGTATTGCGGTGTTCCCAAGATTATCCGCCCCAACGGACTTTATACCTCGCAGCAGCGCTTCTCTATGTATCGCTGGCATCTCTGCGACCCGATATACTTCGATAGCGACTTAAAGGTTACCATTCAGGCGCTCGGCTGGCGCGATCAAGGCAGATATCTGCCGCTGCAGGATGATATTTCCTCGGTTGCTTTCTGGTATCAGGATAAGCCCAGCGAGACCTTCCCCGAATTCCCCGATGCGGATCATCTTGAAATAATTTAAGAGGTGCTTTATGAAAAAGCCTACGATATTGGTAGTTGGCAGCCTTGTTATGGACCTTATCGTTACCACCGAGCGCTTCCCCGACCGCGGCGAGACCGTGACGGGTGCCTCTTTTTCAACCGCCGCAGGCGGCAAGGGAGCAAACCAGGCCGTTCAGGCAGCAAGACTCGGTGCCGAGGTTTCTATGCTCGGCAGAGTTGGCTGTGATGATTTCGGTCGCGCACTTATAAACAGCGCGCGTGAAAGCGGAGTGGACACCTCCCACATAATCCCCACCGAGGGCGTTTCCTCGGCGGTTGGTAACGTTCAAATTGAGCAAACCGCAAACGGAACCGAGAACCGCATAATCGTGGTGCCGGGCGCTAATTTCCGCCTAACCCCTGCTGATACCGAGTATTTAAGAGATGAAATCAAGAATTTCGATATGGTTATTCTCCAGCACGAGATTCCCACTGAGGTTAATATCGCGGTGGCAACCCTCGCAAAGGAGAACGGTGTGCCGGTTATGCTTAATCCTGCGCCGTCGGCTTCGGTTCCCAAGGAGCTGCTGCGCTGCTTAACCTATATCGCTCCCAACGAGCACGAGGCGCACGATATTTGCGGCATCGCTCCCGAGGGTGATGAGGGCGTTTGCGCTGCGGCAGAGCGTTTTGCCGAGCTGGGCGTTGATAACATTCTTATAACACTGGGCAAGCACGGCTGCGCGTATAAGGGCGCGGGCGACGTTGTTCGAAGCGGCTCGGTTGATTGCGGCAAGGTTGTGGATCCCACCGCCGCGGGCGATAGCTTTATCGGCGCGTTTTGCACCGCTTGTGCCGCGGGTGTGGATATCCCCGCCGCGCTTCGTTTTGCAAACTGTGTTGCAGGCATAACGGTTACGGGAATGGGTGCGCAGAGCAGCCTGCCCTACCTTGACCGCGTGCTCGCGCTTATGAATGAAAAAGGCTTCGATACCACCGTTTTCGAATGCCTGAAAGGATGATAAAAATGAATAATCTTGATAATTTTTGCGCTATAGCCCGCGAGGAGTTCAACACATTTTTGGACGGCATTGATAAGGAAAGCCTCGCCGCCGCCGCAAAGCTGATACTCGATTCTAAGAAGAGCGGCGGCCGCCTGCATATTACCGGCATCGGCAAGCCCTCGCACGTTTCGAACTATATTGCATCGCTCATTTCCTCAACCGGCACCCCCACCTACTATCTGCACGGAACCGAGGCTGTTCATGGCTCTTGCGGACAGCTCGCAGAGGGTGACGTTGTTATCTGCATTTCCAACAGCGGCGAAACCGCAGAGCTTAAAGCAACCGCTATGGCGATTCGCAACAACGGCTGCAAGCTCATCGCCGTTACGGGAAATTCCGAATCGTGGCTGGCAAAGTTTTGCGAGTGCCACCTCTTTGCAGGCGTTGCTCGCGAGGGTGGACCCTTAAACCGCGCTCCGCGCACCTCCATCCTTGCAGAGACCTTTATTCTGCAGTGCCTTTCCATCCTGCTTCAGGATGAATCCGACCTCACTCCGCAGAAATACGTTAAGTGCCACCCCGGCGGTGCGCTCGGCGCATTGCGCGAGAACGAAAAATAAAACCCCTGCCCTCTCACCTCGGTGAGAGGGTTTTTCTTGCATTGATGCGGTAATTTTGATATAATCAATTTACCTTCTAAATTTAAGGAGAATGAATGTGTCGTTTCCGCTTGATAAAATAAGAAACTTTTGCATTGTTGCTCATATCGACCACGGTAAATCCACACTGGCAGACCGCCTTTTGGAGCTTACCGAATCGGTTGCCGCACGCGATATGGAGGACCAGATTCTTGATAGCATGGACCTTGAGCGTGAGCGCGGAATTACCATAAAAGCGCACGCGGTTACCCTTTATTACACCGCAAGCGACGGTGAGCGCTATGAGCTTAATTTAATAGACACCCCCGGACACGTTGACTTTAACTACGAGGTATCGCGCAGCCTTGCCGCCTGCGAGGGTGCTGTGCTTGTTGTTGATGCTTCCCAGGGAATTGAAGCGCAAACCCTTGCCAACACCTATTTAGCGGTTGACCACGGTCTTGAGCTGCTGCCCGTTATAAACAAAATCGACCTGCCGAGTGCCGACCCCGACCGAATTGTGGGCGAAATTGAGGATATAATCGGCATCCCCGCCGAGGATGCGCCCCGTGTTTCTGCCAAGAGCGGCATAAACATTGAGGAGGTGCTGGAGCGCGTTGTTACGGATATTCCCGCACCGACGGGCGACCGAAATGCTCCCTTAAAGGCGCTGATTTTCGATTCTTATTACGACCCCTATCGCGGCGTTATAGTTTATTTCCGCGTGGTGGAGGGCACTCTCCGCTCGGGTGATACCGTTCGCCTTATGAACACGGGCGCGGAATATCTCACCGTGGAAATCGGCCGCAAATGCGCCACCGCGCTTGAGCCTTGCGATAAGCTGGAGGCGGGCGAGGTTGGTTATCTTGCCGCCGCAATTAAAACGGTTAGCGATGCGCGCGTGGGCGATACTATCACTTCTGCCGCCAACCCCGCAAGCGAGCCACTCGCAGGATATCGACAGGTTAACCCGGTTGTTTTCTGCGGTATCTACCCTGCCGACGGCGCCAAATACACCGACCTGCGCGAGGCGCTTGAAAAGCTGCAGCTTAACGATGCGTCTCTACTTTTCGAGCCCGAAACCTCGGGCGCTTTGGGCTTTGGCTTCCGCTGCGGATTTTTGGGACTGCTGCACATGGAGATTATCCAGGAGGGCCTTGAGCGCGAATATAATCTCGATTTGGTTACCACCGCACCGAGCGTTGTTTATAAATTCGAGCTCACAAACGGAGAGATGGTTGAGGTTGATAACCCCACCAACTACCCCGACCCTGCTACCATTGCCCGTGCGCTCGAGCCGATAGCCGACGTGCATATCTATAGCCCCAGCGAATACGTTGGAACTATAATGGAGCTCTGCCAGGAGCGCCGCGGCGATTATAAGGATATGCAATATATGGGCGACCGCGTTGATATCCACTATGAGATGCCAATGGGCGATATAATTTATGATTTCTTCGATGCTCTAAAATCGCGCACCCGCGGCTATGCCAGCTATGATTACGAGCCCAAGGGCTATAAGGAATCCAAGCTCGTAAAGCTCGACGTTATGCTGGCGGGCGACGTGGTTGATGCACTATCGTTTATCGTGTTTACCGATAATGCCTACACCCGCGCGAGAAAGATAGCCGAAAAGCTTAAAGAGTTCATTCCGCGCCAGCTTTTCGAGGTGCCTGTTCAGGTTGCGGTTGGCGGCAAGATTATCGCCCGCGAGACCGTTAAGGCAATGAGAAAGGATGTCCTCGCCAAGTGCTACGGCGGCGATATTACCCGAAAGAAAAAGCTGCTTGAAAAGCAAAAAGAGGGCAAAAAGCGAATGCGCAAGCTCGGCTCGGTTGAGGTGCCGCAGGAAGCTTTTATGGCTGTGCTCAAGCTGGATGAATAATATAAAAAGACCTATCCATGAGGATAGGTCTTTTGTTTTAGAAAAATACTCCGCTTACGAAGATTTCGATGCCGATGCCGATTAAAATAACACCGCCCAATATGCTCGCCTTGCCTGCAAGACGGGTGCCGAAGCGTTTTCCTATGAGCACGCCTGCCGTGCAGATGAGGAATGTGACCGCTGCTATGATAATGCCGCAAACGAGGGCGGCGGTGGCGGTATAATCAGATATGGTGAAGCCGACCGAAAGCGCATCTATCGAGGTGGCAACTCCCTGCATAAGCAGCGCGCCGAGGGAGGCAGGCTTTAAGGGACATGAGGCGGCATCACTGCTTTGCCGCTTGCCCTCAAGCAGCATATTTATGCCGATAAACAGCAGCAGCGCCAGCGCAATCCACGGAATAAATTTTTGGAAAGCGGCAAACTGTTTGGCAAGCGAATGCACGCAAACCCAGCCCACCATAGGCATAAAGAACTGGAAAAAAGCAAATATACCAACAATAAGGCACATTCTGCGCTTTTTCATCTTAGGCTCGCACAAACCGCTCACGAGCGATACCGAAAAGGCATCCATGGCAAGCCCTGCGCCGAGCAGAATGCTGGTTGTTAAAAATTTAAAAGTCCACATATTTTCCCCTAAAAAAATAAATGCCCGTCTGCTTGGCAGGCGGGAGTTTTCAGCCTTGCGACCGAAACATTTTAACATTTATAAATGGTGTTGTCAATCATAACCCCTTATACTTCTTGCGAGTTGCCATTCCGCCGCGGATGTGTCGCTCGCTTTTATTCTGCTCAAGCACCCGTTTTACCTCGATATAAAGACCGGGGCATTCGTGCTCCAGCCGCGTTGTCACATCCTTGTGTACGGTGGATTTGCTGATATTAAATCTCGCCGCCGCCGCGCGCACCGTTGCCCCTGTTTCAACTATGTAATTCCCCAGCAGCTGCGCGCGATCGTTTGTGTGAACATTCATACACTCAACTCCTATAAAGCCTTTAATTAACTTTATGAGGATGAGCGCAGTATTATTACAACCGCGACAGCACACAAAAAAGCACTCCCTCACGGGAGCGCTTTTATTTTTCCTTATCTTCCATATCGTCGAGTGCGTATTTGCAGCACTGCAACACCAGTAGGTTAAACGAAATATTATTCTCTGCAGCGGTTTCGTTTAAACGCTCGAACAGACCCTCTGTGAAACGCACGGTTCGTGCTACGTTTGCACTTTTTAACTCGTTATCTATTTTAAACATTTTCATCACCCACAACCATATTATGCTCAAAAACGGTTACATTTATATAACCATTTATGGTTGCATTCGTTTTGTTTTTGCTATATAATTAAAAACGGTGATGGCGATGCTTTGTGAAAACGTTTTTTGCATTTATGAAAGCTGCGGCAAATGCCTGCTCGATGAAATATCCTTGAATTCTCAAGGGCAGTGCAACGAATGTATCCGTGTGGAAATTCCTGAAAAGCATTTAACACAGCTAAAGCACGAGTTGCTTTCTGATATTGAAACGCGATATGATAAATAAAAAAGCGCTCCCATATGGAAGTGCTTTTTTATATGCTTTTAAAAATTAGCTAATGGTCTTCTCGGCGACTTCCTTTAACACGAATGCGAGGAACTCATCGAGCGACTGGCTGCCTAAATCAATGCCGCCGCGCTTGCGAACCGAGAGGGTTCCGGCTTCGGCTTCCTTATCGCCCGCTACGAGCATATAAGGAATTTTAGCCAGCTGTGCCTCGCGAATCTTGAAGCCGATCTTCTCGTTGCGATCATCAAGCTCAACGCGGAGTCCTGCACGCTCTAAGCGCTCCTTAACGGCGTTCATATATTCGTGGTGACGGTCGGCTATGGGCAAGAGTTTCACCTGAACGGGAGCCAGCCAGGTCGGGAATGCGCCTGCATACTTTTCAATAAGCAGAGCGAGGGTGCGCTCGTAGCAGCCTATCGAGGTGCGGTGAATGATATAGGGGTTTTTCTTGCTGCCATCGGGCGCGGTGTATTCCATGCCGAACTTCTCAGCCAGCAGCTGGTCAACCTGAATGGTGATGAGGGTATCCTCTTTGCCGTGAACGTTCTTTATCTGAATATCGAGCTTGGGACCATAGAACGCCGCCTCGCCAACGCCTACCTTGTAGGGAATTTCGAGATGGTCGAGGATTTTACCCATGATGCCCTGAGCCTCAGCCCACTGCTCATCGGTGCCGATATACTTATCACGGTCGGCAGGGTCCCACTGCGAGAAGCGATAGCTAACGTCCTCGTAAAGACCCAGCGTTTTGAGCATATAAATAGCAAGCTCCAGGCAGCCGCGGAACTCATCCTCAAGCTGCTCGGGGGTGCACATTAAGTGACCCTCGGAGATGGTGAACTGGCGAACGCGGATAAGACCGTGCATCTCGCCGCTTGCCTCATTGCGGAACAGGGTTGAGGTCTCATTATAGCGAAGCGGCAAATCGCGATAAGAACGCGGACGGTTAAGATAAGCCTGATACTGGAACGGGCAGGTCATGGGGCGGAGTGCGAAGCATTCCTTTTCCTCATCCTGCGGGTCGCCCAACACGAACATACCGTCGAGATAATGATCCCAGTGGCCCGAAACCTTATAAAGGTCGCTCTTTGCCATAAAGGGAGTTTTTGTGAGAAGCCAACCGCGGCGCTGCTCCTCATCCTCAACGAAGCGCTGCAGAAGCTGAATTATACGAGCGCCCTTGGGGAGCATGATAGGCAGGCCCTGACCGATAAGATCGCTGGTGGTGAAAAGCTCAAGCTCACGGCCGAGCTTGTTATGGTCGCGCTTTTTGGCCTCCTCAATAGCCTCAAGGTGAGCATCAAGCTCGCTCTGCTTGGGGAATGCGGTGCCATAAACGCGCTGAAGCATCTTTTTATTGGAATCTCCGCGCCAGTATGCGCCGGTGCAGGAGGTGAGTTTAATAGCCTTAACTCTGCCGGTTGAGAGCAGGTGCGGTCCTGCACAGAGATCAACGAAATCGCCCTGCTTATAAAGGCTTATTTCGGCATCCTCGGGAAGGTCGTTTATAAGCTCGCACTTATAGGGCTCATCACGCTCGGTGAAGAGCTCCAAAGCCTCCTCGCGGGAAACGACAACCCGTTCAAGATATATATCCTCTTTTATAATGTTCTTCATCTCATCCTCGAGCTCTGAAAGCATCTCGGGAGTGAACATGGTATCGGAATCGAAATCATAATAAAATCCGTTATCAACCGAGGGACCGATAGCCAGCTTTACCTCGGGATAAATGCGCTTAACTGCCTGAGCTAAGATGTGGCTTGCGGTGTGGCGATATGCGCCGCGACCGAAATCATCCTCAAAGGTTAAAATTTCGAGCTCGCAATCCTCCTCGATTGCGGTGCGAAGGTCACAGGGAACGCCGTTCACCTTGATAGCGCAGGCGGCCTTGGCAAGACCTGCACCGATGCTGGCGGCTATCTCCCAGCCGAAAACACCCTTTTCATACTCGCGGACTACGCCGCCCTTTAAAGTTACCTTTACCATAAAAGTTCCTCCAAACAAAAAAATAAACTCCACCCCAAAAACTGGGATGAAGCAAATACTCCACGGTTCCACCCGAATTGCAGGCAATGCCTGCCGCTCTTTGATCCTTAACGCGGATAAAACGGCCCTGTTCGCAGGGCACTCAGGGGTGGTATTCACATTATCCTTCGCCGCGATGGCTTGCAGCCGATGACCATCGCTCTCTTGGGCGCCTTGCGGATAAATGCTACTGTTCCCGTCGGCGTTTTAACAGTTATATAATAACCGCGGCGCGGGAGTTTGTCAAGTTTTCTGTTGAATATTTATTTTTAATGTGATAATATTTAATTCACGAGGTGTTTGTATGTTTTTGAAGAAACGGCAAAAGAATTTTGGCTCGGCTTATGATTTTGTTATCGTGGGTCTCGGTAACCCCGGCAGAGAATATGAAGCCACCCGCCACAACGCAGGCTTTATGGTGCTCGACCGTATTTGCGAGCAATATTCCTGCGAGATAAAAAAGATAAAATTCAAATCGCTTATCGGCGAATGCCGCATAGGCGATAGCCGCGTTTTGCTCTGTAAACCTCAAACCTTTATGAACAATTCAGGTCAGGCTGTAAACGAGGTGCTCTCGTTTTATAAGCTCACACCCGAGCAAGCACTCGTTATTTTTGATGATATTTCCCTGCCGCCCGGCAAAATCCGCATAAAGCGTGGCGGCTCGGACGGCGGTCACAACGGGATGAAAAATATAATTTATCTCTCGGGTAAAAACACCTTCCCGAGGATAAAGGTTGGCGTTGGTGCCAAGCCTCACCCCGACTATGACCTTAAGGATTGGGTGCTCGGCAGCTTCTCGCGCGAGGATGCCGCACTTATGAAAAATTCGATACAAAACGCTGCCGATGCCGCCGCATGCTTTGTGCGCGAGGGTGTTGACAGTGCGATGAATAAATTCAGCAATAAATAAGGTGAGCCTATGCATTTTTTGAGTTCGGTTATTGCCGAAACCGAGGATTGCAAAAAACTCTCCCACTCGATAGAGCAAGGCTTTTTGCCTGCGGTGTGCACGGGGCTTCCGCCCATCTGCCGCGCCGCACTCATCGCAGCGATAGCAGAAAGCGGCAAGCGCGCCGCCGTTATCTGCCCAGATGAGGCTGAAGCCAACCGCCTGCGCGAGGACCTTATCGCGCTAGGTCTCGATACTCGGCTGCTGCCCGCAAGGGATCTGCTGCCCGAGCGTGGCGTTTTGAGCTCTAAGGAATGGGAACATAAACGTTTATACACCCTGTCTGCTCTTGCAGACGGGGTCTTACCCGTTTGCGTCGGCTCGGCTGAGAGCTTCTCGCTTTTCACCTCTCCGCCCGAGCGGCTAAGGCGATCAACCTTCACCCTTAAAAGCGGCGACCTTTTATCCCCCGCCGAGCTTACAGATAGGCTCATCTCGGCAGGCTATACCCGTTGCGGACAGGTTGAGGGTTCGGCTCAGTTTGCGGTGCGCGGCGGAATTTTTGATATTTTCCCCACGGGGGTATCCTCCCCCGTCAGAATAGAGTTCTGGGGCGATGAAATAGATTCCATCTCTCATTTCTCCATCGAAAGTCAGCGCCGCACGGATATGATAGATAGCGTTTTTATCTCCCCTGCGCGCGAAACCCTTGCCGAAAAGGCGGAGCTGCTCGCGATTATAGACAAGCTTTATAAAAAAGCCAAAACCGAGGAGCAGAAAAAGGCGCTCGAATACGACCGCGTAGCCCTCGAAAGCGATACCTTCTCGGATTACGACCGTTATCTGCCCTATCTTTATGATAGGCGCTATACCGCTTTTGATTATTTATCCGACACCGTTTTATTCCTTTGCGACAGTGCAGGCATTCAGGAAAAGCTGGATAATCTTATGCTGATGCACGGCGAGGACATAAAGCGCCGCCTTGAATCGGGCAGCGACACTATTTCAGCGCTTTGCTATCTCGACCGCGCGGGACTTTGGAAAAGAGCAGAGGAAAACGGCTGCGTGATACTTGAGAACTTCGCGCGAAGTTCCTATCCCTTTGCGCTGCGCGAGCTGATAAGCTTTGAGTTTAAGCAGCTGCCGTCCTGGCGCGGCGGACTGGAGCTGTTGCTCGAGGATATAAGTGAAAACACCGTTATCTTAGCAGGAAATGAAAAATCTGCTCGCCTTTTATGCGAGGAATTAGAGCAAAACGGCCGCGCCGCCACCTTTATAGAAAACCCCTCGGGTCCTCCTCGCGGCATTGTTGTTACGGTGGGTGGGCTCTCGGCAGGAATGCAGATTCCAAAAGAGCGTTTTTCGCTTATTACCCACAGCGATATTCTAAAACAGCGCAAGGCTAAAAAGCACCACCGCGCAGGCAATATCAGCTCGCTTGATGAGCTGCACGGCGGCGAATTTGTGGTGCACGCGGTGCACGGAATCGGTCAGTTTTCGGGCATCCACAAGATAGAAAAGGATGGCATTATAAAGGATTATCTGAAAATACTTTATGCCAAGGGCGACGTGCTTTACGTGCCCGTAACCCAGCTTGATTTGGTTTCAAAATATATCGGCGGTGACGAAGGCATTCGCTTAAATAAGCTCGGCGGCACCGAATGGCAAAAGACCAAAACCCGTGTTCGCACGGCGGTGCGCGATATGGCAAAACAGCTTACCGCGCTTTATGCCAAGCGGCTTGAAATCAAGGGTCACGCATTCTCCGAGGATACCGATATTCAATCGGATTTCGAGCGCAGATTTGAATACGAGGAAACCGATGACCAGCTGCGCTGCATAAATGAAATTAAGGATGATATGGAACGCGGAGTTCCGATGGACAGACTACTGTGCGGTGACGTTGGCTTCGGCAAGACCGAGGTGGCGCTGCGCGCTGCATTTAAATGCGTGAGCGAGGGCAAGCAATGCGCGCTCATGGCGCCGACCACCATTCTCGCCTGGCAGCACTATAACACCGTGCTGCGACGCTTTGGAGATTTTCCGCTTGAGACCAGGCTTTTATCGCGCTTTGTTTCGAAATCGGCTCAGCAAAAAACTATCGAGGGACTGCGCCGCGGAAACGTTGATATGGTTATAGGCACCCACCGCCTCATATCAAACGACGTTAAGTTCCACGATTTAGGTCTTATAATAATCGATGAGGAGCACCGATTCGGCGTTGCCCAAAAGGAAAAACTGAAAGAACTTTATCCCGCGGTGGACGTGCTGACACTTTCGGCAACACCCATTCCGCGAACGCTTAATATGGCTATGTCGGGGCTTCGGGATATGTCCTCCATTGATGAGGCGCCCGAGGACCGCCAGCCCGTACAGACCTACGTTATCGAGCAGCAAAACGGCATTTTGCTGGACGCTATCAACCGCGAACTGCGCCGAGGCGGTCAGGTTTATTATCTGCACAACCGCGTTGAAAGCATAACCGCCTGCGCCGCCCGACTTAAAGCGCAGTTGCCCGATGCTAATATCGGCATTGCCCACGGCAAGATGGATGAGGAAACGCTATCCCGCGTTTGGAAGCAGCTGCTTGAGCACGAGATAGATATTTTGGTTTGCACCACCATTATAGAAACGGGCGTGGACGTTCCCAACGCCAACACCATGATAATAGAGGATGCCGACCGAATGGGCCTCTCCCAGCTCCATCAGCTGCGAGGTCGTGTTGGTCGCTCGCCGCGCAGAGCTTATGCATATTTTTGCTTCCGCCCCGGCAAGGCACTATCGGAAATCGCCGAAAAGCGACTTGATGCCATCCGCGAATATACTGAGTTTGGCTCGGGCTTTAAAATCGCCATGCGCGACCTTGAAATCCGCGGTGCAGGCAGTATCTTAGGCGGCGAGCAGCACGGCCATCTTGAGGCGGTAGGCTACGATATGTACGTTCAGCTGCTGCAAAACGCAATACGCGAGGAAAAGGGCGAAGCAGTGGAGAGCGAAAATAACTGCGTTATCGACCTATCCATTTCCGCGCACATACCTGAAAGCTATATTCCGCTGTTGCCGCAGCGCCTTGGAATATACCGCCGCATTGCCGAGATAAAAACCGAGGATGACGTATCCGACGTTATTGATGAGCTGTGTGACCGCTTTGGCGAGCCGCCGCGCGCCGTTTTGGGTCTTACCGAGATAGCGCTGCTTCGAAGCCGCGCTTTCCGCCACGGTATCACGGAGGTTTCGCAGCGCGGCAACGTTATCCGCCTATATTGCGAGAGCATCTCGCCCGAGGTGAGCGCGCGCCTTGCAGAGCGCTATTCTCTGAGGTTTATGCTGGGCGGCGGAAAGCGACCCCACTATGCTATCACTATGGCGCCGGGACAAGCTTCGGTTGCCGCCTTGCGCGAGATAATGGACACTCTGGCGGCAGGCAGCAATTAGTGCTGGACTTTTAAATAATTTTGTTATATAATATTCTGTAGATTATTGTCAGGAGGACTTAATATGAATATCCTTAAAAAAGCCCTTGCTTTGATTTTGGTGGGAATTATGGTATTTTCCTTTTCCGCCTGCCACAAGAAGGGTGAAATAGCCGTTACGGTTAAGGACGGCAAGTTGCTGGAAGAATTCACTTCCGCTACCTATCTCCTTGCGCTGATGAATGCCGATAGTGAGGCTTCCTCTAAGGTGCAGGAAAAGTGGACTGAGGACAAGGTTGACACCTCTAAGATGACCTTGGACGACGTTTATGCCGCTAAGATAGATAACAAATCCTACACCACCTGGGTGCGTGACCGCGCTAAGGAAATGCTGGTTGAATATGCCGCCGCAAAGCTTATGTTCGATAAGGCCCAGCTGAAGCTTGAGGATGAAGACCTTAAGAACGCTGAAAACAACGCTGTTTACTACTGGTCTTATTACGGTTATTCCTCCATCTATGAGCCCAACGGCGTTAGCTACGATACCTTTAAAAATTACACCGTTTATCCCCTCTATTCCAACGCATACTTTAAACACGTTTACGGCGAGGGCGGCGAAAAGGAAATCGCCGCGGCTGATATTTTAAAGGCTATGGATGAAAACTTCACCATCGCAAACGTGCTTGAGGTTGACCTCTCCTCTAAAAAGGATGCCGAGGCTAAGACCATTCGCGAAAAGTTCAACTCCTACGTTTCCCGTCTTAAGAAGGGCGCAAAATTCGAAACCATCTACAACGAGTATTATGAGATAAAGGAAAACACCACAACCTCCTCTAATACCTCTTCCAACACTTCTTCTAAAGTTTCTTCCAACACTTCCTCTGACACTTCTTCCAAGGCTGAGGAGGAAAAGGTGCTTGAGCCTAAGGATGCTTATGCTTCCCTTTTAGGTGATGAGGACACTGATTACGCAAGCGACCACTTCAAAACCGTAAAGGCAATGAAGAAGGGCGAAATCAAGCTCATCGACGATACCAAGAACAAGAAGATAACCATCCTCATCGCAGGCGATATGATGAGCGATGAATACTGGATTGAGAACCTAAACGACGTTGTTATGTACCTCTTAAAGGGCGATGAGTTCGAAAAGGCCATGGATGAATACGAGAAGACCCTCGACGTTGACGTTGACGGCAGCGCTACCAAGCGTTTCAAGGTTAAGAACCTTTATAAGTATTCTGAATAAGCAAACTAAAACCCCTCGGGAAATCCCGAGGGGTTTTTATTTTACCTATTGTTCATCGATATAAGCGCAGGCGGCAAGTGCGGCAACAGCTCCGTCGGCAACCGCGGTGGTTACCTGGCGAACGCCTTTCTTGCGGCAGTCACCCGCTACGAATACTCCGGCGGTGCCTGTTTTGCAGGCTTCATCAACGTCGGCATAGCCGTAATTATCGAGGGGAAGCACGTTTCCGAACGGCTCGTTCTGAGGAACAAGACCGATGGCAACAAACGCACCCTCGGCAGGGATGATGCTCTCTTCGCCTGTTTCGGCTTTCATTATCTTAACGCCCGAGAGCTCGCCCTCGCCTATAAATTCGCTAACAGTGGAGCCGAGTATTACCTCGACCTTGGGATTGGCATAAAGCCTATCCTGCAGCTTTTTCTCGCCCGTTAGGAATGCGAGGTTCTGCACCACGGTAACCTTTGAGGCGTTCTCGCAAAGCAGGAGTGCCTCCTGCAGTGCGGAGTTGCCTCCACCTACGACTACGACCTCGCGACTGTTATAGAACGCGCCGTCGCACACTGCGCAGAACGAAATACCGTTACCGATGAGTTCCTGCTCACCCGGCACGCCCAAAAGGCGATGCTTGGCACCCGTTGCGATTATAACAGCGCGTGCTTCAAACGAGCCGCCCTCTGTTATTACCGTTTTAATATCGCCATCGCGAATTTCTACTACGGTATCCATCTCTATCTCGGCGCCCTGAGCGAGCACCTGCTCGACCAGCTTTTCGGCAATTTCGTTGCCGCTTGCCGAGATAAATCCGGGATAGTTTTCTACCATCGGCGAATAGGTTATCTGTCCGCCGAAGGTAGCTTTTTCAATT
>JAZOPP010000135.1:0-10704 GCA_045655625.1 Acutalibacteraceae bacterium
AGATGCCAACTCTATCAGCACGCAGGATGGCTTAAGCCGCCCTAAAATATGCGGCGTAAAAAGCTTTTCGGGTGCCGTGTTGAAGATAATATCATATCGGTCGGCATACCGCTCAATATCCGCGCTCTCAATACCATCGAAGCCATAAGAGCGTATCCAGGAAAGGGTTTCTTTTCTTCGTGATGTGGCGGTTATCTTGGCACCGAATGGAGCAAGGCGGCTACACAGCAGCTTGCCTATTCTGCCAAAGCCGGCAACTAAACACTCGGCCCCCATCAGCGAGCGACTTGTGTTTTCTATGGCGGCGGCAACTGCGCCCTCTGCCGTGAGCGCTGCGTTAAGCACGGTTAGCTCCTCGCGCGCAAAATAATCACATTCGCGTGCAGCACCGACAGAGCACATTGCCGTTAGAAAAAGGGTGCGTTTTTTGGCAGCCTTCGGCAGGTCGCAGAGCAGTATTTCATCGTTGCCCAGCGGTGTCCAAACGGTTTTGCCGTCTTTGGAGGAGGGCAAGGGAAGAATAACGCAGTCCGCACCAAAAAGTGCATCCCCTGCGGCAAGACAGGAGATATGGCTTTTATGCCGCTCAAAACCGCACATTCTAACCGTGTGACCATCGTTTTTAAGTCGCTTGGCGAGGTATATCTGTCGCTCATCTCCGCCGATTATTGCAAAAACCATCAAAACACCACCAAAAAAGGTCATAGGAAGTAATCTGTTACATCCTATGACCTACTCTGTTATTTTGTGATTATTTCTATCAGCTTTTCGCGTGTGTTAAGCGAGGGGTCCGCCCAAATTCTTTCAAGCAGCATACTCAAAACGTTGCCTATTTCACGACCATTATAGCCTGCCGCCTTAATATCCTCGCCGCTTATTGCCAGGTGGCTGAGCCTATAAGGCTCCTGCCCGTTTATAATTTCATCAAGCGCCTTTTCTGCGGCACCGCAGTCGAGCGCACAAAGCACGGAGAAAAGAGGAAATCCCTTTCTTATAATTCCCTCGCCATAGCTGCAAAGCGCACGCTTGAGCGCTATCTTATCCTCTGGTAAGCCGCCATTGAGCAAGCTAAGCAGCGAACCTGCCTCATCCTTCAAAAGATTATCACACTTTAGATTTTTAAGGCATTCCGCGCTACTGCCTGAAAGCTTTATAAGCGCCGCAAAACGAATGCTGCGCTCCCGCGGCAGGGAAGAGAGCGGGGCAATATCGCACCGCTCGATTCCAAGGAATTCGAGCCCGCCCCGACTAAAGAAATCAGTAGCCTTTTCTATTCGCTTGCCCAAAAGTGTTTTGCAAAGCTCGGAAAAAATTCGCTCAACGCTTATTTTCTCAAGTAGCGGCAAAAGCTCCTGCGCGGCAATGAGCGTATCGGCCTCAATTTCGAAGCCTAACTGCGAGGCAAATCTATAAAGCCGCATAATTCTCAACGCATCCTCCGAAAAACGAAGTCGCGCTTCGCCAACCGTGCGAAGCCTTTTCGCGGCTATATCCTCAATGCCCGAAAACGGATCAAAAAATCCGCGTCTTTCATTATAGGCAATGGCGTTCACCGTAAAATCTCGGCGGGCGAGATCATCCTCGATATTTCCAACAAAGGTCACCTTATCGGGATGGCGTGCATCGCTGTAGCCGCCCTCGGTGCGATAGGTGGTCACTTCAATTGCATTTCCGTCTATAAGCACCGTAACCGTTCCGTGCTCTATACCCGTGGGTATGGTTCTGTCAAAGAGTTTTTCAACCATATTGGGAGGGCAGTTGGTGGTAACGTCAAAATCCGAGGGCTCAAGTCCCATAATCAGATCGCGCACCGCTCCGCCAACGCAATAAGCCTCAAAACCTGCCTTTTCCAGCACCGAAATACAGTTTTTAACATACTGCGGCAAAAAAAGCTCCATAAAACCCACCTCATTTCAGCAATTTTAAAAATTTTTGTTTATTTTTGCACTCAAAAGCAATATAATAGAATGGTAAATATTTTCCTTATGGAGGAAGCATATGAAACAGCTCAGGGAAGAGGATAAAATTATAGAACGCGTTAAGCGTATTCATATGATAGGTATCGGCGGTTCGGGTATGTGTCCGCTTGCCGAAATTCTGCACGGAAAGGGCTATATCCTTTCGGGCTCCGATAATAACGAAAGCGATCCCCTAAAGCGTGTTCGCGCCTTGGGCGCCACCGTTTATATGGGCCACGCAGCAGAGAATTTGGGCGATAGCGAGCTTGTAGTTTATTCTGCAGCCATCTCGCAGGATAATCCCGAGCTCTGCGAGGCTCGCCGCCGCGGCATTCCCACTATGGAGCGAAGCCATCTTTTGGGCGCACTCACACGTCATTTCGATAACGTTATAGGCGTATGCGGCACCCACGGCAAAACCACCGTTACCTCTATGATAACACAAATTCTCTATTTAAACAACCTTGATCCTACAGCAGTAATAGGCGGACGTCTTCCTCTGCTCGGCACCAACGGTCGCAGCGGTGGGAGTGAGCATATGGTTTGTGAGTCTTGCGAGTTTGTTGATACTTTCTTGCAGCTCTCGCCCGATGTTTCGGTACTGCTCAATATTGATGATGACCATCTCGATTATTTCAAAACGATGGATAACCTCGTGCTTTCCTTCCATAAGTTTATTTCTATGTCGCACACCGCCTATATAAACGGCGATGATGCACTGGTAAAAAAAGCTGCCGAGGGTATTTCCGCCAAGGTTATAACCTTCGGTCTATCGCCCGAAAACGATTTCTATGCCACAAACCTCGCAGTAGGGGAAACCGGCTATGAATTCGACGTTTATAAAAAGGGCGAGCACCTTGGCAGAATTCATCTTCGCATTCCCGGCGAGCATAACGTCTATAACGGCCTCGCCGCATTCGCCGTGGCATATGACCTTGGCGTAAGCGCCGGGGGTATTGATAAGGCGTTTTCCATGTTTACGGGCGCAGGCAGAAGATTTGAATTCCTCTGCGAGAAAAACGGCGTAACTTTGTTTGATGATTATGCTCATCATCCCACCGAAATTGAGGCAACCCTTAAGGCCGCAAAAAGCCTTGATTTCTCGCGCGTTATCGCAATATTCCAGCCGTTCACCTTTTCGCGAACCGCGCTGCTTAAGGATGATTTTATAAAAGCGCTCTCCAATGCCGATAAGGTTATCTTAACCCCCATAATGGGCTCGCGAGAGGTAAACACCTATGGAATCGCAAGCGAGCACATAGCCGAAAAGCTTGCCGATTGCACAGTGCTTCCCACCTTTGCTGATATCGCTGAGCATATCCGCGATATAAAGCGCGAGGGCGATATGATAATAACAATGGGCGGCGGCGATATTTATAAAGCAGCCTATCTAATCCGTGATGATATGGAGAAATGTTAATTGAAAATTAACAAACTATACTGTATTATATAATAAAATTATTTTGTAAACAAGATAACGGAAGTGTAAAAAATGAAGGATAAAATGCCCTTAGTCACAAAATGTCTTGTATCGGTGCTGATACTCAACTTTTTGTGCTTCTTTATTCAAATGTCATTCACCATCGTGGCGGTGGGAATGGGAACCAAGCCGCTCGGCTACGACGTTTACGTCGAGGTCGATGGCGAGGACGTAAAGCAATACACCCACTATTACGCCGATGGCGATGATGCCCGCTTAGAAGAAATGGATAAGCAGAAAATAGAATATAGCAAGGTTGAATTCCGCACGTCTATCGGCAAGGTAGCCTCTGCGGTGGTTAAAACCCTCACTATGGTGTTCACTCTGTCGATATTCTGCGCGCTTATTTATTCCTCACTTTGGAAAGCAGGCGATAGTGATAACAACCTCTCAACTTACGGAGGCGCTCCGCGCGACCGCTTGAAGGGTCTCAAGGTCGGACTTTTGGCTGTGGCACCCTTCGCAGCGCTTTATCTGCTGCTCGTTATCAATAAAATCCACACCTTCTGGCCGGGAATTTACGGCATTTTCAAGATAGTAAACTATTATCTTTTTCCGCTTGTCGGCTGGGGCTATGGCGCTGCCGCAACCGTTGGCGATATCTCTGCCGGCGGACTTTTGCTGCTCGCACTCACGCTTATCCCCATTCCGCTGGCAGCCACACTCGGATATTATTTCGGTAACAGCGAGGTTTCTATCAAGAACAAAATCGTTTACGTTAAGGAGAAAAAATAAATGGGTCTGTTGAAAATCAATTATGAAAAGGAAGGACCTGGTGTTTCCAAGGAGGAGCGCAAGAAAAAGTCGTTTATTCGCTTTTTCGAGCTCTATTTCCGCAATATTTGGAAGCTCATTTCCATCACCTTTTATTATATCCTTCTGTGCCTCCCCGTCGTTACATACGGCATGGCGGATGCTGGCATAGCCCACGTAACCCGCAGCCTCTCGCGTGAGAAGCACTCCTTCGGCAAGCAGGACTTTTTTGATACTATCAAAAAGAATTGGAAGCAAAGCCTGCTTATAGGTATTCTCAATTTGCTGCTCACCGCTATGATAGTTTATGCCCTCTGGTATTATTTTGCATCGCCCGGCACCATGGCAACCATCCTCGCAGGCGTTATGCTTTTCTGCCTTATAACCTTCAGGATAATGACCTATTATATGCCCATGCTTATAATAACCTTCGGACTCACAACCAAGCAACTTTATAAAAACAGCTTTAAGTTTGTATTTTTAAACCTGCCGCGCAATCTGCTTATGTTCTTTGTGCTGCTGTTCGTGGATTTGCTGCTTGTTGTGCTTATGCTTATGCCGCCCTTCGGCAGCATGATAGGAAGTGTGCTTCTGTTCCTTATCTATCCCGGATTCCGCGCATTCCTCATTCAGTTCACCATATTCGATTGCATTCGCAAGTTTATGATCGATCCCTATTATGAGGAGCATCCCGATGCCGATATCCAAAAGCGCCTTGATTTAGGGCTGGAGGTACCCGAGGAGTATATGCCCAAGTATTATGATGACGAAGTCTTCACCGATGAGCGCCTCCTCCCGGAAGAATAAAAAAATAAAGCACTCCGTTTTTCGGAGTGCTTTTTATATTAACGGGGCATATCGGTACTCTGTGGATAGACCATGGCTATCGCCGATATAGCGGGAATCCCTATCGCGCCCCCTCACATTATCCTATGAGGGAGGAAGCAAAAGTGTTACGCAATGGGGTCCTTTCTGATAAACAGAACACCTAAAGTATTTCTGCCGCAATGTGCCGAAACGGTACAGCCTGCACGCGTGATAAAGACCTCGCCCCAGGGGAGAGCCGCCTTTACCTGCTCGGCAATATCATTAACTATCTCATCATCGCAGCCTGCATGGGTAATAAACACGCGGTCGGTGCAGATGCTGTCTTTATCTGCCAAACGCTCAGCAGCGTAGGTTTTAAGCACCTCCGAGAACTTTCCGCGATATTTCTTCTCAACGCCCATAGCGCCGCCCTTAACAACAATGCAGGGCTTAAGCTTTAAAAGGTTCGCACCCAGCGCAGCAACCGCCGAGCAGCGACCGCCCTTGTGCAGATAGTTAAGGTCATCAACAACAAACGAAGCATCAACCTTGGGTGCTAATTCGTTTATTGCCGCAACTATCTCCTCAGGCTCCTTGCCCTCAGCCACCATATCGGCAGCGGCAAGCACTAAAAGTCCTCCGCCTGTAGATAGGTTCTGGGTGTCCACAACGTAAACGTTGGGCACTTCCTCGGCAGCTAAAATAGCATTGTGGTTGTTAACCGACATAGAGGAGCTTATGGTAAAGTGAATAAGCGCTGAACCATCCTCGGTCATAGCCTTGAAGAAATCAATGTGGTCACCAATGCTGGTGGCAGCGGTTTTGGCAAGCTTGCCCGTACGCTCTGCGTATTCATAAAGGTCATCGGGCTGTGCTTCAATACCATCAATATAAACCTTATCGTCCATAACAACGGTAAGGGGACTTACTGTAATTCCGTATCTCTCGCGCAGCTCAGCACTTAAATCGGTCGTGCTGTCGCTCGAGAGCTTAATCTTCCTATCAGCCATATTATACCTCCCAAAAATATTATAGCGATTATAACACAAAATACTCAAAACTACAAGATAAAACGCGTAGTTGTTCTTGTATAAATGTAAAAATTATGTTAAGATAAGATTAATAAAAAGGGGAGTGGTAGTATGGCAAAAATTTCTCCATCGGTTCTAACCGCTGATTTTCTCGAGTTCGATAAATATTTAAAAACCTTCGAATCCTGCGGCGTTGATATGCTGCATATGGACGTTATGGACGGTATCTTCGTTCCCAACATTTCCTTTGGCGCGCCCATAATCGAAAAGGTTAAAAAGCACACGAATATTCCTATGGACGTCCATCTCATGATCGACCGCCCCCATCGTTATATCGATATGTTTGCGCGCAGCGCCGATATTCTCGGCTTCCATTTTGAAGCGGGGAGTGACGTTGCCGAAACCCTAAAGCAAATCCGTTCTCACGGTATTCGCTCCTGCCTCACCATAAAACCCTGCACCGAGCCTGAGGAGATATTTGAATTCCTGCCGCTTTGCGATATGGTGCTCGTAATGTCGGTTGAGCCGGGCTTCGGCGGTCAGAAATTTATGCCGAGCGCGCTGGAAAAGCTTAAAAAGCTGCGCGCCGAGATAACCCGTCAGGGACTTGATTGCCTGCTTGAGGTTGATGGCGGCATCAATAAAGAAACCGCACCTTTGGCGGTTGCCGCAGGCGCGGATGTTTTGGTAGCGGGCAGCTACGTGTTCGATTCTGCCGACGTAGCCGCAACCTTAAAAGAAATAAAATCCCTCTAAACAATAATTTTTCCAACAGGAGTATTGTCACAGATTTTGTGCCAATGCTCCTTTGTTTTTGATATGCTCTGTCTGCCGCTTAGAATATGCTCGGCGAATTCCGAGCCGATTTTAAGCAGCCTGCGGTTCATTTTAAGTTCCTCAATAATCACGCGGTAGCGCGCATCTTTTGTGTAAATCGAGAGCAAAATATCGGCGGAAATGCGCTTTATCTGCTCGCAGGCACGAAGCATATCCTCGCAGTCGGCAAAGTCGTATATGTATAAGCGGTCCACCCGCATAAGTCTGCGACCGCCACCCAAAATAAAGTAAATATTACACCCTCCCGACTGCGTGGGAAACACCTTAATGGAAAGTCGCTCCGAGCAGAGCTTGAAATCCGTGTCCTCCATTGCGCGGCGCAAAATATTTCCGAGTGCTAATCGTGCCTTGGCGTTATCATAGCGTATATCCTCAAAGCTGCCGAAATAATCGCATATCTCGGTGGCGGAAAGGGTAATTTTCAGTTGTCGTCGGTCCGAATCGATTATCATAGAAATATATCCTCCCGAGCATATTTTAACGCCACAATTGAGGGCATTCAAGCGGTAAATATTGCCCTGCGCCGCGGACTATACCGCCCGCGGCGCCTAAAGACTACTTACAACCGCAGCCGAAACTCGGACGGTCGCAGCCATCCTGCACGGGCGGAAAGAATTCATCGGTCGGGAATTCAATTCTGCGGAAAAGGTCGCAAGGGTGCTCTGCAGTGTCCTCGCATTGCTTTTCGGGAATGCAGAAATCATAAACGGGGATAAGCATCTGAACGTTGCGAACAAGCTGCACTATGCTGAAAAGACCCAGCGTTACGAAAACGGTGGGGGTGCCGCTCTCGCACTCGGTGCAAACCTGACCGCCTAAGCACTGGCAAACGCAGGCAGGAATGCAGCAGCTGCTTTCATAGCAGTCGCGCACCTCTCCGATTCTTGCCGAAAGCGGAACGGGGTCCACGCTCTGAACAACACAGCGGGGAGTGTTGGTCGTGCGCGGAAGCTGCATATCCATAGCATCCTCAAGGGTTATGTTGTTGGAGAATACCTTAACGTTGCCGTCGCTGCCGTAGAGTATCACCTTTTTGTTGAAATAAGC
This sequence comes from Acutalibacteraceae bacterium, assembly GCA_045655625.1. Classification (GTDB taxonomy): domain Bacteria; phylum Bacillota; class Clostridia; order Oscillospirales; family Acutalibacteraceae; genus SIG589. Next base: position 7,914 of record JAZOPP010000135.1, read on the forward strand.
AATACCTCTCACGGTTGTGGGAGCCGCGTGCGGTGTTAAGATAAGGTCACACTCAACCAAGAAGAAAAATGTAAGGTCGCAGGAATAATAACCTCTGTTAAAACTAACCGGCTCAACGTCGATATAAACGTTAAGCACCTCGGCCTTGCGTGTGCGAACGCTGAGCGCGCGTCCTACCAATGCTTGATCGGCGGCTGTGAAGTAGCAGCGAAGATCCTCAAGACAGTCACGGTCGCAGCACGAATCGTAAACTCTGCCGGCATCGATGCAAACAGCCTCTTTAAAGCTATTGTTATCCGCCATAAAAAAGCCTCCTTTGAAAAATTGAAGTAAAAACTTCTATAACATACTATGATGGGGTATTTTTTATGTGAATGTGAATTTATTCCGCGCTTTAGGGGAAAATAACGGCGGAGTTGATTAAAATGAACGTAACCAATAGTGAATATAAAAAGCTTTACGGAAAGGCAACGCCCAAAAGTCCAAAGCTTAAGGATTTTTTCTTTGCCTTCACGGTGGGCGGTATTATATGTATGATAGGGCAGCTACTGCTCGAGCTTTATTTGTATCTCGAGCTCGGCGAGGAAATAGCCAAAATGTTAGTGCCCATAACCCTTATTTTCCTCTCCGCCACCCTCACCGCACTTCATATATTCGATAATATCGCAAAACGCGCAGGCGCAGGCACCCTCGTTCCCATCACCGGCTTTGCCAACGCTGTTGTTTCTCCCGCAATTGAATTTAAAGCAGAGGGCAGGGTGCTGGGCACGGGAGCGAATATGTTTAAAATCGCAGGCCCCGTCATCGCCTACGGCGCCATCGCAAGCGTAGCATACGGAGTTGTTTATTGGATAATGCAAACGATATAAAAAAGGCTTGACCAAATGGTCAAGCCTTTTTGTTTTAGATAGCTGATTTTAGGTCAACCTTTCAAACATTGTGAGCAGGTCCTCCTGCGTTGTATAGCGGCTGAGGATAAAACTGCCGCTGCTTATTTCCGCCACCACGGCAGACGATAGCACAGGCACACCGCCCATATACATTTTAATTTGCTGACCCACGAGCTCTCGTGTGGCAGCTGCAAGCTTTTCGCTGCCGCTCTCGGTCATTTTGATTTCAATATAATACCCGTTTTCCTTGCTCTCGCGTGCAAAAACGCGCTCAATATCACTATTATAAAACAAAACACTGCCACGCTCATCCTTAAAAAGAATAACCTGCGCGTTGGTAATGCCATCATCTGCAATAGTGGTAACGGTATCGGCTTTTTTGCCGTTACCGCAAGCTGCGAGCGTGAAAATAAGCAAAATGCAAACCGCCAAGCTCAAAAATTTTTTCATAAAAACTCCTCCTTAAAAGCTATCAATTATTGCATATAAGTTCTCATCCGAATATTCGATTTCCGCCGAGAACGTGCGTGCCAAATCTATCATATCCTCCTGCGTAAATGCACCGCGTGATAATAACCGTTGCGCTCCCATAGCACGCAAAAGGTAGTATGAAAATGCGGCAAAGCAGGCGCGTCCCAGCGCCTCCTCCGGCGCCACCGCCACTGCAAAGTGGCGGAATATTATGTAAACTAAAAACTGTTCAAACTCGGTATTTCTGCCGCGCATATAAAGGTCAAAACTATCGAGTGCCGCCTCATCAACCTCAGCCGCGGTGCGCTCAAGCGCTTCACCCCAAGCATCGTAAAGCCGCTCAAGCTTTAAAAGCCTTTTGCACCAGGCATTTATATCAAAAAAGGGGAGAGGAACTGAAAAAAGCGCCATCATATCAGCAAGCCTCGCCGGAATATCCTTTTCGCGGTTTTGCAAAACCGCGAATATGCGGTCGCGCAAAGCGATTATCTCATCATTGCTGCCGCTTGCCGAGAGCGATACTTTTTCCTCACGCGTCAGAATTATCCTTGCCGCTTCCTCGCAGCAAAGTCCAAGCCCCATCTCGATTCGGTCGGGCAGCTCGTTTCTGAAACGCGGATGGTCACGGCAGATACCGCACAGCGCATTTTCACCGAGCGTGGAGATAATATCACATAGATTTTTATTGTTTAAAAAGGGGCAACGCTCATCCTGTGCCAAAATAAAATGTGGCTCATCATCATGGCTTATGTTCTCGGCAAGCCTTTTGCCGAACTCGCCCTCAACGCCGCTATAAAACTTAAGCGTATCCTCATCAATATCTATCTCCCAGCCGATGCAGCAGTTGTGCTTGCAGCGTTCGGCTAAACATTTGAATTCGTTATAATAATCGGGAACAACCGTCAGCACAAAACCACCTCGTATTCATTATTTTATCATAATCAAAAACCACAGTCAACCGCACAAATCGCACGGTGGATAATTTAACGAGCATGGCAAACAATAGTTTAAAAAAGGTGGATGATATTATGCCTAAAAGAAAAGGCAAAAGAACTATAATTTTCGAAAACAAACCGAGCATAGCCGCGAGTTATGCCGTGGTCGGCAAAAAGGAGGGCGAGGGACCGCTAGCTTCCGATTTCGATGAAATTCACGAGGATGCCACGCTGGGACTCGGCTCGTTTGAAAAAGCCGAGAGCGAGCTGCAGCGCCGCGCGGTTATAGGAGCGCTGGATAAAGGCGGTATCACACCCGATAAAATTGATTGCATATTTGCGGGCGATTTGCTTAACCAGTGCATAGGCAGCAGCTTCGGACTTCTGGATTTGGAAATTCCGTTTTCAGGGCTTTACGGCGCCTGCTCAACCATGGCGCTTTCGCTTATAAACGCCGCGGTATACGTTGATAGCGGGGCAGCAAAAACCGCCGTT
>JAZOPP010000136.1:0-3138 GCA_045655625.1 Acutalibacteraceae bacterium
AAGGCAGATGCTCTCCCAGCTGAGCTATGCTCCCACATACCTACGCGCCGTCTGTCAACCTGTAACTGAACTGGCGACAAGCAATATATTACCACAACAGTTTCTATTTGTCAACACTTATTTTAAACTTTTTTAAAAAAATTTTTAGCGTAACAAATTTAGAATTTCCTGCGGTGTAAACGTATACTTTTTATCGCAAAAATGACAGTTTACTTCTATCTCGGGAAGCTCCTCAGCCATAGATCTGAGTTCTTCCTCGCCGGTGCTTATAAGGGCACGTTCAACCCTCTCTCGACTACAATTACATTTATATGCAGCCTCGCCCTCATCAAGCACTTCAACCTCAAAATCCTTAAGAGCGGTCCTTATTATATCCTCAATGCTCATACCCTTATCAAGCATTTGGGTTACTGGGGCAACACCCTCTATCGACTTCTCTACCCTATCGATAATTCCATCATCGGCGGTGGGCAGAAGCTGAATGATATATCCGCCCGCAGTGCGGATGGTGAGATCGGGATTAACGAGCACGCCAAGAGCGCAAACAGTGGGAATCTGCTCGCTTATTGCATAATAAGCGGTTATATCCTCGGCAATTTCGCCCGATACGAGCGGAATAGAGCCGTCATAGGGCTCTTTCAATCCCACGTCCTTAATAACGAAAAGAGTGCCCTCCTTGCCTACTGCTCCCGCAACGTCGAGCTTACCCTTAGCGTTTAGTGGAAGTTCAACAATAGGATTTTGCACGTATCCACGCACGTTGCCCTCAAAATCGGATACTGCAATAATTGATCCTGCGGGTCCGCCTCCCGCGAGACGGAGCGTTATACTATTATCGCGACCTTTGAGCATATCGCCCATCATTGAGGCTGCGGTGAGCAGTCTGCCCAGAGCGGCAGAAACCACAGCCGATGTCTCGTGAATACGAACGGCCTCGTTTACTATATCGGTTGAATCAATGCCGACAGCCATAACGGTGCCGTCATTGGTTATGCATCTTACTATCTTACCCATAGATTATACCTTTCTTGTAACGTATATATCGCGCTGGCTATCATCGGTCGGGGTGCAGTCGGTCATATCACCGTATACCGCTAAAACCTCCAAGCCCGCATTTTTAAGCATTTTTCGAAGCTCATCATCGCTATACGCGCGTTCTGAAAAATCCTCACTCTCGCGGATATAGCCATCTCCATCCTTTATAAAGAAATCGAGATAAATATCGGTTAGTCCGTCTTCATCCGTGTTATTTTGCCAAACCAAGAACATATCCTCAGTTTCACGAACGAAGGAGTTATCAGCCAAAATTTCTTTATGTTTATAAACTGTGTTGACGTCGAATATAAATAGCTTGTCCTTTTCGAGGAAAAGAGAAACTCTGTGCAGCGTTTCCTCAAGCTCTGCCTTATCCACAATATGATTTAGGCTATCGAGGCAGCAAACCGCTCCGTCAACCGTTCCGTAAAGATCCAGTGTTTGACCCGCTTGACAGAGGAAAAGCGGAGAGAGACCGTTTTGCGCGGATTTTTCACGCGCAATTGCAAGCATTTCCTCGGAGGGATCAACGCCGATTACCTCTATCCCCCGTTTTTGAAATTCAAAAGTAAATCCACCTGTGCCGCAAGCGAGGTCGAGCAGCAGGGTCGGCTCAGCACCAAAGCGCTTAAAAAGGCCACAGAGATATTCCGTGCGGCCTTTATAATCAACGTCTTCAGTTAAAATGTCATAATATTCGGAAAAAAGATTATATCCACTCATATTACTTGTTCATACGTCCGAAAACCATTTCATAGCCGTCGGCTCCATAAGTGAGCGAGCGGTTAACGCGGCTAATGGTAGCAGTGCTGGCACCCGTAGTTGCCACTATTTCACTGTAAACCTTTTTATCGGTAAGCATTTTGGCAACAGTAAATCGCTGCGCAATGGATGCAAGCTCTTTAACGGTGCAAACATCCTCAAAAAACTTATAGCACTCATCCACGTCGCGCAGGGTTAGTATGGCTTCGAAAAAAGCATCGGTAGAAGGATTTTTTACATTCTGCATTTAGGACACCTCAAATAATATTCTCGAAAAATGCGGTTTCACAACCGCATTTTAATGTTCTTTAACATTTTAACACTTAAAAGCGAAAAAGTAAAGCCAAAATTCTTGAATTCGAAAAAATATTGTGGTATCATTATCATAATTTGGAGATGATCACATGGGAGTATTAGTAAATTTCTTGAGTGTTATCACCGGAAGCTTGGTGGGACTATTATTTAAAAAAGGTATTCCCGACCGCATTGGCGATACAATTCAAAAAGGTGTGGGCCTTTGCGTTTTGCTTATAGGCATAAATGGCGTAGCCTCCGGGCAAAACACTCTTATAACCGTTATATCCATCGTAATCGGCGCTGCTATCGGTGAACTGATAAATATTGATGCTCTTTTAAACCGCTTGGCAGAAAAACTCGAGAGCAAGCTCAGTAAGAATGGTAACGGCACGTTTGCCACAGGTTTTGTTTCGGCAACGCTTTTGTTCTGTGTTGGGGCTATGATGATTGTGGGTTCGCTTAATTGTGGGCTTGGAATTGAAAATGATACACTTTATACAAAATCATTGCTCGATGGTATATCCTCGATAATTTTCGCTTCTAGTTTCGGTTTCGGCGTTATGTTCTCGGCAATACCCGTGCTCGTTTTGCAAGGAGGAATTGCTCTTTCGGCGCACTACGTTGCTCCGCTGCTAACCGAAACAATAGTTGGCGAAATGACCTGTGTGGGTTCCCTCTTGATAATTGCTTTATCCTTAAATCTTTTGGGAATTTGCAAATTAAAGGTTGCCAATTATCTGCCTGCAATATTCATTCCGATATTACTTTGTCAGTTTATGTAACAAAAAAACACCCGATGAAACATCGGGTGTTTTATTTTTTTGATTATTCAGCGTCTGCTGCTTCCTCTGCAGGTGCTTCAACAACTTCCTCAGCGGGTGCCTCTACTGCTTCAGCAGGAGCTGCTTCCTCTTCGGGAAGGAGAGCACGGATAGAAAGGCTTACACGCTTCTTCTCAAGGTCGATGCTAACGATCTTAGCTTCAACTTCCTGACCAATGGTAAGCTCATCCTGCGGCTTAGCAACGTGCTTATTAGCAATCTG
>JAZOPP010000137.1:0-5360 GCA_045655625.1 Acutalibacteraceae bacterium
GAAATATAGTTCTTTTACCGAAAAGCCCGAAACCGAGCGCGCATAAAAAAACGGTTCTCCTTTTGCAATTGCGCTCGTTTTTGCACTCAAAGCCGATAGATATAGCAAATATAGCATAAGTGCGAGAGCAAAAAAGGCGAAGAGCGTAAAAAGTTCCGAAAACGCAACGAAAACCGTGCCAAAAAAATATATGGCGGCAGGAACTATCAAACAAAGCATCAGCCTTATTCTGATAAACCGCCAAAACGAGTCTCTATAAGGCGCGCTTAAAGAAACGGGGCGCCTTGCCGAGAAAAAGAGCTTTAAAAAAGGGGCAAGCTCCCTCTTTTCGGCAGCAGGTACTACTACGGAGCCGTCCCCGCGCCTATCTCGGCAGCCGGCAACGTCCACCCTTATTATATATTGGTCTATAAGCCGCATAAGCGGGCGCTGCTCAACCGTTATTGCGTTTATTTCTACGCGCTTGAAATAGGTGTTTCTTCGCGGCAAAAGCCCTGCACCTACAAAAACAGTATCTCCGTTCAGGGCGATTCGCATGGAAAGGCTGCGCGCCACCAAAAAGCAGAACGCAACCGCATATATCAGCAAGAAAAGGAGCCCTATCGCGGATGCGAGTGCCGAAGCATCGCCCGATTGCGCGAGCGAGAGCGCATTTTGAGCCAAATCGCGGTCAAAAAGCTTGCCGAGCCTGTTTATAAGCGGCACGGCGGTGGGAACACCTATCGCCGCAGAGGAAATGGCGGCAGCCATCAGCGCCGTGCGGCGCGCTCCCATCTTGATGCTTTTAGCTCCCGCCTCAAACCCGAGCGCGCGGAGTATATCCGCGAAATCTCCTCGGCGGATGGGGAAGCCTGCATCGGCGCGCCGACCGCCTGCCTCGGTGCTCACGCGCAAGCACACCGCTCCGAACGCCCGCTGCAGAGGGTTTTGACTGAAAGATACCGTTGCAACGCGCCTTTTCGCTATTTCCTCGCGGCTTTTAAAAAGCACCCCTTTTTCAAAAATTATTTTTTCCTCAGCAATATATATTCTGAGTGCCGCGGCGCGCAAAAACGCCTGGACCAATATAATTATTACCGCGACGGCGGATGATATGGCGATTTCTGCTACTCCCGCCGAAAAAAGCCGCCCTAAAATCGAGGCGGCGGTGACTATCCAAAGCGGCATTATAAAATCAAGCGCCGCTATCGGATGCGCTTTTATTTTTATCACGATTTATCTCCACCCAATAATGCTATCTCCTTTGCATCTTTTTCGCTTAAAATCCCAAGCGAGAGCGCGACTCCGGGCGCCGATAACACGACCCTGCAAAGCGAAAGCCACCTCTCAAGCGGTGTGCGGGTCTGCCGCACGGATATTATAAGCGGCAGCTGCATTATGCGCTCGGTTTCGATAAAAACCCCTTTTTTTATGGAGATTTCGTTCTCCGACATCGTTATTCTCACGCTTTTATATAGTCGCGGCAGATAAAAGGCATAGAGATATAAAAAGGCGGCGAGCAGAATGCCTGCCGCCGCCGCAAAACAAACCGAAAATCGGAAAAGGGCTGCCGCCGCAAGGAACGCAAATCCTACTGCTGCGCAAAGGCGAATGCGCCAGAGCAGTAACGTCCTTTCGGGCAACAAGATTTTCTTCACCCTTTTCCCTCCAAAAACGGTTATTTCTTGATTTTATCCCAATAATCCTTAAAGGCTTGCTCGTTTTTATTATCCCCAAAGTTATAATACTTGCGATTTTTAAGCTCATCGGGCAAATATTGCTGCTTAACGTAGTGATTTGGGAACGCATGGGGATATTTATAGAACTGACCCTTAACCTCGGCATCCTCGCCATCGAAGTGCTTGTTTTTTAGGGTGCGTGGAATTGCGCCGCCGCGACCTGCCGAAACGTCCGCCATCGCAGCATTTATGCCTTCATAAGCAGAGGTTGATTTTGGAGCTGTTGCCACCAAAACCACCGCATTTGCCAGGGGAATGCGGCCCTCGGGCAGTCCGAGCTGCAGCGCAGTGTCAACCGCCGCCTTAACTATCGGAATTATCGAGGGGTAGGCAAGACCTACGTCTTCATTGGCGCAAACTAACAGTCTGCGGCAGGCAGAGGGCAGATCGCCCGCCTCTAAAAGGCGCGCAAGATAATGTAGCGCGGCATCGGGATCGCTTCCGCGCATGGATTTTTGATATGCCGATATAATATCATAATGCTCATCGCCTGCACGGTCATACCTCATGGCGCTCTTTTGCGAGAGCTCTCTGCAAAGCTCGGCGGTTACGGTGATGGCGCCATCCTGCTCGGGAGCCGCCAGCGCGCAAAGCTCAACCGCGTTTATGGCTTTGCGAACGTCGCCGCCGCAGCCATTTGCCATTATTTTTATGGCTTCGGGCTCTATATTTATATTTATGCCACGATTTTCGCCGATAATACCAAACGCACGCTCAATTGCAGGAACAATTTCATCCGCCGTTACGGTTTTGAACTCGAAAACGGTGCTTCGGCTTAAAATTGCGCCGTAAACGTAGAAATACGGGTTCTCTGTGGTGGATGCAATGAGCGTTATATCGCCGCGCTCAATATATTCGAGCAAAATCTGCTGCTGCTTTTTATTGAAATACTGAATCTCATCGAGATACAGCACAACGCCGCCGATGCCCTCAATGCCGCCAAGTCCCGAAATAATATCCTTGATATCCGAGATGGACGCGGTGGTGGCGTTAAGGCGATAGAGCTTTTTGCCGCAGCGAGCCGCAATTATGTTGGCAACGGTGGTCTTGCCGACGCCGGAGGGTCCGTAGAATATGAGGTTGGGTATCTCGCCCGATTCAATTATGCGTCTGAGCGCTTTACCCTCGCCCAATAAATGGCGCTGACCCACAATATCATCTATGGTCTGCGGTCTTATTTTTTCAGCAAGCGGAGTGGCCATTTTTATCATCCTTTGCGTTTAATTAGTATATTAGACCCCGAAAAAACATATTTTTATCTGGGGTGTATGCTTTGAAGAAGGTTTTATTTATAAAGAACGCGCTTATCCTTACCCTCACCGCCCTTATTTTACGCCTTGCAGGCATAATTTTCAAGGTTTGGCTTTCAAACGCGGTTGGTAGCGAGGGTATTGGTCTATATCAGCTCACGTTTTCGGTCTACGTTTTGTTTTCCACCTTTGCCACGGGCGGAATTTCCACAGCGGTTACCCGCCTTTGCGCCGATGAGCTATCCATAGGCTCTGGGCGCGGCGCGATAAGAATTCTCAAAAAGGGAATTGCGCTCTCGCTGATTATTTCTGTGTTTTCGCTGCTTATAACCTTTTTTGGCGCCGATTTTATAGCGGGTCGGTTGCTTTCGGATATGCGGGTGGCGCCTGCCATTAAAATTCTTGGGTTTTCACTTCCCTTTATGGGTGTTTCCTCCTGCCTGCGCGGTTATTTTGCTGCACGCAGAAGAACGGTGTCCTCAAGTCTTTCTCAGGTGCTTGAGCAGGCGGCGAGAATTACTATAGTTATGTTTTTATCCTCGGCGTTCAGCAGCCGCGGTCTATCCTTTGCCTGCGCGGCGGTGCTCTTTGGCGATACCGCTGCCGAAGTGCTTTCCTTTGCCTTTATTTATTTTTCATTCCTGCTCGATCGCAGAAAAATTAAGAACGCGGGTGAGAAACCGTTGCCGCACGGAATGAGAAAAATCATATCCATCGCGGCGCCCATAACCTCGGGCAGATATTTAAACTCGGCGCTGAGAACGGTGGAAAATATCGCGGTGCCTAAATCGCTCGCGCTGTATGGCGGCTCTCAAAGCACCTCGCTCTCACAGTTTGGAATGATAAAGGGCATGGCGCTGCCGCTTATTTTCTTTCCATCCTCGTTTCTCAGCTCAGTTTCAATGCTGCTTATTCCCGAAATGAGCGAAGCGCTCTCGCTGCGACAACAATATAAAATTCGCTACATAGCCGAAAAGGTGATAAACCTCACCTTTTTAAGCTCGTTTTTGCTCGCGGGGCTTTTCTTCACCCTATCGGAGCCGCTGGGAATGCTTATTTATAAAAGTCGCGAGGTTTCTTTCCTGCTTCGCGCCCTCGCACCGCTCGTGCCGCTTATGTATATCGATAGCGTTTGCGACGGAATGCTAAAGGGACTCGATAAGCAAGGCTTTGTCTTCAGACTTTCGGTTTTTGATTCAGCCCTGCGGATTCTGCTCGTGGTTTTATTGGTGCCAAGCATGGGAATGCTCGGTTTTTTGCTGATTATGGTGATAAGCAACGCACTTACGGGCATCTGGCGCGTTATAAAGGTTGTGCGGCTGGCGGAAATGCCGTTTTTGCTCACAAAATGGGTTATAAAGCCGTTTTGCTTTGCTGTTTTCGCCTGCGCGCCCACCGCATTCATCTGCAGTCGCCTGCCACTAGGCGCCCTTGGCACTACCCTTTTTTCCTGCGCCCTATCGGGAACGATTTTTTTCTATCTCGCCTTTCGCGGCGGTTGCCTCAGCCGAGACGACCTGCGCGACCTCATCAAAAAGTAGCGCGTTTCGGAGAATAACCTTTTCGCCGCGCCACTCATATGCACGCTGCGTTATATCCTCGCCGCGCTGATATTCTCCGCGATAACCCTCGCGGAACTCATCTATAAAACTGTTTTCCGCATTTTTGTTGTGCGGGCAGACGTTTTGGCAAATATCACAGCCCCAAATCGAGCCGTGTGTAGTTATCAGTTTTTCCTGCTCGGCGCTGAGTGCACCTTTCTGTTGTGTGACCGCCGATAGGCATTCGCTCTTTTTAAGTCCCACCGGGCAGGCGGATTTGCATAGTCCGCAATCGGTGCAAGCGGTCGCTTTAGTATCACTCTTTATTTCCATATCGGTTACTATTTCGCCCAAAAAGACAAAGCTGCCAAATCGCTCGGTTATGAGCAGTCCGTTTTTGCCAATAAAGCCGAGTCCTGCGCGCGAAGCGGCATAGACCTCAGGGATGGGGGAATTATCAATAAAATATTCGAAGTTGTTATTTTTGTTGCGCTCTCTGAGCGCTGCGGTTATCTTTTCTAAGATTTTGCCGCAAACCACGTGATAATCGGGAACCGCCGCATAGCGTGAAATGTTTTTGGGTGGATTTTCCTCGATTTTATAGGGAAAAGCAAAGCAAATAACCGTTTTGGAGCCCTCAGGAATTCTTGCCTTGGCTCTGCATTCAATTAAATGCTCGCCAATCTCTGAAAACGGGCAAAAACCAAAGGGAGCCTCCGTATGTGCGCGAATAATTTTGATTATTTCCTGCATTTCGGAGCCTCCCTTATATTTTTATTGTGTTTTTTGTTCCACGTGGAACATTATTGTCGAAAATTGACATATTTTGTCATTATCTTTTTTCTTTAAAG
>JAZOPP010000138.1:0-7575 GCA_045655625.1 Acutalibacteraceae bacterium
TTGGCGATTATGAGCACATTGAAAGCGGCTCGCGAGTTCGCCGTGTTGGCCGTATTGCTTCGGTGCCTGTAGGCGAGTCACTGCTCGGCAGGGTAGTGGATGCACTTGGTAACCCGATTGATGGTGAGGGTTATCTCCCTGTCAAGGAACGCCGACCTATCGAATTCCACGCACCCGCTATTATCGATCGCAGCCCCGTATCCGCTCCGCTTCATACGGGTATCAAGGCTATTGATGCGCTTGTTCCCATCGGAAAGGGACAGCGTGAATTGATAATAGGTGACCGTCAGACCGGTAAAACTGCCATTGCTGTCGATACCATAATAAATCAAAAGGGCAAGGGAACCATATGCATTTACGTTGCGATTGGTCAAAAGGAAACCCTCGTGGCCGAGATACGCGAAAAGCTCAAATCCCACGGTGCCCTTGATTATACAACTATTATCGCCGTTCCCGCTTCGGGCTCGGCAGCATTGCAGTATATCGCTCCGTTCTCGGGTGCTGCAATGGCAGAGCACTTTATGTATTCGGGCAAGGATGTCCTCATAGTTTATGATGACCTATCAAAGCACGCAGTAGCCTATCGTGAGTTGTCGCTTCTGCTTCACCGCCCATCGGGTCGTGAGGCTTATCCCGGAGATATTTTCTATCTCCATTCAAGACTTTTGGAGCGTGCCGCGCACCTCTCTATGGAGCTTGGTGGCGGCTCAATGACCGCTCTTCCCATAATCGAGACCCAGGCAGGCGATATTTCTGCCTATATTCCGACCAACGTTATCTCGATTACCGATGGTCAGATCTTCCTCGATTCCGAACTGTTTTATGAGGGTCAGCGCCCCGCAATCAACGTGGGATTATCGGTTTCCCGTGTTGGCGGTGCCGCTCAAAGCAAGCTGATGAAGCAGGTGTCTGCAAGCCTGCGCACACGTCTTGCTCAGTATCGCGAGCTTCGCGAATTTATGCAGTTCGGCTCCGACGTTGATGATGCAACCGCAAAGGCGCTGTCCTCGGGTGCACTGCTTATGGAATCGCTTAAGCAGGGCCGCTATGCTCCCGTGCCTGACCATATGCAGGCGCTGTTGCTCTTTGCAGTAAGCGAAGGCTTTGCCGACGGCATAAAACCCGAAAACATAGAAAAATTCGAAGAAGAACTGTTCTCCTTCTTTAAGAATGAAAAGGCAGAAATTCTTGAGGCCTTAAGCAGCGGCAAAAAGCTTGATGATGCTGCAAGAGAAGAACTGAAAACGGCGCTTTCCGAGTTTATATCGAGGGCTTAGCCTATGGCAACAGTTCAGTATTTAAAGAAAAAACTGCGCGGAATTCGTTCTACGCAAAAGCTCTCAAAAGCTATGAAAACGGCGGCAACAGTTAAGTATTCGCGATTAAGCTCTGCATTTTCGGAATATAGCGAATATGAAAATAATTGTCGTACCCTTTATGAGGAGCACAGCAGCGAATGGACCAAATCGTTCCCCAAGGCTGACGAGAATGCTCCTGTTTGTCTGGTTATCATCGGCTCAAATAAGGGTATGTGCGGCGGATTTAACGCCGAGCTGGCAGCCTTTGCCGAAAATAAAGTTGCAGAGCATAAAAACTGTGTTAGCTTGGTTTGCGGCAAGCAGGCGATAGCTCATTTTGCCGAAAAAGGCTTACCTATGAGCGAGCAATTCGTTTTTGACGACGTGCCAACACTTGTTCAGTCTGCAGCTCTTATCGATAGGATATATAACGGCTTGCTGTGCGGCGAGTTTTCAGCGGTTAAGCTCATCTTTTCAAAATACGAAAATATGATGCATCAGGTGCCCACGATTATCGATTTATTCATAGCCGCAGGCGAAACCGAAGAAACCGATTCACTGCTCTTCATCCCCGATAAGCAAACCGTAATTTCCGGTACGCTTAAAACCGTTATAAGTGCGCTTATTTTCCGCCGTGTGCTGGAAACTGCACTTGGTGCCCAGGCGGCAACGCTTATGACAATGCGCTCAGCATACGATACTGCGACCGAGCTTTGCGATGAACTCGAGGCCGAGATAAATCGCAAGCGCCAGAGCCGAGTAACGGCAGACGTTTTGGAAACCGCAGTAGAATTCACCGAAGAAACGGAAGTGTAACAATGTCCAAGGCTGTAGGTATGGTTCAGAGAATAACGGGTCCCGTTGTTGATATTTTGTTCGACAAGACCGAGGTCCCCGATATTTTCAATGCCATAACCATCGAAGTTAATAACGAAATATATACGCTTGAGGTATCGCAGCATTTGGGCGATGGCGAGGTGCGTTGCATTTCCATGAACCCGACCGACGGTATGTCGCGCGGCATGAAAGCGGTCGATACAGGCGAGCCTATAAAGATTTGCGTAGGCGAGGAGACCATCGGCAGAATGGTGAACGTAACCGGTCTGCCTATAGATGGCGGTAAGGAAATTGAATCCGATACCCGTTGGCCTATTCACCATTCACCGCCTCCTTTTTCCGAAATAGTTTCATCCGATGAAATTCTCGAAACCGGCATTAAGGTTATCGACCTTATGACTCCGTATCTCCGCGGCGGAAAAATTGGCTTGTTTGGCGGTGCAGGTGTAGGCAAAACCGTTCTCATAATGGAGCTTATCCGCAACGTTGCCTTTGAGCACGACGGCTATTCGGTATTCGCAGGCGTTGGCGAGCGTTCAAGAGAGGGTAACGACCTTTGGAATGAAATGAAGCAGTCGGGCGTTATCGATAAAACTGCATTGGTTTTCGGCCAGATGAACGAAACTGCAGGCGCGCGTCTGCGCGTTCCGCTCGTTGGTCTTACCATGGCGGAATATTTCCGCGAGGAATCGCAAAAGGAAGTTCTCCTTTTTATAGATAATATCTATCGTTTCACACAGGCGGGTAGCGAGGTTTCCGCACTGTTGGGCAGAATGCCCTCTGCAGTTGGTTATCAGCCCACGCTGGCGTCCGAAATGGGAAAACTTCAAGAGCGAATAGTGTCAACGGGTAACGGCTCGATAACCTCCGTTCAGGCGGTATACGTTCCCGCCGACGACCTTACAGACCCTGCTCCCGCAACCACCTTCTCGCATCTCGATGCCACAACGGTTCTTTCGAGAAAGATAGTCGAGCTTGGTATTTATCCTGCCGTGGATCCGCTTGAATCCTCCTCTCGCGCACTAACACCCGATTTTGTCGGAAAACGCCACTATGACGTTTCTAAAGAAACTCAGCGCGTGCTGCAAAAGTATGCCGAGCTTCAGGATATTATTGCTATACTCGGTATGGATGAATTATCTCCCGAGGATAAAATCTTGGTAAAGCGTGCGCGTAAGGTTCAGCGCTTTATGAGCCAGCCTTTCCACGTTGCCGAGAGCTTCACGGGTCAAAAAGGCATCTACGTTCCGCTCTCCAAAACGGTAGACGGTATGGAGGCAATTTTGGGCGGCGAGTGTGATGATATCCCCGAGCAGAACTTCCTTATGTGCGGAACTATTGATGATGTTTTTGCCAAACATAAGAATGGGTAGGGCAGCGTTATGAACGAAAAACTCACCCTCAAACTTATAACCCCATCGGGCGATAATAAAACGGTGAATTGCGATAGCATTACCCTGCAAATCGGCGACGATATGAACGGCAAAGGCGCAGGCAGTTATGGAATTCGCAAGGGTCACGCTGCAGCGGTGCTCGCCGTAGCAAAGGGCCCCGTTCGCGCCATGCTGGATGGCAAAGCTATTCTCGCCGTCAACGTATCGGGCGGATTTGCGATGGTTAAAGAAAACACCGTAACTATCAACGCAGAATATATTGATTAAAGCAGACGGTGCGATTTTTTCACAAAAATCACACTGTCTCTTTTCTTTTTTTAATTTGTGTGTTAAAATTTGCTTATAGCAAACGGGGAGGTAATCCTATGTTCGATTATTCAAAATTCTATACTGTGAGAACTCCACTTTATAATACGCTTAATTGCCTTAAAATCGGCAAAAAACTCAACATTGTGTATTTTGGCGGCTCAGTAACTGCGGGCACAGGCCTCGCTTATGAGGACCTAAACAAGCTTTCCTGGCGCGCAAGAACGGGTGCTTGGATAGCTGAACATTTCCCCTCGGCAGAGGTCACCAATATAAACCGCGCAGTAGGCGAGAGCGGCACCTACCTCGGCACATTCCGTGTCGAGCGTGACGTTATTGCCCATAAGCCGGATTTACTTTTTATCGAATATTCGATAAACGATTGCTATTTCGGCTCCTCCTATGAGGAATCGGCAATGCGCTTTGAAACCATCGTTCGCGAGGTTCGCCGTCAGCTGCCGTTTTGCGATATTGTAACCGTTTTGGTAACCGATAAGCGCCGTTCGGCAGATGCCCGCGAGCTGCGCTTGCATGCTCAGGCTCAGGCGCATGATGATATCGCTGCAGCATATGGCATTCCCTCTATTAAGGTCGGAATGTCGCTTGTGCAGCATTTGGGCGATAGCTTGGAGGAAAAATGGTCCGAATATTTCACCGATATCGTTCATCTCACCGCTAAGGGCTATGGCGAGTATTTCGCCTGCATCGAAAAGTTTTTGGAACATGAATTATGCAGTGATGCCTCCACACAAGAAAAGGCAGCACACGCATTACCGCCGCTTGTCAGCGATAGTCTCTTTGACGGTGACCGTAGGGTAATCCAGGCAACCGAAGAACTTAAAAATCGCAGCGAACAGCTCGGCGGTCACGGCTTTGAGTTTTCCGAGAAATATTTTGGTCTACACGATTATAACGGCTTCTTTTTTGCCGAGCAGGGCGGCGAAGACCCCGTCTTTGCCATAGAATTTGAGGGAACCGATATTGCATTTCACACCAACGTTGCAACCGGCGTCGCACGTGAGGAAAGCGTTTGGTGCTTCGAGGTTTCTATCGATGGCAAAGAGTGGCAACGCCGCAATTTCAAGACCCACAACCCCACCATGATTGCCGACGGCCTGACGTCCGGCAAGCATACAGTTTTGTTCCGACCGCTATTCTCCACATTCGAAAAGAACGATACTTTCAAGCTTGGCATAATCTTCACCCGCAACGCCGCCAAGCAAACAACCAAATAATAAAAATGAGCAGATGCGAAAACGCATCTGCTTTTTGTTTATAGAGTTATTGCAAATCTGACTGGCACATGGTAAAATAATATATGCCAAACCAACGGTCATTATTTTGAATTGGTTTGGCGACTATCGGAGTTTGCGTTTTTTGTGCGACCGCTTCGGTGGCCGCAGTTTTTATTTTTGAGGAGGTATTTATGGAAGCGTTAATTGTGGTTTTTGAAATCGTTCTTTTATTTGTTGCAGGACTTATAGCTGTTGCTATTAATGTGGATGCAGCCGCATCAATAATGATAGTAACGGTTGTCGCTGTTAATGTAATTGTTATCGGTACAGCCATTACTATAGTCAAAATTGGTAAAATTAAGAAAAAGAAAGAAGAAAAGGAGAAAACACAGAAGTTTATAGAACTTGTTAAATCAGGCGAATGGCCATTTCCTGTTGCAGATTTTTACAACATATGTGTATCACAAAATGCGACAAAGCTATCAGATAAACTGCATGTTCAAAAAATGATGCTGATTGCAGACGATATATTAAATAAAGCGCATATTCCTGAATATTTAAAATCAAATTACATTTCTAATGAAATAGTGAAACAATATTTTAGAGATGGCAAAGAACAACAGAGACTTGCCGAAGAGGAAGAAAAGCGAATTGAAGCAGAAAAATATATTATACCACAGGACACTACTCTAGAAAAATATGATATTGAAGAAATCAATTTACATGAGAGTTTGAAAAATTGTCTTTATGCCGATAAGAGAAGAGCGCATTTGGCGGGTTTGCGTGAACAGGCTTGGAAAAGAGTAGAAGAGATTCGCGATGCTCAAAATGCTGCAAAAGATCTGTCGGTGGCAGTAATGAACTCTGCACACCAGGAAAAAACCATTGATTGGGCAATTGCTGGAGGAATTGCTGATGGTCTGGCAGGACCAGCCGCCGGAATAATGGCAGCAACCGGTGCTATGAAGAAAAACGAGGAAATTAAGAAACGCAATGCTGAAAACCAAAAGGCAGTTAACAATTTAGCCCGCCAAATATGGCTGAGTTCACTTAATAACTCATCTGAGGAGTTGTATTTGAAGGAAATAAAAAAATACGACGAGGAACTGAACGCCCTTAAGTTTAAGGCTGTTGACGATAGTGTTTCAACCAGTGAATTGTTTGGTAACCTTCGTATTTGGAAACGGAAGGTGGAAAAAGATATTTATACTGGAACTCGTAGTTTTTTTAGTGTTTATATTAAAAACAATAATTCGAACCGGGAAAATAGTGACCTTGAAATGGTGGTAGATGGCACTATACAGGTTAAGGTGTATTGCGGTAGTGCGCTTGTTGACGATATAACAGTTGCTTTACCCTGGGATGGAATAGCACATGGCTCCGAAAAATATGTATCTGTTCCGATGAAAAAGTATATGATCGGTGACGACAGAAAGTATAAATTTAAGATTGAACCTAATGCATTGTGGCTAATTGAACGATAGTTATTACACTAAAAAGTGGGGTGTGGCAAACCCGTAGGTTGTGATGGTGGTATATGATTATTTACTTGAGCGTGTCTTCGCGATATACTAAATAAAACGAAAAATGAAAGGAGTGAGAACATGCCGGACAAGTTTATTTTGCATTCCCCATATAAGCCCACAGGCGACCAGCCGCAGGCTATTGCGGAGCTGGTTGAGGGTATAAACAGGGGAGATAAAGAGCAAACCCTTTTAGGTGTAACCGGCTCGGGTAAAACCTTCACCATGGCTAATATCATCGAAAAAGTAAACCGCCCGACCCTCGTTCTCGCTCACAACAAAACCCTCGCCGCACAGCTCTGCTCCGAATTCCGCGAGTTTTTTCCCGAGAATGCGGTTGAGTATTTTGTGTCCTACTATGATTATTATCAGCCCGAGGCATATATCCCGGGCACGGATACCTATATCGAAAAGGATTCCGCCATCAATGATGAAATCGATAAGCTTCGCCACTCCGCTACCTGCGCTCTCTCCGAGCGCCGCGACGTTATAATCGTTGCCAGCGTTTCCTGCATTTATAGCCTTGGTAACCCGATAGATTACCGCAGTATGGTTATATCCCTGCGCGTTGGCATGCAAAAAAGCCGCGATGAGCTGATAAGAAAGCTGGTCGATTTGCAGTATGAGCGCAACGATATCGCCTTTGCGCGCAATAAGTTCCGTGTGCGCGGCGACGTTGTTGAGGTGTTCCCATCCTATGCGATGGATTATGCCCTCCGAATTGAATTTTTCGGCGATGAGATCGACCGCATCTGTGAGGTCAACACCGTAACGGGCGAGGTTAAATCCGCCTTAAAGCACGCCGCTATTTATCCCGCTTCGCACTATATTGTGCCGCCCGATAAAATGGGTGATGCCTTAAAGGAAATTGAGGATGAAATGGAAGCTCGCGTTCGCGAGTTTACCGAAGAAGGCAAGCTAATTGAGGCGCAGCGCATCCGCCAGCGCACTGAATATGACATGGAGATGATGGCGGAGCTGG
>JAZOPP010000139.1:0-25860 GCA_045655625.1 Acutalibacteraceae bacterium
ATTATCATATAGGGCTTTGTACCGCGCCTTGCTGCAAAAAAATAAGCCATTCCGATTATATGGAATGTGTGCGCTCGGCAATATCTTTTATGAAAGGTGAGCACGGTTCCGCTATTGCAGAGCTTACCGAACGTATGGAAAATGCGGCTGAAAATCTTGATTTTGAGCTTGCGGCGCGATTGCGTGACCGTATAAACGCCATCAAGAGAATCAAGGAAAAGCAAAAGGTTATCACCGATCGCAACGAGCGTTATGATGTTGTTTCGATGGTGTGCGAGGGAGAGAAATGCTGCATTTGTGTTCTGCAATATAATGCAGGGCATATGGAGGATTGCTCGCAATATATCGTCGAGGCTGCGGAAAATGAATCACGGCTTAGATATGAATTCTTGCAGAGATATTATTCCTCGTGTGAGGATATACCCAAAATAATCCTTTGCGATAGTGTTCCCGAGGATAACGAACTGTTATCCAGATGGTTATCCGAAAAACGAGGCAACAAAGTGGAAATAACTGTTTCTCAAAAAGGTGAGCGTTATCATCTTGTGGCTATGTGTCGCAACAACGCTGCTGAATATCTCTCACAACAGAGCAATCGCACCGGTCACCAGTTGCAGGCGCTTACCGAACTTGCCGAACTATTAAATTTATCAAAGCCGCCCGAGTATATCGAGGCCTATGATATTTCGAACACTGCCGGCTTTGAAAATGTAGCAGGTATGACCGTGTTTAAGGACGGAAAGCCCTTAAAGAATGCATATAAGCGTTTTAAAATCAAAACCTTTGCGGGACAGGATGATTATGAATCAATGCGCGAGGTTCTCGAGCGCCGATTCGCAGAATATAGAAATAATGACACCGGCTACGGTTTTGGGAAAATGCCCGATCTTATACTGCTTGATGGTGGTAAGGGTCAGCTCGGTGCCGTTAAAGAGGTTTTGAAGAAACTGGGCATCAGCGTGCCGGTTTTTGGTATGGTTAAGGACAGCAAGCATCGCACCAGAGCAATCGCTGCTGATGGCGGTGATATTGTTATCAAAGCAAATCGCCGCGCCTATACACTTGTTGCTACCATACAAGAGGAAACCCACCGTTTTGCAGTTGGTTATCACCATCATCGTGCAAAAAAGAGCACCTTAAAATCCCGCCTTACCGAAATTGAGGGTGTTGGTGAGACCAGAGCAAATCTTTTACTCAAGCACTATAAGACTATTACGGCTATTGCCGATGCAACCGCCGAGGAACTTATGAGTGTTAAGGGTATTACCGAACCCGTTGCCAACAATATCTATAAACATTTCCATAATTAGCATTTTCTTTGCAACCGCCGATAATGTTTTTCGGTATTATTGGTGAAGAGAAGTCAAAGGAGGGTAAATATGGATGATAGTCAAATCGTAGATTTATTTTGGGATAGAGATGAAAGTGCCATAACCGAGACCGATGCTAAATACGGGCGATATTTAAGAAAGATTTCTTATAATATTCTCTCGGCTGATGAGGACGTTAGTGAATGTCTTAACGATACGTATATGCGTGCTTGGAATACTATGCCGCATAAACGCCCATCGAAGCTCAGCGTGTATCTCGGCAGAATCATTCGTGGCCTTTCCATCGATGCTATCAGGCGAAAGGGCGCCGAAAAGCGCGGAGGCTCGCAATATATCCTTTCCTTAGCCGAGCTTGAGGAGTGCGTTGATGGCGCACCATCCGCCGAGGAAAAGGTGAACGAAAAATTGCTCGGCGAAGCAATAAGCAGATATCTGCACTCCTTGTCTGCCGAGAGTAGAACGGTGTTTGTTTGTCGATATTTCTTTTGCGATTCCATTGAGGACATTGCAAAATGCAAGGGCTGCAGTCAATCTAAAATTAAAAGTCTTCTCTTCAGAACCCGAAAAGGGTTAAAAACTTTTTTGGAAAGTGAGGGATTTTTAAATGAATAATGATGAACTTGTAAACGGCATCAGCAATATAGATGATGATATTATTGCAATAACCGCAATCTCCCGAAAACGTCATAGCCGCAGAGCAATTATAATAAGATTTGTCGCTATGGCTGCTTGTGTTTGCTTGATACTTACTGCGGTATTATTTATTCCCAAGGCGCCTCAAAAAGGTGAAACTCCTTCGGGCCTCACCCAGCCTTTAACTACCGCAGCCGTTGAGGCAGTGTATCCTGAGATGCCTCAGTATCCCACGGAAGAGGATACCGATGATTGGAATGAGTATAATCTTGCTTTTGATAAATGGTATGATTATACCCATAAGGTGTGTAGCTATCCCACTAAAAGTCAGCTGCATGCAGTTGATGCGTTTGTGAATAAAACCGCTGCAGAAATTTTAAAGAACGGCGGCGAGGATAATGTTATATATTCGCCCATAAATGTTTATTTTGCCCTGTCGATGTTGGCGGAAACTGCCGCAGGAAACAGTAGAGAGCAGGTGCTTGAGCTTTTAGGCAGTGATTCTATAGAAGAATTGCGCAGAGCTGCAAAGGTCATTTGGGAAGCTAATTATCGTGATGATGGTACCGTTAAATCGATATTTGCAAACTCCTTATGGATGAGCGATAATTTGAGCTATAATGCAAACACGCTGAATATTCTCAAGGATAATTATTATGCATCTTCCTATTCCGGCAAAATGGGCTCTAAGGAATTTGATGCTGCATTTAAAGGATGGCTCAATAAGCAAACTGGAGGTTTGCTTGAGCAGGCTGTTGAGCAGCTGCCCGGTATGACCCCGCAAACCACCCTTGCAATGGCAAGCACCATTTATTATAAAGCGGCTTGGGAGATAGATTTTCATCCACTTAGTAACACTACCGAGATTTTCCATTCTCCGAGTGGCGATAAACAATGTGAGTTTATGAACCAGCATAATTCGGGAACGTATTATTATGGCGATAATTTTGCCGCCGTTTCCAAAGAAATGCAAAACTATGGTAATATGTATTTCATCCTGCCGGATGAAGGCGTTTCGGTAAACAGTCTGCTTGAGAGTGGCGAGGCACTCGAATTTATAACTGCTGCAAAAGCTGATTATAACCAGGCGAACGGCGTTATTATCAACTTCAAAGTGCCGAAGTTTGACGTTACCTCCAACTTGCAATTATCCAACGCTTTATCTAAACTCGGCGTGACCGATATATTTACTGATAAAGCCGATCTATCGAATATAACTGAGGCATTTTCATACGTTGATTCGATTGACCATTCGGCAAGAGTGAAAATTGATGAAGAGGGCTGTGAGGCTGCTGCATTCACCGTGATAAAGGATGCAGGCAGTGCAATGCCTAAGGATGAGGTTGATTTTTTCTTGGATCGCCCCTTTATCTTTGTGATATCCTCTCCGATTGATACACCGTTATTTATTGGTGTTGTTAATAATCCTTAAAAAAATTCCCTACGGTTTTCCGTAGGGAATTTTTTATTCGGTATAGAGTAAATCTCTGAACTTCATATGGTCGAGTTTTTTGTTACCCGACAGAGTGTGGGCAAGTAAAACTGCGGCAATTTTGTTTTCGGGATCGAAAAGGGTATATGCACCGGCAGCACCATCCCAACCATATTCTCCAAGGGGACTTTTTGAGCCTGCAGCGTGAGAAATATGTGTTCTGACACCAAGACCATATCCGTAATCATATCCATTAAGGCGATAGTCTTTGCGGTTTTGCTCGGTTAAGAAATCGTGACGCATAAGATCGCAGGATTTTTCAGATAAAATGCGTTTTCCGTTTGCTCCAACGCCGAGATTTGCCATTGCGTTTGCAAACTTTTCATAATCGTTTATATCACTTATTAGACCGTATCCGCCCGACTGATATTTATCTGTGGGTCCCAGGCAAAACTCTTTTGGTAACGCAACAAATCGGTCATTTTCGGTATCAAACTTAAATCTATCTGCCAGATGATGCTCAGCGTAATCATCGAGGGTGAAGCGCAAATGCTTCATACCGAGTGGCGCGAAAATATTTTCATTTAGGTACTCATAGAACGAGGTATGGGTTATCGCTTCAATTAAGCAGGCGAGAGCTTCGTGGCTTCGGCAAGCATATTGCCAGTGTTCGCCCGGATGGAAAGAAAGCGGTACGCGAAGCGCCGTTTCTTTAAAAAGTTCTGCGGTAGAAAGGCCGGCGCTGACAGCCTCATTATATGCGGTATTGGTATCATAGTTAAATCCTGCCGACATATTGAAAAGCTGCCAAACGAGAACGTCACTTTTGGGAGCAACTACTTTTTCGCCCTCTTTGACCTTAATATCCTCAAAATAGGGCAGATATTTCTTAACGGGAGCATAAAGGTCGAGAAGTCCGCGCTCAACCAATTGCATCGCGGCGGCGCAGGTTATGGGTTTTGTTAAGGAATAGATATAAAACATATCGTTAATATCCGAGGGCTCGGTTTTCGCTGCATTGCGAAAACCACCCTCAAAAGAATATATTTCCTTATAATCCTTAAAAATTTTTACCAAAAGCTCCTTGCCGGATGAGGCTTCAACAACGTCGTTTAGGTATTCTGTTAATTTAGCTTTGTTCATAATAGCACCTTAAATCTTTGCAAAGGTTCTGCCTTCTTCGGGAATATCGAATTTCTCAATAAATACGGGCTTCATGCTAAAGGTAAAATCAATGTGCTTATCATCCATTCGATACGCGGGGTCAAGTTTCGGTCCGCAAATACCGGAGCCAACACCCGACTGCTTATAATCAATGTGAATATAAGTTTCCTTGGATTTAACGAGGTCGCAAGAATACTTGGCGTTTTCGAGCACCTTAACGCTGTAGTGAGAGGCGGTGAATTCAAATACCTTTTCGGTTTTGAACAAAAGGCCTCTGCCTGCGATATCATAGCAGAGCATCCAGCTAACGTTGGTGCGGTTGCCGTTATCCTGCGGTTTGGAATAGGTATTGTGCATATCTGTTACCTTAGTGGTATATTCACCCATGCGAGCACTGTTAATAAGGTCGCGATAGTTTTCATCAGGTCCCATACCAAGGTATTTGATATTTTCGAATCCCTCGGGCATAGTGATTTCCATACCAAAGCGGGGGAGCCAAAGTTCACAGTTATTCGAATAATCAACCGATATATCAGTCTTGATTTCGCCATTTGCAAATATGGTGTAGGTAATATAACCTTTTATATCAGGAATAACCGAAACTCCGCCGTGAGCTACGTTTGCTACGATTACGGCATATGAATCGGCAACCTCTATGACTTCACACTTCATGCAAGTGGTGAATGCCTTATCGATATTGAACATGCGCCATTTATCGAGGTTCCAACGGTCGTTATCGATAGGAGCACGCCAAATGGAAAGATCGTTCCGCGCTGCAAGGAATTCTTTGCCGCTATGGTTCAATGCCTCAAAGAAGCCACAAGCGAGATTAAACGTATATTCAAAATCTTCACCACCGATATAAGCATAGGGATAACACTCGGTAACAGAAATCGTGCTCGAAGCAGGGATATATGCAGGGGCGATATATTCGATATTTTTAAGCTCAAATTCATCAAAGCCGATTTCATAACCTGCTTTTTCCCAAGCGGTGTCATATTTTTGAACGAATGAAAATTCGATATAATACTTGGCGTTGTCGGAGGTGGGAACAGTGTAGTCCAAAGTAATGTCGCGTGTTGTTTTTGGAGCAACACTTATATCGTCAATGCGATTCTGCGCAACGGTAATACCATCACGTTTCACACGATAGTAAAGCGCAATATCATCGCCGTTCGTGAAGCTGTTGCGATTATAAAGCGTTACGGTCTTTGTCTTTTCGTCAAACTTCTTGGCATAAATGGGCTTTATTAGGTTTTTATAATCCTTAAGACCGGTGTGAGCAACGCGGTCGGGCGAGTTAAGGCCGTCACAGCAGAAATTGCCATCGTTCGGATAATCGCCCCAGAAACCGCCGTAAACAAAGTAATCATTACCGTCTTCATCAAACTGTCTTATCGAATGGTCTGCCCACTCCCAAACACAGCCGCCTATAAAGCTATCGTGCGCTTCAATATAATCAAGATACTTTTTAAGGTCTCCGGGACCCACGCCCATTGCATGGCAAAATTCGCACAGGTAATAGGGGCGTTTTTCGTGAACACCGTCAACGTAGGGGTCGGTATTTTCTGTAGCAACGTACATACGGCTGATGATATCAACAAGCTCGGTATCATCACCGGGTTCCTTATAATCAACCGATTGGTGAGCACCTTCATAGTGAACAAGGCGGGTATTGTCCTGCTCGTGGAGATAACGCATACAAACCTTGTGGTTTTCTCCCATGCAGGCTTCGTTACCTATGGACCAAATTATTATAGAAGCGTGGTTCTTATCACGTTGGAACGTTCTCACGGTTCTGTGCAGGAAGGCTTCGGTCCAGTCGGTGTTATCACGCAGCATCTCATGATGCATATTATTATCGGTTCGTGTTCCGTGCGCTTCAAGATCGGCTTCATCAATAACGTAGAAACCGAATTTGTCGCAGTATTCAAGGAAAATCGGGGAGTTGGGATAATGCGAAGTACGGATGCAGTTAATGTTATGACGCTTCATCTGCAGAAGATCGGCAATCATATGCTCACATGGGGTGTAGTAACCTAGATCGGGATGAGTGTCGTGTCGGTTAACGCCAAAAAGTTTAACTGCAACACCATTTATAAGAAGCTCTGATTTATCGCTGATTTCAACCTTGCGAACACCAACCTTAACGGGAATAACTTCGCCACCGCTTAAAAGCAGAAGGGTATAGAGGATAGGCGTTTCGGCGGTCCATTTATCGGCGTTCTTAACGTTGAATATGATATCATTTCCGCATTCGGCAGATTTCTCATCAACAACATTTCCGTTCTTATCGATGAGCTTGGCAACAAATGTAGTGTTGCCCTTGGTTTTTACCGCAATAGTTGAATCGGTGTAGGAGGAATCAAGATCGGTAGTTACAAATACGTCTTCAATACGTTGCTTATCGCGAGCCAAAAGATATACGTCACGGAAAATACCGTTAAGACGGATAAGGTCTTGGTCTTCAAGATATGTGGCGTCACTCCACTTTAAGACCATAACGGTTATTCTAACCCGTGATTTTCCGCATACTGCATCAGTAACGTCAAAACGTGACTGCAGATGAGCGCCCTTGCTCATACCAATGTATTTTTCATCAACCCAAATGTAGAAAAACGAAGCAACGCCCTCAAATGTGATGAATACGTCTTTGTCATCAAAATGTGTAGGAATGTTAACCTCACGCGTATATATGCCGGCAGGATTATGAGTGGGAACAAACGGCGGGTTTGCAGGGATAGGATAGCAGGCGTTTATGTATTGAGCCTGATCATAACCGTTTGTCTGCCAGCAGGAGGGCACGTTGATTTTATCCCATTCGCTGCAATGCTCGCTATCGGCTGCAATGCTTTGAGGAACGTCATAGGCGTTTTTATAAAATTTAAAATTCCAAACACCGTTCAAAAGAAGATAATTAGGTGATTTGGCATATATTCCGCTGAGCGCCGCTTTCTCATTTGCATAGGGAATGAAATGCGAAAACTGTTCTATGCGGTTTTCACCCGTGATGGCAGGATTCTGCCAGTCGTTCGGGTTGATGACTTTATTCATAAGATCACTCCTACCAATTTTTATACTATGATATATTATTTTGCGACTTCCCACAATGAACAAATCGAAATTTTTGCACAAAACGAAACTAACTATTTGACTTTATAGAATACAGAGCGTATAATATTTGTGGTGATATTTATGTATTCAAATTCAGGACATATTGATTTAACACTGCGCAAATACGATAGAGCCTACGTTGATTTAACCAAGGAGTTTGTCGTAGGTTCAAGCGGTCAATCCTTTGTTAAAGGCGGAACGCCCGGGCACTCCACTTATCGCGAAAATGGTCGCGAGGATTATCAGCTTCTTTTTTTATCAAAAGGCGAGTATTGCTTCATTTTTAACGGTAAGGAAGAGCGTTTGTATCCCGGCATGATAGCAATTTATCGCCCCGGGGAGGCTCAGCAATATCATATGGTCGGTAATAATGATACCGAAATTTTCTGGACCCATTTCACAGGTTATGATTGCGATAATTATTTAAAGGAACTGGGATTTGATCGTAGCGGCGTTTATTCGGTCGGTTCCAATGAAAAATATTTGATCCTTTATAAGTGGATTATCAAAGAATTGCAGCTCAAACGTGAAAACTACATAAACATTGCCACCGGCTATTTTAAGCAGTTGCTTTGCCTTATGTCGCGCAGCTATCATGCTGGCGTTGAGCAAAATAGCGAAACTCATTTCGCTGAGGCTGCCATGCTGTTCTTTTATAGAAATTTCAATGAGAATATTTCAATTGATGATTATGCTCTTTCGCAAAATATAACACCCTGTTGGTTGCGCAGATGCTTCAAAAAGCATACGGGTGTTTCCCCGCAGCAGTTTATTAACGATATCAGGCTTTCTTATGCGCGCGAGCTTTTGCTTACCACCAATTTAAAAATAGCCGAGATTTCTGAGCGCTGCGGATATGAAAACCCGTTTTATTTCAGTCGTATTTTCGCCAAAAATATTGGTTGTTCGCCCATTCAGTTTAAAAAGAATAATTCACATAAATAGGAAAACCGCCTACGGGCGGTTTTCCTTGTTTTTTACAATATTTGAGCCGCTTTTTTGACAAACTTTATTTCCCCTCGGCGATATAATAAAAACACGAAAAGAGGGGATAGCATGGTAGTGTATGCCGATGTCTTGATAGTGCTCAATATTGTTGTTACATATTTTATACTTTTAGCAACCAAACTAATAGCTTCGGCGTCGGCTAAAACCTATAAGTTGGTGTCGGCCTCATTGGTCGGGGGGTTATCCTCGCTATATATTTTTTTGCCGCAGCAGCATTTTGCAACAGAGATACTGATTAAGCTTTTATTAAGCGCGGTTATAACGATTATCGCCTTTGGTGCAGTACCGTTAAATCGATATATTCGCAGTGTTTTTTCTTTTTATGCCGTTTCGTTTTTATATGCGGGATTTATGCTCGGATTTTGGTATGTGCTAAAGCCTGCGGGTATGGTTATAAATAACGGCGTGGTTTATTTTTCGATTTCGCCCATTGTGCTGATACTTTCAACGGCTGTGTGCTATTTCATAATAATCGTGGCGAGAAATTTCTATAAAGTTAGTGATAAAAACGCAGTGCACGAAACAGTTAAAATATATAACTGCGGCAAGGAATACGAATTTGATTGCATTGTAGATACTGGCAATACTTTAAGTGATCCGATGAGCGCCGATAAGGTGATAATTTTAGCGCGCCGTGCATCCGAAAAACTATTTGGCAGGGAAGCGGTTAAGGGTGCACTATTATTTGATAATACATGCAGTAAGTTGAATCGTTTCAGAGTTTTGCCCTATAAAACTGCTTCGGGCAATTCAATAATGCCTGCCATTGGTGCCGATTTTGCCGTTGCGCAGGGCGTTAAAAACGATAATGTTTTGATAGGAATTTTAAGTGATGATCTTGGCGATTTTGACGGAATAATATCGCCTTCATTTTTTAGTTGAGTGGTGTTTATAATGTTTTTCTTTAAAAAGCTGTTTGCGAAAATCTGCGCTAAATTGGGCCTTAGAAGCGGGCTTTATTACATAAATGGTCCGGAGGTGCTGCCGCCACCCTTATCGGCGGATGAGGAGGAAATGCTCTATGAGGAGCATAAGCACGACCCTGAGTATATCAAGAACGAGCTAATAACTCACAACTTGCGATTGGTGGTATATATTGCGCGTAAGTTTGATAGCACAAGTGTTGGGGTAGAGGATTTAATTTCAATAGGCACCATCGGACTGATAAAAGCGGTTAATACTTTTAACCCTGAAAAGGGAATAAAACTTGCAACCTACGCTTCGCGTTGCATCGAAAACGAGATTTTAATGTATCTTCGCAAGACCTCTAATCAAAAAACTGAAATATCTATTGATGAACCGTTAAATATCGATTGGGACGGCAACGAGCTTTTGTTATCTGATATTCTGGGTAGCGATGTAGATGAAATCAGTCGTTCACTCGAACAGGAGGATGAGAAAAAACTGCTTCATTCATTGGTTGATACTTTGAACCCTCGTGAAAAGCAAATTATGGAAATGAGATTTGGTATGAACGGATACCAAGAATATACCCAAAAGCAGGTGGCGGATGCTCTATCGATATCGCAATCCTATAATTCGCGGCTTGAAAAAAGAATAATACAAAAACCCAAAAGGGAAATTGAAAAAGTGGCTGTTTAGCCGTTGTATCTCTAAAATCCGTTGAAGATTTCATCAATACTTGCTATAATGTATTTGGTGATAGGATGAAATTTGTTGTTTTATATTTACTTGCTGTAAATCTTGTGGGAACGGTTATCACCGTTTACGATAAGCTTGCAGCAAAGTATCAAATGCGCAGAATAAGCGAGCGATGCCTGTTTTTATATGCAATTTTCGGTGGTGCACCGCTTATGTATATGGCGATGAAAGCAATAAGGCATAAAACATTGCATAAAAACTTTATGATAGGTTTCCCTGTGATAATGGTTTTGCAGATATTTATCTACGCCTTTTTAATTTACAAATTTGCTTGACAAGCGTGTTCATTGTGATATAATAATTTTGTCTTCAGGGCGGGGTGAGATTCCCCACCGGCGGTATAGCCCGCGAGCCAAGTTTTGGTTGATTCGGTGAGATTCCGAAGCCGACGGTATAGTCCGGATGGAAGAAGAACGAAAGTATCGTTTTATGCCTGCGAAGATTTTCGCAGGCATTTGTTTTTTCAGGAGGTATTATGCAAACTAAAACCGATAACCGAAAGCTAACCGTTACGGCGCTTTTTTGTGCAATGGCATATCTTATGACCTTTATTTTTCATTTCAGAGTTTCGTTTTTAACCTTTGATTTGAAGGATGCAATTTTAGCTATCAGCGCTTTGCTTTTTGGACCGCTTTACGGACTTATGTCCGCCGTTGCGGTTTCTGTTGTTGAGACCTTAACATTTGGCGGAGATACGCAGGTTTATGGCTTGATTATGAATATTATCTCAAGCGGAACCTTTGTTGTGGTTTGCGGAAGCATTTATAAATATCGCCGAACCTTTGGAGGGGCAATAACGGGACTAATTTTATCTATATTTGCGGTTACCGGCGTTATGATGATTGCCAACATCTTTATAACGCCAATTTATATGGGTCTGCCAACTAAGGAAATCATTAAAATAATCCCTAAGCTTTTGCTGCCCTTTAATTTATGCAAAAGTGCTATAAATGCTGCCGCGGCGGCAATTCTCTATAAGCCTATGACGTCTGCTCTAAGAAAGGCTAAACTATTAAAAGGTGAGGGTGCACCTCGTCACACGGCCAAATCAATGATTTTGGTTTGTGTTTCGCTTGTTATTATCGTTTTAGCAGTTCTTTTCTTGATACTTTATCTGGAGGGAGCATTTTCCGTTATTAGATAATGATTTTCTATTGACAAAATTCGACCATATGTATATAATAATTTAGCAATAAATTTAATACTACCCTTATCAAGAGTGGCGGAGGGACAGGCCCTGTGATGCCCGGCAACCTGTTTTACAAGGTGCTAATTCCTGAAGATGAGGTAATTTTGCCCACCTCATAACTTGGTGGGCTATTTTTATGGAGGTTGTTATGAACAGATTTTTATTCACGTCTGAATCGGTTACCGAGGGTCATCCAGATAAGGTTTGTGACCGTATTTCCGATTCCGTTTTGGATGCTATAATCGCCAAGGATAAGAATGCGCGCGTTGCTTGTGAGAGCTTTTGCACTACCAATATCGTTAACGTTATGGGAGAGATTACCACAACGGCAGACGTTGACATTGAAAAGATAGTTCGTGATACTGTTGTTGAAATTGGTTATAACGGACCCGATGCGTGCTTTGATGGTAACACCTGCAAGGTTTGCGTAAATATAGATAAGCAGTCTCCCGATATTGCACTCGGAGTTGATAAGTCGCTTGAGATTAAGAACGGCGATGAGGATGAACTTAATCTTCACGGTGCGGGCGACCAAGGCATTATGTTTGGTTTCGCTTGCGATGAGACCGAAGAACTTATGCCGCTGCCTATTGCGCTTGCTCATAAAATGGCATTAAAGCTTACAGAGGTTCGCAAAAACGGAACGCTCGCTTATCTTCGCCCTGATGGCAAAACCCAGATAACGGTTGAATATATCGATAATAAACCTGCTCGTGTTGATGCTGTTGTTGTTTCCTCGCAGCACAGCGCTGAGGTTTCCCTCGAAACGCTCCGTGCCGACGTTCTCGAGCACGTTATTAAACCCATTGTTCCGAATGCCCTGTTTGATGAAAACACTAAGATATACATTAACCCCACCGGCAGATTTGTTGTTGGCGGACCTATGGGCGACACCGGCCTTACCGGCAGAAAAATTATTGTTGATACATATGGCGGATATTCCCGTCATGGTGGTGGTGCATTCTCTGGTAAGGATCCCACTAAGGTTGACCGCTCTGCAGCATATGCAGCCCGCTATATTGCTAAAAATATAGTAGCAGCAGGTCTTGCAAATAAGTGCGAGGTCCAGTTGGCATATGCTATCGGCGTTGCTCGCCCCGTTTCTGTAATGGTTGATACCTTCGGCACGGGCAAGGTAAGCGAAGAGAAACTCTCTGATGCAATAAACTCTGTTTTTGATCTGCGTCCTGAGGCTATTATTCGCCATCTTGAACTTCGTAATCCTATTTATAAACAGGTTTCCGCATATGGCCATATGGGCAGAACTGACCTTGACCTTAAATGGGAAAAAACCGATAAAACAGAAGAACTTTTAGCAGCAGTAAAGTAGTGATTATATGTTTAAAATTTTAGAAAAAAGAAACTTGAATTCGGCAGTTACCTTAATGGTGTTGGATGCACCGCTTATTGCAAAAAAGGTTAAGGCCGGTCAGTTTGTTATAGTTAAAATCGATGAGGTAGGCGAGCGCGTACCGCTTACCGTGGCCGATTTTGACAGCGAGAGAGGAACCATCACCATAATTTTTCAGGCGGTTGGTAATTCCACTCGCAGAATGCAAAAGTTAAATGTCGGTGATTTCATTGCCGATGTTGCAGGTCCACTTGGAATGCCCACGGAATTCGGCGAACCCAAGCGTGCTATCGTAATTGGTGGCGGTGTAGGCTGTGCTATTGCTTTTCCGCAGGCTAAAACGTTGCACAAAATGGGTGTTGACGTGGATATTATTGCAGGCTTCAGAAACAAGGATATAGTTATTCTTGAAGATGAAATGAAAGAGGTTTGCAACGATCTTTATATAACCACTGATGATGGTTCATATGGCGAAAAGGGTCTGGTAACAGACGTATTAAAGCGCCTCCTTTCTAAGGGCGACTGCGATTTGGTAATCGCTATTGGTCCGATTCCTATGATGAAATTCGTTTCGCTGACTACCAAAGAATTTGGAGTTAAAACCATCGTTTCTTTAAATCCCATTATGATTGACGGAACGGGAATGTGCGGCGGATGCCGTGTTCGCGTTGGCGGAGAGGTTAAATTTGCTTGCGTTGATGGTCCCGATTTCGATGGTCATCTCGTTGATTTTGATGGTCTGATGCGAAGAAATTCTTTCTATAAAGAGGAAGAAGCGCACACCTGCAGAATGGGAGGTGCGATCAATGGCTAATATGTCGATGATCAAGGTTCCCATGCCTGAACAGGACCCTAACGTCCGCAATAAAAACTTTTTAGAGGTATCCACCGGTTACACCGAGGACATGGCTGTTGAAGAGGCTATGCGTTGCCTTCGCTGCAAGACTCGCCCGTGCATGAGTGGCTGCCCCGTTAACGTTAAAATTCCTGAGTTCATTGAGCTTATTGCTAACCGCGATTTTGAGGGTGCATATCGCAAAATCAAGGAAACAAACGCGCTCCCTGCAGTATGCGGTCGCGTTTGTCCGCAGGAGGCTCAGTGCGAGGGTAAGTGTGTTCGCGGTGTAAAAGGCGAGAGCGTTGCCATAGGCAGGCTTGAGCGATTTGCAGCGGATTGGCATCGTGCTAACTGCGAGGATGAAATTCCGCCGATAATCAAAAACGGCAAAAAGGTTGCCGTTATTGGCGCAGGCCCGTCAGGTCTTACTTGTGCAGGCGATTTGGCGAAATTGGGATATGACGTAACTATCTTTGAAGCTTTCCACGCAGCGGGCGGAGTGCTGGTTTACGGTATTCCCGAGTTCCGTTTGCCTAAGAGCATTGTTAAATCCGAAATCGATGGCCTTAAAAAGCTTGGTGTTGATATAAAAACCAACATGGTAATAGGTAAGATATTATCGGTTGATGATATCATGGATATGGGATTTGGTGCTGTTTATATTGCATCGGGCGCAGGACTTCCGATGTTTATGGGCATCGAGGGTGAGGACCTTGTTGGTGTTTATTCAGCCAATGAGTTTTTAACCCGTATCAACCTCATGAAGGCATATCTTGATGAATACGACACGCCTATTAAACGCAGCAAATCAATTGCTATCGTAGGCGGCGGAAACGTTGCAATGGATGCAGCACGCTGTGCAAAGCGCCTCGGCGCTGAACACGTATATATTATTTATCGTCGCTCCATGGATGAAATGCCCGCTCGTGCAGAGGAGGTTCACCACGCCTTTGAAGAGGGAATAGAGTTTAAAATTCTAACTAACCCCACTAAGATTTTAGGTGATGAGCGTGGATGCGTTAACGCTATTGAATGCGTGAGTATGGAGCTTGGCGAGCCCGATGCCTCCGGCAGACGTCGCCCAACCCCCGTTGAGGGCTCTGAATTTACCATTCCTGTTGATAGCGTAATTATGGCGCTTGGTACGTCGCCTAATCCGCTTATCAGAACAACAACCTTTGGCATTGAAGCTAATAAGCGCGGCTGTCTGGTAGTCGATGATAATCTTGCTACAACCAAGGATGGCGTTTATGCGGGCGGCGACGCTGTAACAGGCGCTGCTACCGTAATTCTTGCAATGGGCGCAGGCAAAAAGGCTGCCGAATCAATTCACAAATATTTATCTAAATAAAAAGATAACCCGTCAGAACTTAACCTGACGGGTTTGTTTTATTCACCTAAATAGAATAAACTTTCTTTTTGGTTTGATTTATCAAACATATTGTTGTGCTGGACGTATTTGTACTGATTTATAAGGTCAGAATATTTTGATTCATCGTTCCAAGAGTAATAATTACCATCGTTATCGATATAACCTGCGGTGTTAATAACGGGTAAGGTTTTATATAACTGCAGGAGATACTTGTTATAATCCGAAAGCTCAAGACCGGCAATCTCGAGGAGATAAGAGGAGAGATAATTAGCACTCATACGCTCAATTTCTGCTTCCTCAATATCATAGTTTGCCCAAATCCAGAAGGGTGTAGTGTAGCGCTTTTGGTTTTCCTCGGTGGAGAGTTGGCTTATTTTTTTGCCAAGCAACTCCTCAACGCATTTTTCTTCAATGCTGGGCTGATGGTCGCCGAACATACAAATAATTACGGGTTCATCAACGCTGCTGTAGTACTCAATTAGCTCTTTAAAAGCATCATCGGAATACTTAACAAGCGATAAATACTGTTTTGCCTTGGGATAGTCTTTGCTGAGATTAGTAGGCCAAACATTTTCGATGAAGTTATCAGCCTTGCGCTTATAACTGCCGTGATTCTGCATAGTTACGTTAAATACGAAATAGGGCTTGGTTTCATCACGGTTTTCGTAGTCTTCAATCATAACCTTGTAGTTATAGGAATCGCTGACGTAAGCACGCAGTATCATATTTGAGTTGGGATATTTTTCATCTATCATTTCCTGCAGCTTGTTTATGCTGTTGGTTTTTTGATATTCCTCCATTATGGAGAGATCCATAATGTTGCCCAAACTCTTGAAAAGAGAGAAGCCGAAAGCATTATAAACGTTAACACGGTTCCAGCCGCTTGCATAATAAGGGTGGAATGCAACGCTGTTATAGTTTTGTTTGTTGAGAGTTGAAACTAAGGAAGCGGCACGCTCTTTTACGTAGAGCATATAGGCGTTGCTGCCGGCAGGGAGGAACGCTGTTGTATTACCGGTTAAGAATTCAAACTCACTGTTAGAGGTGCCCGCACCGATAACAGGAACGTAAAGATTACCACGAATGGTATTTTCCTTAAGACTGTTCAGGTAGGGCATATATTCGATGTTGGTTTCCAAATCGCCGAGAACACTCAAATCAGAGAGCGATTCATTCATTATGCAGATGATATTGGGGACTTTTTGCGTGGTATTTTTGCCGTTTTCTTTATCATATTGTTCAACGGCGTCTTTAACCGCTTCCTCGGCAATATCAGCATCGTAGCCACGAGGTGTAGTAACGAAAAGATACTTGGTGTTAACGAAGAAACTACATACAAATCCGTGGCGTTTATAGCCGCGGGTTTGATTCCAGAAGTCGGGCTTAATTCCCATGTTAACAAAGAAATCGGTCATATAGAACGTCAGCGCAATAACAACGGGAAGCACCAGCGCCAGTGAACGTGAGATTATCTTTGTTTTTAAATCAAACTTGGGGGTTTTTAGTTTTATGCCGAGAACCATTAAAAATACAAGAATGATAAATGCAACTAAAACCTGATAATTGATATGGAACGTATATTCATTTGAAACGTTCATCGCTGTTTCGGTCGATACAAGATCCATAGGGATGAACGGTGTGCCGCGGAAGGACTTAACGTAGAAGTTTACGGTTGCGAGAATAAAAAGGAAAGGCGACACTATCATCAGCGGTAGGCGATAGCTGCCCGAGAGACAGAAAACAAATAAATTAAAAATTAAAACAATAATATAGTTGGCAACGAAACCAACGTGTGTCATATCATAAACGAACACGTCGTTTAAAGCTTCGGTCATGGTTGTTACCACAACAGGAACCAAGAAGAATATAACCGTACTTGCAACACCCTCGATGTATTTGTTTTTAATGTTGATATCAAAAGCAAGTAGGGCGCCGATTAAGAAAGAAGCTAAAATGCAGAAAATATACAGCAGTATATCTTTAGAAAAACGTTCTTGGAAGAATACCTTAACATCCAAAACGGTTATCAGCAACAAAACGGCGGTTACAACAATTGACGGTATTTTCGCGCGTTTGTTTAATGAAAAACCCAAGTTAGAACAAGCTCCTTTCCTTAAATATTTATCTATCAACAAAGCATACCACAATTCGCTGAATAAATCAATAGAAAACAACCGAAAAATATTCATAAAAATATACGCAAAAGTATAAAATTATGATGAGGTGATAGCTGTGGAAATGCAAAAAGAAGCGACTGAAAAAACTTTAGATTTTAAGTATGTTTTGCTTATATTCCAAATTATGACTTTTGCGGTAGTTTTAATAGGCGCCTTTATAATTAAAACGGTAGGCGGCGAGTTTTATAAAGAGGTAAAATCCGAATATATCAAGTGTTTTGAGGAAGAAACAAGACTTGAGGATATATTTGATGAGCGTGATGATTTTTCCTCATTTGAAGAAGATTACAAGGTAATTGTGGAATGAGTTTTAAGATTTTCGGGGTAAGAATAAAGATTACATATTTCTTTTCGGCAATAATTTGTTTAATGCTGTTCACCGACCGTACGGGACTTGCTATGCCCGTACTGTTTGCAATTGCGGCGCACGAATCAGCGCACATATTTGCCATGAAAAAGCTGGGCGTTGCGCCAAAAGAGATAGAA
The DNA here is from genome assembly GCA_045655625.1 of Acutalibacteraceae bacterium. GTDB lineage: Bacteria > Bacillota > Clostridia > Oscillospirales > Acutalibacteraceae > SIG589. Next base: position 17,758 of record JAZOPP010000139.1, read on the forward strand.
CTCATTCCCGGTAGCATCAAAATAATCAACCCACAGAGATTCAGAAGAAAAATTGAGAACATCATTTTAATTAGCGGTCCTGCGTGCAACTTTTTGCTTTTTGTGCTGTTATACTCTGTCTATCGTTTTAGTGGTAGTATCAGTTTTGCAAAATGGGCAGCAGTTGAGCTGATAATAGCAGTGTTTAATATGCTACCCGCCAAGGGGCTCGATGGCGGCTCGTTATTGTTTAATTTTCTAATATCTCATTTTTCACCCGTGGCAGCAAATATTATACACGTTTGTGTTTCGGTGTTTGTGGGAACGTTCTTTATAGTTTTTGGCGTTTTAGGCACGCTTTTTGGCACATTAAATCCAAGCATTTCCATATTGGGGCTTTATATAATTATTCTCACTTTTTTCAAATAATTGTTGAAAGAAACCCCTTTTTGGTCTAAAATGTGATTATAACGTTTAAGGAGCAATTATGGATAACAAAAAATTAGAAAAGCTTTTGCTTTCGGTTCAAAAGCCCGGCAGATATGCCGGCGGTGAACTTAATAGTATAATCAAGGATAAGGAAAAGGTTGACGTACGCTTTGCTTTTTGCTTTCCCGATACATACGAGATAGGAATGTCGCACTTGGGAATGAAGATTTTATATTCCCAATTTAATGCGCGCGAGGATATTTGGTGTGAGCGCGTTTTTAATCCGTGGATAGATTTTCAAGACGTTATGCGCGAGAACGATATTCCGCTTTTTGCGCTCGAAAGTCGCGACCCGATTAAGGATTTTGATTTTATCGGATTCACGTTGCAGTATGAGCTTTCCTACACCAATGTGCTCAATATGCTAGACCTCGCAGGAGTTCCGCTTCGCAGCGCCGACAGAGACGATAATTCTCCTATAGTTGTTGCAGGCGGTCCCTGTGCATGCAACCCCGAGCCTATGGCAGAATTTATTGATATTTTCTTCCTTGGCGAGGGAGAAGAGGTCGACCTTGAGGTTATCGATTTATATAAGTGCTTTAAAAAGGTTGGCTGGGACAAGCGGTCCTTCCTGCGCGCCGCCGCTCAAATAGAGGGCGTTTACGTTCCCGCGTTTTATAACTGTGAATATAACGCTGACGGAACTATTGCTGCAATTACCCCCAAGGATGGCGCTCCTGCCGTTATAAATAAGCGTATAATGCGCGATATGGATAGGAGTTTTTATCCCAAAACCTTTGTTGTTCCCACAACAGAGATAGTGCATGACCGCGCTGTTCAGGAAATATATCGCGGTTGTATCAGAGGTTGTCGCTTTTGTCAAGCAGGCTTTATTTATCGACCCGTTAGAGAAAAATCGATTGATACAATTCTTTCGCAAGCTAAATCCCTTTGCGATACCACAGGTTATGATGAAATATCGCTTTCTTCGCTGAGTACAAGTGATTATCGCCAGATTCAGCAGCTGCTCAGCCGTATGATTGAATGGAGCGAAAAGGATAAGGTAAGCATTTCTCTGCCCTCGCTTCGTATTGATAATTTCTCAACCGAGCTGCTTGAAAAAATTCAGTATATCCGCAAGAGCGGCTTAACCTTTGCGCCCGAGGCGGGCACTCAAAGACTGCGCGACGTTATAAACAAAAATATAACGGAAGAAGAAATTTTGCGCACCTGTCTTACCGCGTTTGAGGGCGGATATACTTCCGTTAAGCTTTACTTTATGATAGGTTTGCCAACCGAAACAGATGAGGATATCGTTGGTATTGCGGAGTTGGGTCAAAAAATTGTTGATTCGTTTTATCGCATGCCAAATAAGCCTAAATATAAATCCGTAAATGTATCTATAAGTGTTTCAACCTTTGTTCCGAAACCGTTCACTCCATTCCAGTTTGAACCGCAGATAGATATCGATGAAATACGCAGAAAACACGATCTTTTGCGCAATTCAATAAAAACCAAGAAAATCTCTCTCAGCTATCACGATTCATCGACCAGCTTCTTAGAGGGGGTGTTCTCGCGCGGCGATCGCAGACTTTGCGAGGTCATTGAAACCGCATATAACAGCGGCTGTCGTTTTGATGGCTGGAACGAATGCTTCTCACTGGAACGCTGGATAGATGCTTTCGATAAATGCGGTGTTGATACAGCGTTTTACGCTAACCGCGGCAGGGAATATAGCGAGGTTATGCCGTGGGATCATTTGAACTACGGTGTAACGAAACGCTTCTTTATCTGCGAAAATGAAAAGGCGCACGGCGAAACAACAACGCCCAACTGTCGCGAAAAGTGTGCAGGTTGCGGCGCAAATTGCTATGGGGAGGGTGTGTGCTTTGAGAAACGTTAGAGTATTTTTCACTAAAAACGGCAGAATGAAGTTTGCCTCCCACCTCGATATGAACCGTCTTATGACCCGCGTTATCAGACGCTCCGGCGTACCGATTTGGTATACCGAGGGATTTAATCAGCATCCGTATATAACTTTTGCGCTACCGCTATCTTTAGGCTTTACAAGCGACTATGAGATAATGGATATTCGCATTATGGATGCTGAATTCAGCAACGAAATGGTAAAATCAGCACTCAATTCAGTTTTTCCCGATGGTTTGGTTGTGACCGATGTCTGCGATGCTGTTTTAAAAACGGGGGAAATAGCATTTGCTGAGTTTTTAATAACCTTCGAGAGCAATGATAAGTCGTTTGCTCAGTCACTTGAGGAATTCTTATTACAAGAAGCGATTATAACTGAGAAAAAAACCAAAAAGGGTAAGATGAAGGAAATCGATATGGCGCCCTGTATTAAGAGTTTTTCTGTTTCAAATGGTGATAGCGTTGAACTTTCAATAGTTCTTGCTGCAGGTGGTGAAAATAATCTAAATCCCACCTTGCTTTTGTCCGCATTTGGCGAAACGCCGTATTATACCGTGTGCCGTAAAATGATTTATAATTCTGCTATGGAGTGCTTTAGGTAATGAAGGAGTACATAGTTAAAACCACCGAAAAACTTGATTGGAACGAAATTTCCAAAGCGGAGATAGATACCTTTAAATGGACGTCCGGCTATGAGCCGATGGCATTCGCTCAGGTCGCTATTTTAAAGGGTAAAGGACTGGTTGCCAAGCTGACTGCTTTTGAGAGTAATCCGCTGGCAGAAAAGAAAAATTTCAACGACCCTGTTTATGAAGATAGTTGTCTTGAGTTTTTTGCTATGTTCGACCCTTGCGGTGAAAAATATATCAATATCGAGATGAATGCGATAGGTGCATTTCTTGCAACAGTACGCAGGGCTGATGGCGACGTTGTGACCATCGATAACTTTATTTCCTTGCCGGAAATTAAGGCGGTTAGAGAAGAAGATAAATGGTCTGTTGAGATATTTTTAAGCTTTGAGGATATTAAGAAAATGTTCCCGAATGCCGCTATTGAGAGCGGTTCGGTTATCAGAGCTAATTTCTATAAGTGCGGTGACAAAACTGCAATTCCGCATTACGGAATGTGGAATGAAATTGGTGGTGATAAGGTAAGCTATCATCAGCCGGAATATTTTGGAAAACTAATAATAGAATAAGAAAAAACGGTGTGGAATTCCCATACCGTTTTTTCTTTTAAAATTGTTTAGTGATCATACCGCTTAATGGGGGATAAGTAGTATAAAAAACAAAAGGACTTCCGAAGAAGTCCTTTTGTGGAGCTGCTAACCAGATTCGAACTGGTGACCTCATCCTTACCAAGGATGTGCTCTACCACCTGAGCCATAGCAGCAAGTCAGCCTGATTATTATATGACAACTTTCTGCACTTGTCAAGCAAAAATTTTAAATAGTTAAAAATAGTTACAAAACCCTCACAAGGTTGACAAGCGATATATATATTTGATAAAATAATATAATCAAAATGGTATAAGTATGTTCTGTTACTGTAAAAGGAGTTTTTCGTTATGATAAAAAGCATGACGGGCTTCGGCAGAGCACAAAAGTCGGTTGGAATATTTGACGTTACTGTTGAACTTAAATCGGTAAATCATAAGTATTTCGAGTGCTTTGCTCGCGTGCCCCGTAACTATTCATTTTTGGAAGAGCAAATCAAATCGTTCCTTAAAGAGCGTATCACTCGCGGTAAGGTTGAGGTTTATATAACGGTTGAATCCACCGCCGAGAGCGATGCTCAGATAACCATCAATCGCAATTTTGCCGATGGATATGTTGCTGCTTTGCGTGAGCTTGCGAACGTTTATGGTCTTCGCGATGATATTTCGGTTTCCACCGTTTCAAGAAATAGCGAGGTTTTTGAAATAAAGAAAAACGAGGTTCTTGAGGAAGAGGTTACCGCCGCTGTTTTGGATACAGCACAGGATGCAGTTGATAACTTTGTTAAGATGCGTGAGGTTGAGGGCGAGAAATTAAAGAACGACGTTATCTCAAGAGCAAACTTTATTCTTGAAAAAGTTGCCTTTGTTGAAGAGCGTTCTCCCGAAACCGTTCGCCAATACCGTGAGCGCCTTGATGAAAAAATACGCGATCTTTTGGGCGATGCTCAGGTTGATGAGCAGCGTTTAATTACCGAGGTTGCCATTTTTGCCGATAAGGTAGCTGTAGCCGAGGAAACGGTTCGTCTCCGCAGCCACATTTCTCAGATGTTTGAAATGCTCGGCGGCGATGCCGCTATTGGCCGGAAGCTCGATTTCCTCATTCAGGAAATGAACCGCGAAGCCAACACCATCGGCTCCAAAGCGCAGGATGTTGAAATCGCGCATACCGTGGTTGATATTAAGGCCGAGATTGAAAAAATCCGTGAACAAATTCAGAACATAGAATAGGTGAAAGAAATGAAACTTATAAATATTGGTTTTGGTAACATGGTATCGGCATCGCGCCTTGTTGCGATAGTTAGTCCCGAATCCGCTCCTATTAAGCGTATTATTCAGGATGCAAAGGAACGTGGAGTTTTAATCGATGCAACCCATGGTCGACGCACTCGTGCCGTTATAATCACCGATAGTGACCATATAATTCTTACATATCTTCAGTCTGAAACCGTCGCAAACAGGGTATATGACGATAGTGAATATGAGGATATCGAGGAGGATGAGGATGAGTAAAGGTCGCCTTTATATCGTATCCGGTCCCTCCGGTTCGGGCAAGGACACCATCTTAAAAGAGGTGTTCAAAAAATGCCCTGAGTTATTCTTTTCCATATCCTCAATTTCGCGCCCGATGAGACCGGGCGAGGTTGAGGGTGAGAAGTATCATTTCATTTCCAAGGATGAGTTTTTAAAGCTCATTGAGGATGATATGCTCTTAGAGCACAATGAGTTTTGCGGCAATTTCTATGGTTCCCCGAAGAAGCCCGTTATGAATGCACTCAATCAAGGCATCGATGCCGTGCTGGAGGTGGACGTTAACGGTGCCAAGCAGGTCCGTGAAAAAATGCCTGAGGCAGTGAGCATATTTATTATGCCGCCCTCCTATGCAGAGCTTCGCCGCCGACTAAGCGGCAGAGGAACCGAAACCGAAGAGGTTATAAACGCTCGAATGAGTTCAGCGCTCGGTGAGATTGCAAGAGCCGAGGAATATGATTATATTGTTGTTAATGATGATCTTTCCAAAGCAGTTGATGATTTGATTATGGTTATCCGCAGTCAGCGACTGGTTATAGAAAGACAAAAAAATATTATTGATGAGGTGCTTGAAAATGCTTAATCCCGCAATTGGAGAACTTATTGAATTAGAAAATAATCGTTATCAGCTCGTGCTGAAAATTGCCAAAGAGGCAAGAACTATTTCTGAGGATGCTCAGAAGAATGAGGAGATTATTGTTGAAAAACCGGTAAGCCTTGCAATAAACAAGCTTGCAACCGAGTATAAAGCAAAATAATCAACCCGCTAAATTTTCGCTTGGGAGGTGCTGATAGGTGAGTAGTGTTATCGCTTCGGTAGTTATCGATAAATCAACCCCGATGTTTGATAAACAATATGACTATGTAATCCCATCGGCATTTTCCCAAAAATCAGTTGTAGGCTGCAGAGTTTTGGTGCCGTTTGGCAAAGGCAATACCAAGCGTCAAGGCTTTGTTTTATCGGTGAGCGAATGCGATGATGCCGATAATTTAAAGAGTATTATCACCGTTACTGATGAGAAGCCTGTTCTCAGCGATGAGATGATAAAGCTGGTTGTTTGGCTTAAGGAACATACCTTCTGCACCTATTTCGATGCTGTGCACGCTGTTTTGCCAAGTGGACTTGGCGTTCGCTTGGTTAACGAATATAGCATTAAGAATGCCGATTTTTCAGCACTTTCGGGTGATATGCTTGCGGTTGCGAGGTGTGTTGCTTCCATAGGCTCTGCCACTTCTGAAAAGGTATCAAAGGCACTCTCGCTCAGCACAGCCGAGGAACTTTTAGAACATCTTTATAAATCCGGCTATCTTTATAGAGATAGTAATCCCATAAGGCGAATAGGCGATGCTACCGTTAAAACGGTGCGACTCACCGAAAACGAGCCCGAGGAATCAATAAAGCTTACTCCCAAGCAACGCACCGTTGTGGAACTTTTGCGCGATGTTGGCGCTATGAGTGTTAAGGAAATAACCTATTTCACGGGTGTTAGCCCGGTGGTTATATCAAACCTTGAAAAATACGGAATAGTTGAGTTTTTTGATACTGAGGTTTATCGCCGTCCCGAGGTTAGCGCTTCTGCCAATCATGCGGAAAGTGTTTTGTTAACTGAGGAACAGCAAAGCGTTTGCGATACTGTTCTTGAAAAAATTCAATCACAAAAATATTCGCCCGTATTACTTCATGGTGTTACGGGCAGCGGAAAAACACAGGTTTTCTTAAAGCTTGTTAAAAGCGTTGTTGATAGCGGCAGGGGAGTTATAGTTATGGTCCCTGAAATCGCACTTACGCCGCAAATGCTTGAATTGTTTTATTCGCGTTTTGGCGATAATGTTGCTGTGTTTCACAGTGCGCTTCCGCTCGGACAGCGCCTTGATGAATGGAAAAGAGTTAAGAATGGTGAAGCACTTATCGCTCTCGGCACGCGCTCTGCCGTATTTGCTCCTTTTAAAGAGATAGGCCTTATCGTTATGGATGAGGAGCAGGAGCACACTTATAAGTCCGAGCAGTCGCCCAAGTTCCACACGCGCGACGTTGCTAAATTTCGTGCGGCATATCATAATGCCACCTGCCTGTTTTGTTCTGCAACTCCTTCTATAGAATCATATAGTGCGGCATTGGCAGGCAAATACACGCTTTGTACGTTATCTGAGCGATACGGTGAGGCTGTGTTACCCACGGTTTTACCTATCGATATGCGTGAAGAAACCGCTGCAGGAAATCGCGGTGTTCTTAGCATGACTCTTTCAGAAGAGCTTTCCAAAACGCTTCAAGAGGGTAAGCAAGCAATATTACTTTTAAACCGCAGAGGTCATAACACGTATATTTCGTGTCCAAACTGTGGATATATTGCAACCTGCGAGCACTGCAGCATTTCAATGACTTATCATTCGGCAAGCGGCAGACTTATGTGTCACTATTGTGGTCATTCAAAACCCTATACGCCGAACTGCCCGAACTGTGGCGGTGAGCATCTAAAATATAGCGGCGCAGGAACACAGAAGCTTGAGGATGAGTTAAAAATGGTGTTACCTAATGCCAGAGTGCTGAGGCTTGATGCTGATACCACTATGGCTAAAAACGCTTTTCGCGATAAGCTTTCGGCATTTGCGGCAGGCGAATATGATATTTTGATTGGAACTCAGATGGTCGCAAAGGGATTAAATTTCCCAAACGTTACGCTGGTTGGCGTTATTTCTGCCGATCAATCTATGCATAGCGGTGATTTTCGTGGCTTTGAGCGAACCTTCTCGCTGCTTACACAGGTCGTGGGCAGATCAGGTCGCGGAAGTAGTCCCGGTAAAGCATATATTCAAACGCTGGATCCGGATAACGATATTATCAAACTCGCAGCAAAGCAGGATTATAAGGCCTTTTATGATGAGGAAATTCTCACTCGTAAGCTTATGATTTACCCGCCTTATTGCGATATTCTATCGGTTATGACTTCGGCCGCTACGCAAGGTTTTGCCGCAAAATCTGCTGAAAAGTTCGTTGAGGTTTTAACGGAATTACTTAAAGGCGAT